>JBIQKL010000139.1:6026-7873 GCA_044506555.1 Hyphomicrobiales bacterium | reverse complement strand
CCGCTCGCCGCCAACCAGCTGATCCAGAAGAAGCTCGCCGACATGCAGACCGAGATCGCCCTCGGGCTCGGCGGAGCGCTCCGCGTCGGCCGCCTGTTCGACGAGGGCCGCGTCGCGCCGGAGATGATCAGCCTGGTCAAGCGCAACAATGCCGGCAAGGCGCTCGACATCGCCCGGCAGGCCCGCGACATGCACGGCGGCAACGGCATCGCCGACGAGTTCCACGTCATCCGGCACATGCTCAACCTCGAGACGGTCAACACCTACGAGGGCACGCACGACATCCACGCCCTCATCCTCGGCCGCGCCCAGACCGGCATCCAGGCCTTCTCGTGAGACGGCTGCCGCATCGGGCGGATATGCCCTGCGTGCTTCGAGGCTCCGCTTCGCGAAGCACCTCAGCATGGCGATGGGCGTTTACCTCCCCGGGGAACATCCACGCCGCTCCAAGGAACATCCACGCCGCCATCCTGAGGTGCCCGCCGCAGGCGGGCCTCGAAGGACGCACGGCACCACCAAGGTCAACACCGGAACCGACCGCATGACCGCGCTCGCCGACATCCACGCCCTCATCCTCGGCCGCGCCCAGACCGGCATCCAGGCCTTCTCGTGAGACGGCTGCCGCATCGGGCGGATATGCCCTGCGTGCTTCGAGGCTCCGCTTCGCGAAGCACCTCAGCATGGCGATGGGCGTTTACCTCCCCGGGGAACATCCACGCCGCTCCAAGGAACATCCACGCCGCCATCCTGAGGTGCCCGCCGCAGGCGGGCCTCGAAGGACGCACGGCACCGCCAAGGTCAACACCGGAACGGCGCGCATGACCGCGCTCGCCGGCATCCGCGTGCTCGAGCTCGCCCGTGTGCTGGCCGGGCCTTGGGCGGGGCAGGTGCTCGCCGATCTCGGCGCCGAGGTGATCAAGGTCGAATCGCCCTCCGGCGACGACACGCGGGCATGGGGGCCGCCCTTCGTCGAGAACCCCGACGGCAGCGCCGATGCCGCCTATTTCCACGCCGCCAATCGCGGCAAGCGCTCGATCGCCATCGACTTCCGCACCGAGGAGGGACGCGCCATCGTCCGCGCGCTCGCCCGCCGTGCCGACGTGCTGATCGAGAACTTCAAGGTCGGCGGACTCCGTCGCTTCGGCCTCGACCACGAGACCCTGCGCGCCGAGAATCCGCGGCTGATCTACTGCTCGATCAGCGGCTTCGGCCAGGACGGCCCCTACGCCCACCGCCCCGGCTACGACTTCATCATCCAGGGCATGGGCGGCATCATGGACCTGACCGGCGCGGCGGACGGCGAGCCGCAGAAGAGCGGCGTCGCCTTCGCCGACATCTTCACCGGGCTCTACGCCGTGATCGCCATCGAGGCGGCGATCGTCGCCCGCGAGCGCACCGGCACCGGCCAGCACATCGACATGGCGCTCCTCGACACCCAGGTCGGGGTGCTGGCCAACCAGGCGATGAACTACCTCGTCTCCGGCCGCTCCCCGCGCCGCCTCGGCAACGCGCACCCCAACATCGTCCCCTACCAGGCGTTCCCGGTCGCCGACGGCCACGTCATCATCGCCGTCGGCAACGAGGCCCAGTTCCGCCACCTCTGCGCGGTCCTCGACCTGCCCGAGCTCGCCGGCGACCCGCGCTTCGCCACCAACCGTGACCGCGTCGCCCACCGCGACGCTCTCGTCCCGCTGATCGCCGACCGCACCCGCGCCTTCACTCGCGCCGACCTGCTCGCAGCGCTCGAAGCGGCCGGCGTCCCGGCCGGGCCGATCAACGCGGTCGCCGACGTCTTCGCCGACCCTCAGGTTCTGGCACGCGGCATGCGGCTGGACCTCGCCACGGAT
>JBIQKL010000139.1:0-5926 GCA_044506555.1 Hyphomicrobiales bacterium | reverse complement strand
TCCCACCGGAGTCCCCCATGTCCCGTTTCCCGCATCTCCTCATCGCCGTCGCGCTCGGCATGATGATCGCGCTGCAGCCCGGGCTGAACGCCGACGTCGCGAAGCGGCTCGGCACGCCGGTCGGGGCGGCGTTTCTGTCGATCTCGATCTCCTTCACCCTCTGCGCCGCCTATCTCCTCGTCACGCGACAGAGCTTCCCGCTGGCGGTGATCTCCGCGCTGCCCTGGTACCTGTGGCTCGGCGGCGTCATCGGCTTCGTGTTCGTCGTCGGCGGGCTGTTCGTCGCGCCGGTGCTCGGCGGCGCGCTGCTCTTCGCCGCGATCGTGCTCGGCCAGATGATCGCCTCGGTCGCCGCCGACTATTTCGGCATCGGCGGCTACATGGCGCGGGACATCGACCCGCTCCGCATCGCCGGCGTGGTGCTGGTGGTCGCCGGCGTCTTCCTGTTCCAGCGCGCCGGATAGGCGCCGTCGAGGCCCGGGCCAACGTTCCGATTGCCTCGGGCATCCGCCGCGTATAGCGTCCGCCGCCCCATCCCCACCGGCGACGTCCTGCCATGCCTCCCGCCACCGCCCCCAGCTTCACGCGCCTCGCGCTGGTGCTGGGCCTCTTGTCCGCCGTCGGCCCGATCGCCATCGACATGTACATGCCGGGGCTGCCGGTGATCGCCGCCGACCTCGGCACCGACGTCGGCGCCGCGCAGCAGACGCTGGTCGCCTTCTTCCTGGCGCTCGCGGTCGGCCAGCCGCTTTACGGGCCCCTGGCCGATTCCTACGGCCGCCGCCCGCCGCTGATCTGGGGCCTGGTGCTGTTCATCGCCGCCGGCATCGGCTGCGTCTTCGCGCCCGACATCGAGACCCTGGTCGCGCTCCGCTTCGTGCAGGGCTTCGGCATCTGTTCGGCGGCGGTGATCGTCCGCGCCGTCATCCGCGATCTCTATACCGGGGCGCGGGCGGCGCAGCTCCTCGCCCTCACCTTCCTACTGCTCGGCATCTCGCCGCTGATCGCGCCCCTCGCCGGCACCGGCTTCCTCGCCGTGTTCTCGTGGCACTCGATCTTCTGGGTCTTCGCCTTCATCGGCGCGCTCGGCCTGGCGCTGGTCTGGTTCCTCCTGCCCGAGACGCTGCCGCCGGAGCGCCGCGACCGGAGGAGCCTGCTCCACGCCTTCTCCGGCTATGGCGGGCTCTTCCTCGACCGCCGCTTCATGGCGCTGACGCTCGTCACCGGTCTGGTCCAGACGGTGCTGTTCAGCTTCGTCGTCGGCTCCGCCTTCTTCTTCATGGGCGTGCACGGCCTCGAGCCGTGGCTCTACTCGATCCTGTTCGCGACCTGTGCGGTGGTCGGCATCGGCCTCGCCCAGTTCAGCGCCCCGGCGATGCGGAGGCTCGGCGCCGACCGCCTCGTCGTGGTCGCCACCGGCGTGTGCGCCGCGGGTGCGACCGCCCTGTTCGCACTCACCCTCCTCGACGCCGCGCCGCTGGTCGTCGCCCTGCCGCTGGTCTGGATCACCTTCGCCGGCCTCGCCTTCGTCGGCGCCCCCGGCACGGTGCTCGCCCTCGACCCCTACGGCGAGAAGGCGGGCACCGCCTCGGCGCTGATGGGGACGCTGCAATTCGGCCTCGGCGCGGTCGGCGCCGGCGTGGTCAGCGCGCTGTTCGACGGCACCGCCATCCCGCTCACCGCGACCATGGCGCTCTGCGCGATCGTCGCCCTCCTGATCACCCTGGCGACGCTGCAACCTCGCGCCGTCGCATAAAGAAATCTTTATATCCTTATTGCCCCCACCACGGCAGGAAGTTATAAGGCGCGCCATGCGACGGGGCGGCATGCGCCCGGCGGGCAAGGAGCACACCAATGGCGGAATTCAAGGACTACGTGGTCAAGGACATCGGTCTCGCCGACTGGGGGCGGAAGGAGATCTCGATGGCCGAGACCGAGATGCCCGGCCTGATGGCGACCCGCGAGGAATACGGCCCCGAGCAGCCGCTCCGCGGCGCCCGCATCGCCGGCTCGCTCCACATGACCATCCAGACCGCGGTGCTGATCGAGACGCTGCAGGCGCTGGGCGCCGAGGTGCGCTGGGCCTCCTGCAACATCTATTCGACCCAGGACCACGCCGCCGCCGCGATCGCCGCCGCCGGTACGCCGGTCTTCGCCTACAAGGGCGAGAGCCTCGAGGACTACTGGGACTACAGCCACCGCATCTTCGAGTGGCACGACGGCGGCACGCCGAACATGATCCTCGACGACGGCGGCGACGCCACGCTCCTCCTCCATCTCGGCATGCAGGCCGAGACCAACCCGTCGGTGATCGCCCATCCGACCAACGAGGAGGAAGAGGTCCTCTTCGCCGCGATCGCGAAGAAGCTCAAGGCGCAGCCGGGCTGGTACACGAAGTTCGCCAAGGAGATCAAAGGCGTCACCGAGGAGACCACCACCGGCGTCAAGCGGCTCTACCAGATGGCGAAGGAGGGGCGCCTGCTCTTCCCGGCGATCAACGTCAACGACTCCGTCACCAAGTCGAAGTTCGACAACCTCTACGGCTGCCGCGAATCCCTCACCGACGGCATCCGCCGCGGCACCGACGTGATGATGTCGGGCAAGACCGCGATGGTCTGCGGCTTCGGCGACGTCGGCAAGGGCTCGGCCGCGAGCCTCAGGAATGCCGGCTGCCGCGTCATGGTCGCCGAGATCGATCCGATCTGCGCGCTCCAGGCGGCGATGGAGGGCTACGAGGTGACCACCATGGAGGACGCCGCGCCCCGCGCCGACATCTTCGTCACCGCCACCGGCAACGTCGACGTGATCACCATCGACCACATGCGCGAGATGAAGCACCGGGCGATCGTGTGCAACATCGGCCACTTCGATTCCGAGATCCAGGTCGGCGCGCTCAAGAACTACAAGTGGCACAGCGTCAAGCCGCAGGTCGACGAGATCGAGTTCCCCGACGGCAAGCGCATCATCCTCCTCTCCGAGGGGCGGCTGGTGAACCTCGGCAACGCCACCGGCCATCCGAGCTTCGTCATGTCGGCCTCGTTCACCAACCAGACGCTCGCCCAGATCGAGCTGTTCACCAAGCCCGGCGAGTATCAGAAGCAGGTCTATACCCTGCCCAAGGCGCTCGACGAGAAGGTGGCCCGGCTCCACCTCCAGAAGATCGGCGTCAAGCTCACCGAGCTCAGCGACAAGCAGTCGACCTATATCGGCGTCGACCAGGCCGGCCCGTTCAAGCCGGACACCTACCGGTACTGAGCCGCGAAAAACTCCCGCCGGACGGGGCGCGGGGGGCGGTGCCCGCGGCGCCCCGTCCGGGGTCGATTCTCCACCCCGGATAATTTTATCGATCCCGGTGCTTCACACAGGATTCCGCATGCCGTTAGAGTAGGGTGATTCGCAGGGGGCGTCGGGTGGCCCTGCGATGATCCCAGCAATGAACGAACGCGTCCCGCGACGCGAGGGGCACAGGACGCATGCGGAAGCATGACGCCAAATCGATAGCGATTCCGGCAGCACTCTGTGCCGTGGTGTCCCTTCTTCCCGCCGCTTCCGCCAATGCCGCCACCGGTTTCCTGTCGCTGACCTCGCCGCGCCTGCTGACGGCCGTGATCCTCGTCGGGGTCGTCGGCTTCTGCATCGCCGCCGTCGTCCTCCTGCATCGTGCCCGGCTCCGCACCGAGGCCGAGAACGAGACGCTCCGCGTCCGGGTCGCCGAGACCCGCGCCGACAGCGAGCGCCTGGCCGCGCTCCTCGACGACGACCGCGAGCGCGTCGTCGCCTGGGACGCCGGCGGGTTCGAGCCCGTGGTCGCCGGGGCGCTGCCGCCCGAATCCGGGGTGCCGGCGGAGCGTTCGGCGTTCCTCGCCTTCGGCACCTGGCTCAAGCCGGAATCGGCGGGCGAGCTCGACCGGTCGGTGGACGTGCTCCGCCGCACCGGCGAGGCCTTCGTCATGACCGTCGCCACCGTGGCCGGGCGCCTGGTGGAGGCGCGCGGCCGCACCTGCGGCACCACCGCGCTGGTCCGCTTCCGCGACCTGTCGGGCGAGCCCCTCGCCCGCGCCGAGCTCGAGGCCCGCCACGCCCTGCTCGAGGCCGAAGTCGAGGCGATGCGGGCGATGTTCTCCGCCTCGCCGATGCCGATCTGGCTCCGCGACGAGCGCGGCCGCCTGCTCTGGACCAACGCCGCCTACGTCAACGCAGTCGGCGGCGGCGACGAGGGCGACGTGCTGGCCAAGAGCCGCGAGCTGATCGACAGCGCCGGGCGCGGCATCATCGAGGCGGCGCACCGGGCCGATCCGGTCTTCGTCAAGCGCCTGCCCGCCGTGGTCGCCGGCGAGCGCCGCATCTACGACATCATCGACATCGCCTCGCCGAGCGGCAGCGGCGGCATGGCGATCGACGTCACCGCCGTCGAGCAGGCCGAGGCCGCGCTCCGCCGCGAGATCGATTTCCACGCCCGCACCCTCGACCAGCTCGCCACCGCGGTGGCGATCTTCGGCCCCGATCGCCGGCTCCGCTCGTCGAACGCCGCCTACCGCCGCCTGTTCGGCCTCGACGCCGGCTTCCTCGCCGGAAACCCCGACGAGAACGCCGTGCTCGACCGCCTCCGCGCGCTCCGCCGCATCCCCGAGCAGCGCGACTACCGGGCCTGGCGCACCGAGCTTCTCGCCGTCTACCGGGCGAACGAGGCGAAGGAGCACATCTGGCACCTCCCCGACGGACAGACGCTCCGGGTCATCGCCAACCCCAATCCGCAGGGGGGCATGACCTGGATCTACGAGAACGTCACCGAGCAGCTCGAGCTCGAGAGCAAGCTGATCGCCCTCAGCCGGGTCCAGGGCGAGACCCTCGACCACCTCAGCGAGGGCGTCGCGGTGTTCGGCACCGACGGGCGGCTCCGGCTGCACAATCCGACCTTCGCCTCGATGCTCGACCTCGACCGGGCGATGCTCGCCGGCGAGCCGCACATCGCCGACGTGGTGCGGAGCGTGCGGCGGCCGGGCGACGACGACGCGCTGTGGGCGACGTTCACCGCCTGCGTCGCCGGGCTCTCCGAGACCCGGTCGAGCGTATCGGGACGGCTCGAGCGGCCCGGCGAGCGGGTCATCGTCTTCACCACGGTGCCGCTGCCCGACGGGCAGACCATGGCGACCTTCGTCGACGTCAGCGATTCGGCGCGGATCGAGCGTGCGCTGACCGAGCGCGCCGAGGCGCTCGAAGCCGCCGACGCGCTGAAGAACGCCTTCATCCACCACGTCTCCTACGAGCTCCGCTCGCCGCTGACCAACATCATCGGCTTCACCGAGCTGCTCGCCGATCCCGCGGTCGGGCCGCTCACCGACCGCCAGCGCGAGTACACCGGCTACGTGCTCTCGTCCTCGATCGCGCTCCGCGCCATCGTCAACGACATCCTCGATCTCGCCACCATCGACGCCGGCATCATGGAGCTCGACTATGCCGAGGTCGACGTCGCGGCGACCGTCGCCGCCGCCATCGAGGGCGTGCAGGACCGCCTCGCCGACACCGACATCAGGATCGCGACCGAGATCGCCGAGGGCACCGGCACCTTCATGGCGGACGACCGCCGGATCCGCCAGGTGCTGTTCAACCTCATCGTCAACGCCATCTCGTTCTCGCCGAGCGGCGGCGTCGTCGAGCTGCTCGCCCGCCGCGACGGCATCATGATCGAGTTCACCGTCACCGACCGCGGCGCCGGCATCCCGCGCGACTTCATCGATTCCGCCTTCGACCGCTTCGCGAGCCGGGCCCGCGGCCAGGCGCGGGGCGGCGCCGGCCTCGGCCTCGCCATCGTCAAGAGCTTCGTCGAGCTGCACGGCGGCACGGTCGCCATCGTCTCCGAGGAGGGCAAGGGATCGAGCGTCATGGTCCGCCTCCCCGTCCGCCCCGGCATCACCGCCCAGGCGGC
>JBIQKL010000138.1:0-7979 GCA_044506555.1 Hyphomicrobiales bacterium | reverse complement strand
CGCCGGAAGGCGTCGATCTGGGCGGCGACGATGCTCCGGAACGTCTCGCGGTCCGCCGCGCCGATCTCGGCCCGGACCATGGTGCCCGCCGCGGCGAGCAGCGCGCCTGCAAGGAAGATGCGTCCCAACCATGTGCTCATGTCGGCGACCTCCATGCGATGCCGCCGACTATACGCCGAATTGGGCCACGGGGGGCCGAGAACGGTGCCGCTTACGCACCGCCAGCCCTCTCACAAGGGACCTTTCCATGAAGACCCGGTCGGCGTGTATCAGAAGATCTCCGAGAGCTTCACGGGTCGTTCTTCCGTGTACGATTTCGTCGCGGCGAGGACCGTAGCGACCGCCCAGCGGCCGTCTTGCCCGTCGACGGACGGCGGCCGGCCGCTGCGGATGCAGTCGACGAAGTGCTCCATCTCCCGGATGTAGGCCCAGGCGAAGCGCTCCGGCCAGGTGCGGAAGACCGGCTCGCGGAGGCCGGTCTCGCGATCGGTGACCACCGTCACCGACTGGCCCCTGATGTCGCCGATCTGCATGATGCCCTTCTCGCCGACGATCTCGACGCGCGCGTCGTAGCCGTAGTCGCAGGGGCAGATGCCGGTGACGCTGCCGAGACCGCCGCCCTCGAAGCGGATCGAGACCAGCGCGGTGTCGTAGAAGTCAGGGTCGTCGACGCCGCGCGCCTTGCCCTTGAAGTTGGCGATCTCGGCCATGACGCGCACCGGATCCGCCGCCATGAGCCAGCGGACGGCGTCCCAGTCGTGGCTGTTCACCTCGGCCAGCATGCCGTTGGAGAGCTTCGCGTCACGCGCCCAGGGCGGCGGCAGGCCGGGGCCGTGGGTCAGCGACTTGATCACCATCGGCCGGCCGATCTCGCCGGCGGCGATCCGCGCCTGCGCGGCACTGAACTCGGGGTCGAAGCGGCGCATGAAGCCGATCTGCAGGGCGACGCCGGCGCGCTCGGCCGCGGCGATCATCTCGTCGCATTCGCTTAGGCTGAGGGCCATCGGCTTCTCGACGAACACGTGCTTGCCGGCGTTCGCCGCGGAGACCGCGAAATCGCGATGGGTGAACGTCGGCGTGGTGATCACCACTGCGTCGAACCGGCCCCAGTCGAGCGCCGCGGCGAGATCGTCGAAGCCTTTCGCGATGCCGAAGTCGGCCAGCGCCTTCTCACGGGTCTCGGCGACGCTCTCGACCACGCCGGCGAGCCGCGTCCCGGGGATGTGGCGCGCCAGCGAATTGGCGTGGACGCGGCCGGCGCGGCCGGCGCCCACGAGGCAGATCCTGATCGGTGCGTCCCCAGTCATGGGCGGTCGAGACTCCGTTGCCAGTCGATATAGGTGCGTGTGATCGGGGCGTAGGCTTCATGCGCCGCCGGATCGGGCGCGACGGTCGCATGCTCGGCGGTGTCCGTGCCGGACGACGCGGCAACCGCCATGTCGGGGATGAGGCCGACGCCGTGGCCGGCGACGATCGCCGTGCCCCAGGTGGCGAGGTCGGCGCGGGCCAGCGGCCGGTAGGCAACGCCGAGCACGTCGGCCTTGATCCGGTTCCAGACCGCGCTCCGGGCGCCGCCCCCGACGACCCGCGCCTCGACCCGGCCGATGTGCGGCGACAGCGCCTCGATGATCTCCATGTAGCCGGCATATTCGAAGGCGATGCTCTCGAGCACGGCGCGGAAGAAGTGCGCCCGGCCATGGCCCCACGAGAAGCCGTGGAAGGTCCCGCGGCGACCGGGGTCGGCGGGACAGATGCGGCCGCCGAGATGCGGCGAGAAGAGGAGGCCTTCGGCACCGGGTGGGATCGAAGCGGCCTCGTTGGCCAGCGTCTCGATGCTGGCACCTTCCGCGAAATGGTCGCGGAACCAGGTCAGGGCGAGACCGCCGCCGCCGACATAGGCGAGCGGGTGCCAGAGGCCGGGAACGATCGAGCGCATCGTTACGAGCACGCGGTTGTCGACGTCCGGAGCGTATCGGTCCGTGCAGCCCGCGAGCACCGAGGCGGTGCCGGCGACGTCGAGCATCATGCCGGGGCGGACGATGCCGCCGCCGAGGGCGCTGGCGGCGGTGTCGCCGGCTCCGGCCACTACCGGCGTGCCAGGCATGAGGCCGAAGGCCTCGGCGAGCGGGCCGCTCGCGCCGCCGACCACCTCCCAGGGCGGGACGATCCGCGGCAGCCTGGTCCGGTCGATGCCGAGCGTGTCGCAGAGCGTATCGGACCAGGCGCCGGCCTTGGTGTCGGCGGCGCCGGTGAAATGGAGGAAGGTATGGTCCATGAACGCGTCGTCGGCGCGGAGGCCCGCCAAGCGCCCGGCCACGTAGCCGGCTGGCGTCACGAACTTCGCGATCTCGCGGAACGTGTCGGGCCGCTCGTGGCGCCACCACAGCATCTTGGCGCCGTGGGCGCAGGTCGGCGGGCATCCGGCGATCCGCGCCACCGTCTCGCCGTGCTCGGCCATCCGGTCGATGTAGGGCTGGCAGCGCATGTCGAGCCATGAATCGAACCGCGCGGCGGGCGTGAAGTCGTCGCGGATCGCGCCGATCCCGGCCATCTGGCTGTCGAAGCCGATCGCCGCCACCTCGCCCGGCGACACGTCGCCTTCGGCGAGGATGCGCCGGACCGCCTCGGCTGCGGTGCGGACGAAATCGTCCTGATCCTGCTCGACCACGCCCGGTGCCGGATAGGCGATCGGCACGTCGATGGTGGTCTCGGCGACCAGAGCGCCGTCCGGTCGGTAGAGCGCGGCCTTGGTGGCGCTGGTGCCGAGGTCGACGCCGATCAGGAGGTCGCGGGCCATCGCCGTCAACCGCGCTGCATGCGGCGCCGTCGCCACTGGTCGAAGATCACGACGAGGACGATGACGAGGCCCTGGGCGATCCGCTGCCAGAACGGGCTGACGTTGAGAAGGTTCAGGCCGTTGCCGAGGACGCCGATGATGATCGCGCCGAGCAGCGACCCGATGACGCCGCCCTCGCCGCCGAAGAGGTTGGTCCCGCCGATCACCACCGAGGCGATCGAGCGGAGCTCCTCGCCTTCGGCCATCAGCGCATTGGCCGAGTTGAGGCGCCCCATCATCACCATGCCGGCGATCGCCGCCGTCAGGCCGGAAAAGCCGTAGGCGAGGATCTTGGTGCGCTCCAGCGAGATGCCCGAGACGAGGGCCGCCTGGCGGTTGCCGCCCACCGCGTAGACGCTCCGCCCGAAGGCGGTGTAGCGGAGCACGTACCAGCCGAGCGCCGCCACGAGAAGCGCCATCACGGCGCTGGCGGGCACGCCGGCGATGTCGCCGCCGCCCAGCCAGATCAGCGACTGCGGCAGCGGCGCGGCGGTGTTGAAGGACGGCACCGGCAAGCCGTCCGTCACCAGGAGCGCGACGCCGCGGAAGATCGTCATGGTGCCGAGCGTGGCCACGAAGTCGGGGATCTTGAACCGGGCAATGGTCCAGCCGTTGGCGAGCCCGGCGAGCACGCCGACCAGGATGCCGATCGGGATGGCGAGGGCCGGGTGCATGGGGGCGATGGCGATCCCGCCAATCTCCACGGCCTGGGTGAGGAGCACCGCGGCGACGGATGCCGCCAGCGCCGCGATGGCGGCGATCGAGAGGTCGATGCCGCCGGTGATGATCACCACGGTCTGGCCGATGGCGAGGATCGCCGTGAACGACGACTGGCGCGCGACATTGAGGAAGTTGTCGATCGAGAAGAAATGCTCGGAGGCGAAGCCGAGGATCGCGACGAGGATGAGCAACGCGATCAGCGGCCCGCCCCGGAAGAGGAGCTGCATGATGTCGCTGCCGCGATCGTCATGCCGCTTGGCCGCGGCCTGGCTCATCGTCTTCTCGCTCATGGGCGGTGCTCTCCGGGCGGTAAGGCGCGTCTGGCCGGGCGGGAGCGCATCAGCTCGCCATCCGCAGCAGTTCTTCCTGGTTGAGATCGGCGTGGGGCAATTCGCCTTCGATCCGCCCGCCGCGGAGGACCAGCACGCGGTCCGCCATGCCGATGAGCTCCGGCATCTCAGAGGAGATCATCAGGATCGAGGCGCCGGATTCGACCAGGCGTCCCATCAGGGCGAAGACCTCGGCCTTGGCGCCGACGTCGATGCCGCGGGTCGGCTCGTCGAAGATCAGGATGCGCGCGCCGCTCGACAGCCACCGGGCGATGATCACCTTCTGCTGGTTGCCGCCGCTGAAGTGGAGCACGTCGCGCCGGAGCGAGGGCGGCTGGATGTTGAGCTCGCGGACGTAGCGCGCGGCCTCCTCCTTCTCACGGCCGAGCTCGAGCCGGGCGAAGGCGCGGGTATGCGAGAGCCACGGCAGCGACACGTTCTGCGGTGTCGCCAGCATCGGCACGAGGCTCTGCCGGCGGTCACGGGAGAGGAGCCCGAGGCCGGCCGCTATGGCGTCGGCGGGGGCGTTGAAGGTGCGTTCCGTGCCTTCGACCCTGATCCTGCCCGTGACGCCGGATTCGAGCCCGAACAGCGCGCGCGCGAGCTCGGCCTGGCCGGCTCCCATCAGCCCGAAGACGCCGAGGATCTCGCCGCGATGGAGGGTGAAGGAGACGCCGCGGAGCCCGTCCGGTGTGGCGAGCTCCTCGACCTCGAGCACCGGCTCGCCGCGCTGGATCGCGAGCTTCGGGAACTGGTCGTCGACCTTCCTGCCGACCATCATGGCGATGACGCCGGCCTCGTCGGCCTCGGCCACCGGGAGGGTGCCGACGACCTTGCCGTCGCGCAGCACCGTGACCCGGTCGCCGATCAGCGGCACCTCGGCGAGGTGATGCGAGATGTAGATGATGCCGACCCCGCGTTCGGCGAGGCGGCGCACGACCGCGAACAGCCGCGAGCGCTCGGCCTCCGACAATGCGGACGTCGGCTCGTCGAGGAGAAGGATCTCCGGCCGCCGCTCGAGGATCCGGGCGATCTCGATGAGCTGCTGCTCAGCCACCTCGAGCCGGCGGACCTCGGTGCGCGGGTCGATCGAGACGCCGAGCGCTTCGAGAGCGCGCTCCGCCTCGGCATAGGCTTTCGCCCAGTCGATCCGCCCGAAGCGCCCACGCGGCATGTGGCCGAGGAAGATGTTCTCGGCGACGGAGAGCGTCGGGACCAGGCTGAGCTCCTGGTGGACGAGACCGATGCCGAGCCGTTCCGCGCGGTCGGGCGCGAGCGCCGACACCTCTTCGCCCCGGACGACGATCCGTCCGCCGTCCGGCGTGTACTCGCCCGACAGGATCTTCATCAGCGTCGACTTGCCGGCGCCGTTCTCGCCGAGAAGGATATGGACCTCGCCCGCACGCAGGTCGAGCGAGATGCCGTCGAGCGCCCGCACGCCGGGAAACCGCTTGTCGATGCCTTCGAGGCGGAGGAGGGGCGGGGCTTCGGTCATCGCGCGGCTCCCTGCGGAAAGGCCACCCGCCCGGCGTCAGGCGGATGGCCGATCCTTTGCGGTGCCTCAGCCGGCCTTCTTGCAGTTGGCCCTGATCTCGTCCCAGTTGATCTCCGGCAGGACCGGATCGGGATAGAACAGGCGGGCATTGGTCTGGTAGGCGACGCGCGGACGAATGTCGAAGGTCGCCTCGGGCGTCTCGCCGCAGGCCAGCTGGACCGCGAAGGCGGTGCCGAACCAGCCCCAGTCCGCGAAGCCGTGCGTGGTCTCGGCGATGATCTTGCCCTCGGCGATGCGATCGACCGACTCAGGCGTCACGTCGTTGGTGAAGATCGCCACCGAGGCGTCGCCGACGGTCGGCGCGTTGCTCGCGGTCTCGAGCCGGCCGGCGGCTTCCGACGCGATCATGGCGCCGAGGCCCATCTCGTTCGACGCCGCCCAGATGAAGTCGAGCTCCGGGTTGGCCTGCAGGAAGTCCTCGGCGCAGCGGGTGCCCTTCTCGCGGTTCCAGTCGGCGGCGCATGGATTGCCGACCACCTCGACGCCGGGGAACTGCGAGACGACTTCGTTGAACCCGTTGACCCGGGCGGTGGAGAAGAAGCCGCCGGCGACGCCTTCGATGATCACGCCGCGCGCCTTGATCGCGGCCTTCTCCTCTTCGGGAAGGTCCTTGTAGAGGTCTTCCCAGAACGCGAGGTCGAGGTACTGGTCCGGCGCCACCTCGACGGTCCGGCCCGATCCGAGAACGCCCGGTCCGCCGAAATAGTCGAGGAGCGCATAGGCCGTCACCTTGGCGGCCCGGGTGTTGTCGAAGCCGATATAGGAGGCGACGGTCGCGCCGGGGATCGGCTCGAGCAGATTGACGATGATGACCGGGATGCCGGCTTCGTTCGCCTTGCCGAGCACCGGCTTGATGATCTCCACCTCGATCGGCGAGATGGCGATCACGTCGACCTTGCGCTGGATGAGGTCCTCGATGATGCCGACCTGGTCGGCGAAAGCCGTATGCGTGGCCGGCGAGCGCGAGATGATCTCGACGTCGAAGCCGTGCTGGTTGGCCTCCGCCGCGGACTTCTCGAAGAAGTCCGTCGCCGTCTTGAACACGCCGGTGATGTCGGGCGGCGTCCAGCCGATCGTCACCTTGACCGGCTCGTCCTGGGCCATGGCGGAGAGCGTGGCGAAGGCGAGCACCGCGGCGGCACAGGTCGTCGAACGGAACAGATTCCGCATTCCTTCCTCCCTTGCTTTGGCCGGCCGTTGCCGGACCGGTTTCTTCCCATTTCCCCTTTCCACGGGCGGCGCTTCCTCCACGCCGCCGGGATTCTTCATCTCACTGGCTCGGCGGTCCTTTCCTCGTCCTCGATTCGAGGCTGCCGCGCATCCGCGCGAGCTCGTGCTTCATTTGCGCGAAGCGCTGGGCGTGGCCCTGGTCGAGGCGGAGCGCGAGGCCGGTCGAAAGGATGTCGATGACCACCAGCGCCCCGAGCCGCGAGGTGGTGGGCGTGTAGACGTTGGTGTTCTCGTGGGTCTCGACGACGAGCAGCACGTCGCAATAGCGCGCCAGCGTGCTGGTCCTGCGGCCCGTGATCCCGATCACCTTGGCGCCGCGGTGGCGCGCGGCCTCGACGCACTGGAGGATCGCCTCGGTCTCGCCGGTGTTGGAGATGGCGACGAGGACGTCGTCGGGGTCCATCGTCAGCGCCGCCATGTACTGCTGGTGCGAGTCGACCGTCGCGATGCAGGGCTTTCCGAACAGCGGGAACTTCTGCTGCGCGTCGAGCGCGACGATCGCCGACGCGCCGAACCCGAAGAAGTCGATCTTGCGGGCATCGGCGAGGATCTCGATCGCCTCGGTCACCGCGGCCGGGTCGAGCGTCCGCCGCGCCCGGTCGAGGCTCGCGATCGTGTACTGGAATATCTTCCCGGCAACGTCGGCGGGGGCGTCTTCGGCCGCGATCGCCGAGTGCGCGTGGAGCGCGAAGGCGTTGCCGCGGGCGAGGGCGATCTTGAAGTCCTGGAAGCCTGCGCAGCCGACCGCCTCGCAGAAGCGCACCACCGTCGGGTCGCTGACCCCGGCGGCGTGGGCCAGCGTCGCGATGGTGCTGTTCATCGCCGCGTCGGGATCGGCAAGGACCACTTCGGCGACCTTCCGTTCCGACTTCCGGAGTTGGGCAAGCCGCTCGCGGATCACGCCGATGACGTCGTGATCGGGATGGAGGCGCGCGCCGGCCTCCACGCCGTTCATCGGACGACCGCGCTCGTTCACGCCGGCGCTCCGCGGGCTGAGGGGGCGAGGGGAGAACTCCGGCTTCGTCGCACCATCCCGGCAGTCCCGCGAAGCGCGCAGGGACGGAAAGCGCCCTGTAGCGCAACTACCGAGAAGGACGGCGCGATGTAGTAAAACATCACAAGACGGCCCAATTTCCCCCAAAATCGACGTTTCAGAGGAGGCGCTTGCCTCCCATTACGTAATTCTACGACAAAGCGAGGATAGAAGCTACAGACATTCCGCGTCCCTTGGGCCGCCGAGCGGAAGAACCGGTTCACGTCCCCCGCGGCCCCCGGGGGAACGGTGCGGTGCATGTCGGCGTGCCGCTAG
>JBIQKL010000137.1:0-8116 GCA_044506555.1 Hyphomicrobiales bacterium | reverse complement strand
GCCCGCGGCCGTTCGAACTCGACCGGAACGGCATGCGATCCGATCTGCCGACCGTCGAGCGCGACGAGCGCCGCCTTGGTCGACTGGGTGCCGAGGTCGATGCCGAGCACGGCCTTCTTCCGTTCGCTCATCGGATCGCTCGCCGGTCTGGAATTGCAGGGATACTTGTCATAACATCATGACCAATATCGGCAGAGAATTGCATCCCACCTTGAGCGGAGAACCCAACTACCGCCGGATCGTGCGCGTCCTCGAGGAGAAGATCGAGTCCGGAGAGTATCCCCCCGGCCATCGCCTGCCTCCGGAACGCGAGCTCTGCGAGCTCTTCGGCGTCAGCCGGATCACGGCGCGCCAGGCGCTGTCCGAGCTCGCCCGGCGCCGCCTCGTCGTCCGCCACCAGGGCCAGGGCACGTTCGTCTCCCGGACCGGCCTCGAATCGTCCCTGCTCGGCTTCTTCTCGATCTCCGAGGCGCTGAAGGCCGACGGCCGGCTGGTGGCGACCCGCGTGGTCAGCACGCGCGCCACGACCCCCGATGCCGGCGAAGCGGCGGCGCTCGGCATCGATCTCCGCGAGCCGGTCGTCCGCATCGTCCGCCTCCGGTTCGTCGACGGCGACCCTTATGCGCTCGAGACCTCGACGCTGGTGGGGAAGCGTTTCCCCGGCCTCGACGGCTACGACTTCGGCTCCCGCTCGCTGTACGACGTGCTCGGCCGCGAGTTCGCGACCGCGCTGGTCCGTGCCCGCGAGACGGTGGCGCCGGTGATCCTGAGCGAGGAACAGGCCGCGCTTCTCGGCGTGGACATCCGCCAACCGGCGCTCCGGCTGAACCGCACCACCTATGACGGGCGCAACGTCGCGACCGAGGCGGCGAGCGCCCTGGTCCGCGGCGACCGCTGCCAGCTCCTCTTCGAGCTGTGGGCCGACCAGCGCACCGGCCAGCGCGGCTGACTGCCCTGCCCTCATAGCCGTTGCGCCACCGACGGCTCGCGGCCGTAGCTCGCCACCACCACGAGGATGATGATGCCGAGCATCGTCTGCTGCGCCGCCGCGCCCATGTTGTTGGCGACGAGCAGCGTGGTGATCTCGGTGAGGATGATCGCGCCGAGGACGGTCCGCCCGTATCCGCCGCGGGCGCCGACCAGCGATGTGCCGCCGATGACGACGCTGGCGATGGTCGAGAACAGGTACGGCGAGGCGATGCGGATGTCGCCCTGCGTCGAAAAGCCGGCGAGCAGCACGCCCGTGACCGCCGCGGCAAGCGCGCTCAGCGCGAAGGTCACCGTCCAGATCCGGGTATTGGAGACGAGCGCGAACCGCGCCGCCGGCTGGCTCGCCCCGGCGGCGTAGAGGCGCTTGCCGAACGGCGTCCGGCGGAGGATCACGATGACGATGATCGCGAAGACGGCCCATAGGACCAGGATCGGCGGCACCGGCAGGCCGAGCGTGGTGCCCGAGGGCGCGACAAAGGCGTTGAGCCAGTCCGGGGCGCGGCCGGTGGGCTGGCCGCCGGTCCAGACCAGGATCGCCCCGGTGATCACCGCCCCGACGCCGAGCGTGATGATCAGCGGGTTGATCTGGAAGGCGCTCGACACGAATCCGTTGAAGCCGCCGATCGCCAGCGAGAGCACGGCGAGCAGCAGCGCCACCTCCCAGAACGGCCAGCCCGCCCCGGTGAGCTGGGCGGCGGCGATGTTGGCGAGCGCGATGACGCCGGGGATCGACAGGTCGATGCCGCCGAGGAGCGCCACCATCGTCTGGCCCGCCGCGGCGATGCCGACGAAGGAGGCCAGGACCAGCATCGCGAGGATGCTCCGCCACGTGCCGAAGCCGCCGATCGTCATCAGGCCGATGCCGTAGAGGATGACGATGGCGGCGATCTGCGGCCATACCGTGCGCTTGGCGGAGTCCCACAGCCGCCTCATGCCACCGCCCTCCCGCGGGCGAAGCGGGCGATGCCCGCGTTGAGGATCAGCGCCGCGACCAGGGTGAGGCCGTAGGCGACCTGCTGCCAGAACACCGAGACGCCCTGGTTGGTGAGGAAGTTCTGGAGGAGGAACAGGCTCAGCGCCCCGAAGACGCTGCCCCACATGCTGCCCCGGCCGCCGGCGAGGCTGATGCCGCCGAGCGCTGCCGCGGTGATCACCTGGAGCGTGAACGGCGCGCCGACATTGGCGTCGGCAGACTGGATCAGCGACGTGAGCGCGAGCCCGGCGAAGGCCGCGAACAGCCCGCCGATGGCGTAGGCGATGATCCGGACGCGGGTGACGTTGATGCCGGCCGAATAGGCGACGCGGTCGTCGCCGCCGACGGCAAGCAGGGTGCGGAGGAAGGGCGTTCGGCCGAGGAGGAACCAGATCAGCACCGGCCCGACGACGAAGACCAGCGGCCCGGGGATGCCGAGGATCGGCCGCGAGAGCTGCGCCAGCCATTGCGGCACCGGGCCGAGCGGCGTCGGCAGCAGCCAGAGGTTCGCGCCCATCAGGACAAGGTACGTCCCAAGCGTCGCCACGATCGGCTGCAGGCGGACCACGGCGACGATCCAGCCGTTGACCGCACCGACCGCGAAGCCGACGACGAGCAGGATCGGCACGGCCACCCACGGTGCATCGAGCCCCACCGGCATCAGCGCGACCACCACCAGGACGTTGATGAACCCCATCAGCGGCCCGATCGAGAGGTCGATGCCGCCGTTTCCGGAGAGGATCGGCGGCGTCACCGCCATCGCGCCGATGACCAGCGGCACCGCGACGCTCACCGCGCCGGTGAGGAAGCGGGGCGAGAGGATGATCGGGTCCTGCACGATGCTCGCGACGAGGAGCACGAGGACCAGGATGCCGGCGAGCACCGCCGGGTTGCGCGCGAGCGTGACGCCGACCCTCACGGCGTCCTCCCGAACAGGCCGGCGATGAGCGCCTCGCGCGTCAGCTCGTCCGCCCCGAATACCCGGAACAGGGTCGAGTCGTGGAACACGCCGACGCGATGGCAGACCGCGAGCAGCTCCTCGATCTCGGTCGAGTGCAGCACCACCGCGACGCCGGCGGCGGCGAGCTCGTTGAGCATGCCGTAGATGTCGTGCTTGGTGGCGAGGTCGACGCCGCGCGTGGGATCGTTCAGCACCAGCACCTTCGGCTTCAGCGCCAGCATGCGGGCGAGGATCACCTTCTGCTGGTTGCCGCCGCTGAGGCTGGTGATCGGGTCGGCGAGGCGTCCGAACTTGACCCCGAGCCGGGCGAACAGCGGCTCGCGCGCACGGCCGGCGCGGCCGTCGTCGAGGAGGCCGGCGCGGGCGTAGCGGCCGACGGTGGCGATGGCGAAATTGTCGGCGATGGAGAGCGGCGCGAAGATGCCCTCGCGCTTCCGGTCGCGCGGCACGTAGACCACACCGTGGCGGACGAACGCCCGCGGCCCGGCGAGGCGCGTGCCGTCCGGCAGCATGATCGCGCCGCCGGCCGGCGAGCGGAAGCCGCCGAGCATCTCGGCGAACGGGTCGGCGCCGTGGCCCTCGAGACCGCCGAGGCCGAGGATCCCGCCGGCCGGGATGTCGATGGCGAAGGGCTCCGCCGCCGGCACCAGCCGAAGGTCGCGGGCCATCAGGACCGTCGCCCCCTGCCCTCTCCCGCGCGAGACGATCCGCGTCGACTCGGTGCGCCCCGACATCAACTCCAGCATCCGCGCTGGCGTCGCCTCGGCGACGGGAAGCGTCGCCACGGTCTCGCCCGAGCGGAGCACGGTGACCTCGTCGGCGAGCGCTGCGATCTCGTCCATCTTGTGGGTGATGAAGAGGACGCTGAGGCCGGCGGCGACACGGCGCCGCACCGCCGCGAACAGCCGGTCGCGGACCGCGATGTCGAGCGCCGCCGTCGCCTCGTCGAGGATCAGGAGCCGCGGCGACAGGAGGAGCGAGCGGGCGATCACCGCCGCCTGCCGCGTGCCGAGGTCGAGATCGGCGACCCTGGCGCGGAGATCCGGCGCCGACCCGGTGAGCTCGCGCATGATCGCGTCCGCCTCGCTCCGGCGACGCTCGGCCGGGATGCGGACCCGGAACAGGCGGTCCTGGCCGAGCCAGAGGTTGTCGAGAAGGGTCAGGTCCTCGAGGACGAGGATCTCCTGGAAGGTGGTGGCGATGCCCGCCGCCCGCGCATCCGCCGGCTTGCCGAAGCGCACGGCGCGCCCGTCGAGCCACAGCGTGCCCGCGTCGGGCTGCACCACGCCGGTCAGGATCTTGACGAGCGTCGACTTGCCGCTGCCGTTCTCGCCGATGATGGCGTGGACGGTGCCCGGCCGTACGACCAGGTTGCCGTCGCGGAGAGCCCGCGTCTCGCCGAACGCCTTGGCGACGCCCTCGACGCGAATGAGGGGGCTGGCCTCACCGGTCCGGAGGGACGCCGCCGCGGTCATGCCGTGGCTGGCGCGCGCTGGCCGAAGTCGGCGCCCTCAGCGTCCAGCGTCGAGAGGAGCGCGTCGCGCGAGACGTCGCGCGGCGTCGTGTTCCCCTTCACCGCGAGCGCCGCCGCGGTGCCGGCCGCCTGGCCCATCGCCATGCAGGTGCCGATCGAGCGCGCCGAGGCATGGGCGTCGTGGCTCGACGACAGGCAGCGGCCGGCGACGACGATGCCGTCGAGGCCGGACGGCAAGAGGCTCCGGAACGGGATCGTGTAGGTGCCGCCGTCCGGGATGTAGGCCCAGCGGGTGTCGCGGCCGACGTGATGGTCCTCGATCGGCGCGCCGCAGCGGGCGATGCCGTCGTCGAAGCGGCGGGCGGCGAGCACGTCCTCGCCGGTGAGCTGGTAGTCGCCGACGATGCGGCGCGTCTCGCGGACGCCGATCCACGGCGACGTGGCGACGAGCACCGCCTCCTCGTAGCCCGGCACCATCGCCTTCAGGAACCGGAAATACTCGTTGGCCTGGGCGCGGCCGGCGGCCTCGGCCCGCGACACGCCCTCGACGTCGTCGGGCGCAGTGCCGGGCACGCGGGTCATGATCGTCGCCATGATGCCCCGGTCGGGCGTCCTGTGGACGCTGCCCTCCTCGCGCGGCAGGACGAAGCGGCCGGAGGCGTTCGCCTCGCGCATCAGGGCGTGGAGCTGGTCCTTCTTCACCGTGAGTGCCCGGTCGCCGACATTGGCCATGCGGAACGTCGTGGTGAGAGTCTGCTGCGCCCCGTCGCGGCCGGCAAGCTCGAAACGTCCGCCGGCGGCCGCCACCACGTCCGCGTCGCCCGAGGCGTCGATCACCACCGCCCCCCGGGCCGTATGCGCGCCGCCCTTGTTGACCAAGGTGATGCCGCACACGCGGCTCCCCTCGGTGATCGCGCCGGTGACGAACGTCTGGAGGAGGACGCGCACGCCCGCCTCGGAGGCGAGGTCGTCCCAGACCCGCTTGAGCGTCTCGGGATTGTAGGTGATGCCGGTGCCCGAGCCGAAGGTGTTGGGCCGCCGGAGCACGGCGTCATAAGCCTCGACGCGGTTCACCACCTCGTCGGGGATGCCGGAGACCACCTTCTCCTGCCGCTCGCCGGGAGCATAGAAGGCGTACATCGTATCGAGCACGGCGGTGCTGGTGCCGCCGAGGAAGCCGGCGCGGTCGACCAGCAGCGTCCTCGCCCCGTTCCGCGCGGCGGCGATCGCCGCCAGCATGCCGGCGCTCCCCGCACCGGCGACGATGACATCGGCTTCGTAGTTCATGGCGTTCTTTCCGAAGGTCAGGTGGCTTCACGCGCGCCGGCGAACATCCCGGCGTAGCGGCGGGAATATTCGGCGATGCACTCGTCCCAGCGCTTCTCTGCGCGGGCGCGGCGGGCGCGGGCCTCGGGCGTGCCCTCGAAATACGGGCTCGGCAGGATCATCGGCCTGACGCCGCGGCGGGACAGCTCCAGCGCCGCCTCGGTGGCGAGCGCGTTGGTGATGGCGATCGAGGTCACGCTCGATCCGGCGCCGGCCTTGTCCTCCGAGCCGGGCACCTCCACCATCGCGTCGCCCACCACGGAGCAGTTGTCGATGACGAGGTCGGCGATCTCATGGAGGCGCTTGCCGCCCTTGTGCTCGGTGCCGGTGGCGGCGGCATGCTTGAGCGAGGTCACGGCGATGACGCGCATGCCCTCGGCCTTCGCCAGCTCGGCGATGTCGAGCGCCACCTTGGTGACGCCGGTATTGGTGTAGACGACGAAGCAGTCGGTCTTCCGGAAGCGGTAGTTCTTCCAGATGATCTCCCCGAGCCCCGCGACCTGCTGGTAGAAGCGCATCTGGTAGATGCCGGAATTGCCGACCACCGGCGTGTAGTAGGAGAGCGCCAGCTCGGTCAGCGGATGGAGGCCGATCAGCCCGCCGTTCCGCGGGAAGACCTCCTCGAGCGCCATGTGCGAGTGCCCGGCGCCGAAGAAATGCGCCATGCCTCCGGCTTCGATCGCGTCGGCGATCCACTGCGCGCCGGTCGCGATGTTCCCGCTCTGCGTCGCCTCGACCTCCTGGAGGATTTCGATGGCGGCGGAGAGATACGTGTTCTGCATCGATGCGGCTCCGGCCGGGCGCGATCTTCAAACGTCCGGCCGGGACCGCGGCAAGCCGTCCCGGCCGGCAGGTGCAGTGGCCCGGTCTTATTGCGGAAGCGGCGCCGGGTTGTTGAAGTAGCCGTCGAGGACCGAGTCGGGCATCCAGGTGCCCGGAGGCGGCTCGCCCACGCCGGTCGAATCGACCGTGAACTCGGGCTTCCACCACTTGTCGAGGTCTTCGGCGGTGATCTGCGGCGGGGCGACGACGACGTTCGACACCTTGAGCCCCTGCCCCATCATCACCCGCATCGCGGTGCGGAAGACGAGGTCCATGCCGGCGGCCGGGGCGTTGGACGAGCCGACCGTCTTGAAGCCCTTCGGCGCGTTGTCATGCCAGTAGGCCAGCGAGTTCTGGTTGGGGTTGCCGACCGTCACCGGGACGATCTCCCGACCCGCCTGCTCGAAGGCGGTGATCACGCCCATGAACATCGAGCCCTGCTGCCAGACGCCGTCGATCTCGGTCGGGTTGGTCGAGAGCTGCTGGAGGACGGCGGTCTGCGCCACCGATTCCGACCACTGGCCGACGAGGTTGTTGACGATCGTGATGTCCGGGCAGTTCTCGAACACCGCGGCGCCGCCGGCCTGGATCAGCGCGCTGCCCGAGGTGCCGGGGATGCCCTCGACGGTGAGGATGTTGCCCTTGCCCTCGAGGAGCTGGGCGAGCCCGAGCGCCATCGTCTTGCCGATCAGGTAGCCGTTGGTGTCGACGTTGATCGCGTTCGGCGTAGTCACCGGAGCGGCCAGCGTGATCACCGGGATGCCGGCCTCGAAGGCTTCGTCGATCACGCCGTTCATCGCGGTCGGCGAGCCGGGGATCGAGATGATGACGTCGACGCCGCGCTGGATCAGCGAGCGCATCTGCTGGATCTGGGTCGGGGTGTCGCCGTTGCTGTCGGTGACGATCAGCTCGTCGACCAGGCCGAACTCCTTGTACTTGGCGACGTTCGCCTCGAGCTCGGCGAGCGCCGCAGCGCGCCAGGCATTGCCGGAGAACGAGTTGTTGTAGCCGACGGTCCACGGCTTCTCGTTCGGTGCCTTGAAGTCGGCATAGGGGCTCGCCACGACCGGACTGCCGTAGCCCTCGAAGCCGGCCTGCACGTCCTCGGGCAGCGCCTTCAGGAGCTCCGCCGCATCGGCGGGAAGCGCACCCGGCTGCGCCTCGGTGCAGGCGTCGGCCAGCGCCGCATTGGCGGCCAGCGACAGGGCGCCGGCAAAGACTGCGGCGCTCAGCAAGCGGTATCGACTGCGGTGCATGCGGTTCTCCTCCCCAGGATGGCACCAGCGGCCGCGCTGGTACTGTTGTTATAACCAATTACCCTCGCCCGGCCCGACCGTCAATCGGCGGCGCGGGTTTACGCACAGCGGCGACGACACAATTTGTGCTTGCCCGGCGCTCGCGGCCGACCCGCAAAACATCGCGGGCGGCTTCGCGTTTCCATTTGACCGTGATGGGAGGCGCCGATAGGGTCCGCGCGCCGGACGAGGCCCATCGAGCGCGTAGCTCAGCCGGTAGAGCAACTGACTTTTAATCAGTAGGTCCCGGGTTCGAGCCCCGGCGCGCTCACCAA
>JBIQKL010000136.1:0-8208 GCA_044506555.1 Hyphomicrobiales bacterium | reverse complement strand
GTAGGGAGAATCGCGTTAGCGTCGCGGCCAACGCCCGACGCAGCGCCGTACGGAAAACGATCCTCGGGTCAAGCCCGAGGATGACGGCGGAAGGACACTTCGGTCCCGACGCGCGGGCGGCGCTTGCCGGCGGGACAGGACCGCCGGCCACACGCCATCCGAAGCCGAGACTACGCCGACTTCTGCCAGACGTCCTTGACGAGGTCCTTGAGCACCAGGGCCTCCTGCCAGCGGTCGGTGGTGTCGTTGCCGTCCGGCCCGGTGATGGCATAGGGCTTCGGCCCGAACTCGCAGACGAAGGCGCAGGTCGCATCGTCGGGGTTGCGCTTCCGCCAGCTCCGGAAGCCGTAGTCCCACCAGTCGAGGAAGGTGTCGAGCCACATCTTGTGATGCGGGAAGCTGATCTCGATCTGCACCTGCTCGCGGCTCGCCACCCGGCCGTGGAAGGCCCAGGAATGGTCGAGGACCTCGTGGATGTAGCCGTGGTTCTCCTCGTCGATCGGCCAGGCGAACTCGCGGCCGACGAGGAAGTGCGAGAGGTCGGCGAGGAGCTTGAGATCGGGGAAGCATTCGAGCAGGTCGAGGACGAAGAACAGGTCCGTCGTCATGCGGTCGCGGTGGGTCTCGATATAGACCGGGAAGTCGACCTCCTCCGCCAGCCGGCGCCACCCCTCGATCAGCGGAACGCAGTCGTTGAGCTTCCGCGGCCGGATGTCGGGCTGGATGTCGAGATGATGGAGGCGGAACTCGGTCGCGTTCTCGAGCGCCGGCTTGAGGTCGTCCACCGTCTTCGGGAAACACTGGCCCTCGCCGGTGAGGTTGTTGGCCTTCATCAGCTCCGACATGCGACGGCACTTCTCGCGGTCGCGCCAGTCCGCCGAGAAGCCGTCGAAGCCGGCCTCGACGATCATCTTGACGTTCTCTTCGAGGCTCCGCTCGAAGCCATCGGTGTGTCGGCGCTCCATTGCCCAGAGCGCCTGGAAGACGAGTAGTTTCTGCAAGGCGTGTCGCTCCCCTGTTCGTCGTCTTGCCGGCGCGAGCCCGAACGGTCAGGCCGCCCGCTCCCGCATCAGCGTCTTGAGGTTGACCGAGGGATCGGCGAGCGCCGAAGGCTCGGGATAGGCGCCGCGCTCGATCATCATCTGTCCGAGCCGGATGACCCGGCCGATGGCGCCGTTGGGGCCGACCCCGGCGGCTGCAACGAGGCGACCGTCTTCGGCGAGGTGGAACAGGACGGAGGCATCGTCGTCGAGCCGCCGTTCGACGATCCGCGGCCCCTGCTCCGGGAAGCCCGCGATCTGGATGGTGAGCTCGTACTGGTCCGACCACATCCACGGCACGGCGCACGCCGCTTCCGCGCCGCCGAGCATGTTGCGCGCGGCGACAGGCCCCTGATCCTCGGCGTTCTTCCAGCTCTCGAGGCGGACATGCCGGCCGACGAGATCGTGGACGAAGGCGCAGGCGTCGCCGGCGGCGAAGATCGCCGGATCCTCGGTGCGGAGCGTGCGGTCGACCACGATGCCGTTGTCGACGGCGAGCCCCGCGTCGCGGGCGAGCTCGACGCGCGGCAGCACGCCGACCGCGACCAGCACCGTGTCGGCGGGAATCTCGGCGCCGTCGTCGAGGCGGACGGCGGCGACATGATCGTCGCCGAGGATCTCCGCCACCTGCCGGCCGAGCCGGAGGTCGACGCCGGCCGCCCGGTGGCGCTCGCGGACGCGCTCCTCGATCCGGAGCGGCACGGCACGCATCATCAGCCGCGGACCGGCCTCGACCACCGTGACGGAGGCGCCCTGGGCGACCGCGCTGGCGGCGACCTCGAGGCCGATGAAGCCGCCGCCGATGATCACCAGGCGATGGCCGGGAGCGAGCCGGGCACGGAGCGCCTCGGAATCCGCCACGTCGCGGAGCACGACGACGCCAGGCAGACCGGCGCCGGGGATCGGCAGGCGGCGTGGCTCGGCGCCCGTCGCGATCAGGAGGCGCTCGTAAGGCACGACGCTGCCGTCGGCGAGCACCACCTCGCGCGGGCCGCGGCGGATCTCGGCGACGTTGGCCCCTGCGATGTGGCGAACCTCGAGGCGCTGCCATGCGGCCTCGTCGTAGAGGGCGAAGTCAGCCGGCGTCTTCTCGCCGGTGAGCATGCCCTTCGACAGCGGCGGCCGCTCATAGGGCAGGCAGGGCTCGGCGCCGATGATCGTGACCGGCCCCTTCCAGCCGGCATCGCGAAGCGCATGCGCGGCGCGCCCGCCGGTATGGCCCGCGCCGATGATCACCATGCCGCGCGATTCGGTCATCAGCGCACCACGGGCGGCACTGACTGCGGGGATTGGCGCGGAACGTGACGCATGGTTGGTCGCATCATCCTCGGCCGGTCGGTGAGCGCGGAGACGGAAGGCCGGTGCTCGATAGGGCAGTTCGCCCTCGCGGGCAAGGCGACGACAGGCCCGACCCGCGGTACGCCGGTTGCAGCTTGGCGAAACCGCCGGTGCATGGTCATCCGAAAACTTGAGGGGAATGCATCACCTGCCGCGCTTGCCGCAGAGCGGCCGCGGAGCGCAGACAGGGCATGCCAAAAGGGAGGAGTGCCGACATGGAGAGAATGGGCGCGGTGATCCGGCTCAAGCCGGGCACCATCGACGAGTACAAGCGGCTCCACGCCGACGTCTGGCCGGCGGTGTTGAAGCAGATCGCCGGCAGCAACATCCGCAACTACTCCATCTTCCTCCGGGAGCCGGAGAATCTCCTGTTCGCCTATTTCGAGTACCACGGCACCGACTACGTCGCCGACATGGAGCGCATGGCCGCCGACCCCGAGACCCGACGCTGGTGGGAGGTCTGCGGGCCGCTGCAGCAGCCCCTCGACACCCGCAAATCGGGCGAGTGGTGGGCGCCGATGGAGGAGGTCTTCCACACCCCCTGAACCGGCTCGGACGGCTGGCGGGAGCGGCATCGCCGGCCGCTCCCCGCCGCGGCCGCCTATTCGGCCGCGAGCGGCGCCGCCGTGCCCGGCGTGAACGGCTTCGCCGTCGGCGGGAGCTCGCGCCTGATGAAGAAGGTCGGCTCCTTCGCCTGCCGGACGATGGTCGGAATGATCTCCTGATAAGCCTCCCAGAAGCCGCTATAGGGCCTCGGGGTATCGTTCTTCATCTCCGCATGGAGATGCTTGAGATTGTAATAGGGGACCATCGGGAACATGTGATGCTCGACGTGGTAGTTCATCTCCCAGTAGAGGAACCGCACGATCGGGTTCATGTAGACGGTGCGGCAGTTGAGCCGGTGGTCGAGCACGTCCTCGGCGAGGCCGGCATGCTGGGTGAGGCCGGTGGTGAGATAGAGCCACGCACCGTAGAATGACGGCAGCCCGATATACATCAGCGGCATGATGCTCCACGTCGCGAGCGACAGCGCGACGGTGGCGACGTAGATCGCGAGGTGGATACGCGCGGTGGTGTAGACCGTGCCCCACTCGGATTCGGGGATGAACGTCTTCTCCTCAGCGCTCAGGCGGCCGCTGGCATGGAGGAAGATCTTCGCGAAATAGACCTTGGCCTGCATGATGCCGAGGAACGAAAGCGCGATCTCCCACAGCTTCGGCGGCCGCGGCACGCCGATCTCGGGATCGCGGCCGACGATGATCGTGTCCGTATGGTGCCGGGTGTGGCTCCAGCGCCAGACCTCGGGCTCGCGCAGCATCATGAACGAGGCCACCTGGTACACGGCATCGTTCATCCACCTGGTGCGGAAGGCGGTGCGATGGCCGCACTCGTGCCAGCGCGAATCCATCCCGGAGCCGTAGAGGACGCCATAGGCGATGAAGAACGGCACGCTCCACCAGGTGCCCCAGGTGAGGAAGCCGCCGACGCCGGTCACCAGCATCGCCGCCACGTGGATGATGATGTCCCGGGTCGCCGGCTGGTCTGAGCGCTGCATCAACTCCTTCATCCGCTTCCGCGGGATGTCGGTGTGATACCATTCCGCCGTCGCGAGACCCTCGGCCTCGGCGCGCTTGGTGTCGAGCCCGACCAGGCTGTAGTCGCGCTTGGTGAATTCTGCGACCGACATTTCGATTCTCTCCTCCACGCGAGGGGCCGGCCGCATGATGCGCGCTGCCGGCAATGTTCCTTGCTGCCTAAGATGCGCTCAGTTCCGCTCTTGTCAATTGCCGCTGAGGCGTATTTCTTCAATCGACGTCGGGAATGATGTCTTTCGCATCATCGCACCTTGCCCATCCGCTTCGCCCGCTCCATGAAGCGCTGGTTCATCTTCTCCTCGGCGCCCTTCGAGCCGTCGTGGAACGTACCGAACCATGCATCGATCGGCATCAGGTCGTTGCCGTAATTGCACTCGAAATGCTTGTGGTGGAGGTAGTGGAAATAGTCGCCCGTCTTGACGTTGAAGCCGTTGACGATCTCGACCTCGGCGAAGCCGGAATGGCCGGGCGCCGGGGCGAAGGCGAGATGCTGGAGGTGGAAGATCACGTGGATCGGGTGCGACGGCAGGATCCAGTGGATCAGCACGCCCGAGAAATAGAGGACGTGCTCCACCGGGTGCATGGCGAGACCCGACCAGGGGCCCGGATTGGCGTTCTTGTGGTGGAGGCTGTGGACGTGCCGGTAGAGCGGCGCCCAGTGGATCAGCCGATGGACCAGATAGAAATGCACCTCCCGGAACAGCGGGATAAGCAGCATCAGCACCACGAACCAGACCGGGTTCGATTCCCAGGTGATGGTCCAGATGTAGCCGTTCGCCATCAGCCATAGCGTGACCACCTCGAAGGCGGTCCACACCGGCACCGCGCTGACGAACGTCCAGAACATGTTGTCGAGGACCTGGTTGCGGAACAGGAAGACGGGGTTGTCCTTCGCCTGCCAGCGGTTGGTGTACTTGTAGCGCGTGCCCTGGCGCTGCTTGACGTAGAGCGCGAAATGGAAGGCGCCGACGAACAGGAACAGCATCACGGCGTTCCGGGCGAAGATCGCCGCGATCCACCACACCTCGAAGGTCTGCATCGACGCGAGGCTCGGCGTGAGGAACGCCCAGGTCAGGATCGCGACGACCGCATAGAGCAGGTTCCATGGCAGGAGATAGCCCGGCCAGGCGAAGATCCACTTCAGCACCGCGAGCGGCTTGAACGGCAGCCGGAACAACGGCGGCGATTTGATCGTCGACGGCGGCTTCCAGTCTCCCCGCCGGTCACGGACATCCACGTCGGCAGCATTGGCCATGACAAGATCCTCCTTCGGGCCGTCCGTCCCCTCCGGCCCGCTGCCCTCCTGATAGGACCGGCGCCGGTGTCGCGAAACGGCGACATTGGTGGAATACCATCAGGCGCCTTGGCGCGCGACCGCCGCTTGACGGCCGGGGGCGCCCGCCAGCATCCTCTGCCGCCATTCGGGGACGGACCCCGGGGAAATGACATCGGGGGATCACATGGCAGTCAAGGTCGGGATCGTCGGCGCAGGGGTCATGGGCGCCGATCATGCGCGGATTCTTGCGACCAGCGTCGCCGGCGCGGAGCTTATGGCGGTCTCGGATCCCGACTCTGCCCGCCGGAACGCCCTCGCCGCCGACCTCGGCATCAAGGCGTCCTATGGCGATGCGATGGAGTTGATCGCCGACCCTGACGTGACCGCAGTGATCGTCGCCTCGCCGGACCCGACCCACAAGCCGCTGACGCTCGCCTGCCTGGACGCCGGCAAGCCGGTGCTCTGCGAGAAGCCGCTCGCCACCTCCGCCGCCGACTGCCTCGAGATCGTGCGGCACGAAATGGATTTCGGCCGCCGCATGATCCAGGTCGGCTTCATGCGCCGCTTCGATCCCGGCTACGTCGCGATGAAGCGCATGCTCGCCAGCGACGAGCTCGGCGCCGCCCTGATCCTTCATTGCGTGCACCGCAACAAGGAGGCGGTCGGATACACCACCACGTCCGAGGGCCTGATCGCCAACTCGGCGGTGCACGAGATCGACATCTGCCGCTGGCTGCTCGACGACGAGCCGACCCGCGCCATGGTTTTGACCCCGCGGCCGAGCCGGCTCGCGACCGTGCGCGACCCCCAGATCCTGATCCTGCAGATGGCGGACGGCGCGGTGGTCGAGGTCGAGATCTTCATCAACGCGCAGTACGGCTACGACGTCCGGGCCGAGCTCGTCGGCGAGAAGGGGACCGTCTCGCTCCAGCCGCGGAGCGACGCGGTCGTGCGCCGCGACGGCGTCGAGGGCATCCTCCACGGTGACGACTGGCGCGGCCGCTTCGCCGACGCCTACCGGATCGAGCTGCAGGCCTGGATCGATGCGATCGCCATCGGCGGCGCGGCCGGAGCGAGCGCCTGGGACGGCTATGCGGCGACCGCCGTCGCGGACGCCGCACTCGCCGCCCTGAAGTCGGGCGAACCGACCGATATCAGGCTCGAGCCGAAGCCGGCATTCTACGCCTGACGGTCCTGCATCAGGCCGATCGGATTGCCGTCCTGGTCGACGACGGTCGCCACCTGGCGGCCGCCGCCGACCTCGCGGGGTTCCTGCCGGACGCTTGCCCCGGCCGCTACCAGCGCCGCGATCGCGGCGCCGATGTCGGCGACCGGCCAGAAGGCGACCGGCCCGGTCATGCCGGCGGCATGGCCTTTGGGGTCGAGGCCGAGATGCCGGCCGGCGGCCTCGAAGGCCACGTAGTAGGGCTGGTCGATGGTCGGGGCGGCGCCGAGGAGTGCCGCATAGAGCGCCTTCCCGGCCGCGAGGTCCTTTACGGGGACGATGATGGTGCCGAGGCCCTGGTCCATGGGATTGTCCTTTCCGGTTCGGGGCAAGTTCAGTTCCACGAGGCGCCGGCGATCTGGCGGACGCTGGCGTTGAGCCGGTTCCAGACGTTGATCGAGGCGATCGACAGGACCAGCGCGGCGAGATCGGCCTCCTCGTAGTGCCGGCGGGCCTCGTCCCAGACCTCGTCCGGCACCGGATCGGGTTTGTCGGCGATGCGGGTGACGGCCTCGGTGAGCGCAAGCGCGGCGCGCTCCGGCTCGGTGAACCAGGGCGTGTCGCGCCATGCGGCGACGGCGAAGATGCGCTGGTCGCTCTCGCCGGCCTGCTTCAGCTCTTCGGCGTGCATGGCGACGCAGACGCTGCAACCGTTGATCTGGCTCGCCCGGAGATGGACGAGCTGGCGCGTCACCGCCGGCAGGCCGTCGCGATGCGTCGTCTTGTCGAGGGCGTGAAGCGCCTTCAGCGCTTCCGGGAGGAGAAGGGCGGGATTCTTCATGCGGGCTTGCATCGTCGGGGCACTCTCGGTTGTTTCAGTCAAGCAAGTGACGGCTCGGCGCCGGCCGGTCACAGCGGCATCGCCTCGTCCGTCATCCCCATGACGAAGCACGAAGCGGGAATGTGACCGATGGACGAGAGGAATTTGCTGGCCGAGCGGTTCGAGGCGAGCCGGCCGCACCTGCGGGCGGTCGCTTTCCGGATGCTGGGCTCGGCGACGGACGCCGAGGACGCCGTCCAGGAAGCATGGCTCCGGCTCGGCCGCACCGACACCGCCGAGGTCGCCAATCTCCGCGCCTGGCTGACCACGGTCGTCGGCCGCATCTGTCTCGACATGCTGCGCTCGCGGCGGCTCCGGAAGGAAGAGGCGCTCGACGCCCACGACCCGGAGACGATCGCCAGCGCCGAGCCCGGCGCCGAGGAGGAGGTCGCAATGGCCGATTCCGTCGGCCTCGCCCTGCTCGTCGTGCTCGAGGCGCTGTCCCCGGCCGAGCGCATCGCCTTCGTCCTCCACGACATGTTCGACCTGCCCTTCGACGAGATCGCCCCGATCGTCGACCGCTCGGCCGACGCGACGCGACAGCTCGCGAGCCGCGCCCGCCGCCGCGTCCAGGGCCGGGAAGCGCTCGACACGGACCGTCAGCGCCAGCGTGAGGTCGTCGCGGCCTTCCTCGCCGCCTCGCGCGCCGGCGACTTCGCCGCCCTCGTCTCCCTGCTCGACCCCGGGGTGGTGTTCCGCGCCGACGCGGCGGCCATCGCCATGAGCCGCGCCCGGCCGTCGCCCGGCGCGCCGGTGCTCGCCCCGGAGATCCGCGGCCCGGAGTCGGTTGCGCATTCCTTCTCCGGCCGGGCGCGCGCGGCGCAGCCCGCCCTCATCGACGGCGTTCCCGGCCTGGTCTGGGCCCCCGGCGGCGTTCCGCGCGCCGCCTTCCGGTTCACGACCGACGGCGCACG
>JBIQKL010000135.1:0-8255 GCA_044506555.1 Hyphomicrobiales bacterium | reverse complement strand
AGCGCGAGGGTGGCCAGAAGCATGCCGATGACGGTGAGCGCCGTCAGGACGATCGATCGATCTAGGCGAAGGAGTCCCGTCACGTCATCTCCCGGCCGAGGGATGCTCACCGTGAACGCGGCAGGCCGCTCCGTTCCCTCGAGCGTCTCTTATCGCCCGGACTTCGCGGAGCCAACAAGCGCCCACGCCCGGCCGCTCTGTGCCCCTTGAGCGGGCTCCGGAACTTGTCTACGCTTTCCCTTGACCAATTGGTCTAGGAATCTCGCCCGCGTCTCGTCACGCATCCGCGCCCGGTTTCGGCCGCGGCCTGCCGTTCGGGAGCGGGCCGAGCAGGGACAAAGACATGGCGCACGCCGATTCCACGGCCGAGAAGATCTCCCCGCAGGGCCTTTCGACCAACAACCTCGACGCCTTCTGGATGCCGTTCACCGCGAACCGGCAGTTCAAGAAGAACCCGCGGCTTCTGGTCAAGGCCGAGGGCCTCTATTACTGGACGCAGGAAGGGCGGAAGGTCCTCGACGGCAGCGCCGGGCTCTGGTGCGTCAATGCCGGGCACGGCCGCCACAGCATCGCGGACGCGGTCGGCAACCAGATCCGCGAGCTCGACTATGCGCCCGCCTTCCAAATGGGCCACCCGAACGTGTTCGAGCTTGCCGCCCGGCTGGTCACCTACATGCCGTCCGGTCTCGACCACGTGTTCTTCACCAACTCGGGGTCGGAGTCGGTCGAGACCGGTCTCAAGATCGCGCTCGCCTACCAGCGCGTCCGCGGCGAGGGCGCCCGGACCCGCCTGATCGGCCGCGAGCGGGGCTATCACGGCGTCAATTTCGGCGGCATCTCGGTCGGCGGCATCGTCAACAACCGTAAGCATTTCGGCACGCTCTTGACCGGCGTCGACCACATCCGCCACACCCATGACGTCACGCGGAACGCGTTCTCGCGCGGCCAGCCCGAGCAGGGCGGCGTCGAGATGGCGAACGACCTCGAGCGGCTCGTCGCCCTCCACGATCCCTCGACCATCGCGGCGGTGATCGTCGAGCCGATCGCCGGCTCGACCGGCGTGCTGATCCCGCCGAAGGGCTACCTGCAGCGGCTGCGGGAGATCTGCGACAAGCACGGCATCGTGCTGATCTTCGACGAGGTCATCACCGGCTTCGGCCGGCTCGGCGTGCCGTTCGCCGTCGACTATTTCGGCGTGACGCCCGACATCGTGCTCACCGCCAAGGGCGTCACCAACGGCGTGGTGCCGATGGGTGCGGTGTTCGTCAAGAAGGAGATCCACGACGCCTTCATGAACGGGCCGGAGCACCTCATCGAGTTCTTCCACGGCTACACCTATTCGGGCAATCCGGTGTCGAGCGCGGCGGGTCTCGCCACCCTCGACATCTACGAGAACGAGGGCCTGCTCAACCGTGGCGCCGAGATCGCCGACTACTGGGCCGACGCGGTCCACAGCCTCAAGGGCCTGCCGCACGTCATCGATCTCCGGAACGCCGGCCTGATCGGCGCCATCGAGCTCGAGCCGATCGTCGGCCAGCCGACCAAGCGCGCCTTCGACGCCTTCCTCAAGGCCTACGAGAAGGGCCTGCTGATCCGCACCACGGGCGACATCATCGCGCTGTCGCCGCCGCTGATCATCACCAAGGCCGAGATCGACCAGCTCTTCGGCACGCTGTCGGAGGTGCTGAAGAGCCTGGAGTGAGCGATGCTGGGTGCTTCGGATACATCCTGCTCCCCGTCATCCTCGGGCTTGACCCGAGGATCGCGGGACAATGCAGGGGGCCGTGTGTCGGACGTCGGTGTTCCGAGCTTGGCGCCTTGGGCTGCGACACCCGATCCTCGGGTCAAGCCCGAGGATGACGGAGTGGCGGTGGAGGCCGAGGTGCTCCACGGCAACGGCGGCATGGCGGAGCGATGCCCCGCGTAGCGGAGCCTCGAAGGACGCGAGATAGTGCGGCGGAATATCCGTTTCATTCATGCCAAGAACAGAATATGCGTTTCAGCAGATCATAGGAGAAACGCGAAAGTGCAGACCCTCGATAACGTGATCGGCGGCAAGCTCGTCCGCTCGACGAGCGCCCGGACCGCTCCCATCTTCAACCCCGCCACGGGCGAGCAGTCGGCGATCCTGCCGCTGTCGACCGCGGCCGAGCTCGACGCGGCCGTGCAGGCGGCGAAGGCGGCGCTGCCTGCCTGGGCCGAGATGCCGCCACTCCGTCGCGCCAAGCTGATGTTCGCCTTCAAGGCGCTGCTCGACGCGAACCAGAAGAAGATCGCCGAGGTGATCTCCGCCGAGCACGGCAAGACCCGCGCCGACGCGCTGGGGGAGGTCCAGCGCGGTATCGAGGTGGTCGATTTCTGCTGCGGCATCCCGCACCTGCTCAAGGGCGAGTTCTCGCGCCACGCCGGCCCCGGCATCGACACCCATTCCGACCGCCAGCCGCTCGGCGTGGTCGCCGGCATCACCCCGTTCAACTTCCCGGCCATGGTGCCGATGTGGATGTATCCGGTGGCGATCGCCTGCGGCAACACCTTCATCCTCAAGCCGTCCGAGCGCGACCCGTCGGCCTCGATGCTGGCGCATGAGCTGTTCCAGGAGGCCGGGTTCCCGGACGGCGTGCTCAACATCGTCCACGGCGACAAGGAAGTCGTCGACGCGATCCTGGCGCATCCGGACATCAAGGCGGTGTCCTTCGTCGGCTCGACGCCGATCGCCGAATACGTCTACCGGACGGGAACGGCGCACGGGAAGCGGGTGCAGGCGCTCGGCGGCGCCAAAAACCACATGATCGTCATGCCCGACGCCGACATGGACAAGGCGGCGGACGCCCTGATGGGCGCGGGCTACGGCTCGGCCGGCGAGCGCTGCATGGCGGTCTCGGTGGCGGTGCCGGTCGGCGCGGAGACTGCCGACAGGCTGATCGAGACGCTTGCGCCGCGCGTGCAGGCCCTCAAGATCGGCCCGGCCACGGATCCCGACGCCGAGATGGGTCCCGTGGTGACGAAGCAGCACATGGACAAGGTGCTCGGCTACATCGATGCCGGCGTCAAGGAGGGCGCGAAGCTCGTCGTCGACGGCCGCGGCTTCAGGCTCCAGGGCTACGAGGGCGGCTACTATGTCGGCGGTACGCTGTTCGACAACGTCACGCCGGACATGACCATCTACAAGGACGAGATCTTCGGGCCGGTGCTGTCGGTGGTGCGGGCGCCGAACTACGACCACGCGGTCAAGCTGATCAACGACAACGAATACGGCAACGGCACCGCGATCTTCACCCGCGACGGCGATGCCGCGCGGAGCTTCGCCGACAAGATCGAGGTCGGCATGGTCGGCATCAACGTGCCGATCCCGGTGCCGGTGGCCTATCATTCCTTCGGCGGCTGGAAGCGATCCCTGTTCGGCGACCACGCCATCTACGGGCCTGAGGGCGTCCACTTCTACACCCGGCTGAAGACGGTGACGACCCGCTGGCCCGACGGCATCAAGTCCGGCGCGGTGTTCACCTTCCCCTCGACGCACTGATCCGGGCGCGCGGGGGCCGATGCAGTACAGCACCCGTGCCCCCGCCGGCCATCATCTTCCTCCTCGGCGCCGCCTCTCCTTCGTCATGGCCGCGGCCTGTCTCCTCTGGACGGCTCCGGCCCTTGCCGACGACTGGCAACTGCTCGCGCCCGAGGGCAAGGGCTTCTCGGTCGAGATGCCGACGCAGCCGCAGCATCGCGAGAACCTGGAGGACCCTGAGCTATTCGCGGCCGTCGACGACTACGGTGCCCCGGTCGACGACGGGTTCCTCATGGTATCGGTGTTTGCCTTCGTGCCGGCGAAACGCGACCTGATGTCCGAGGACGACGTCTTTGCCCTCGGCGAGGCGATGGTGCAGCCCGGCTGCGCTATGACCACCTCGCGCCCGCTGCCCGGCGGACCCGGCGCCGCCGTCGAGACCGACTTCGCCTGTCCCGAGGGCGTCACCCTTCGCTATCGGCTGCATCTCTACGGCGACCGCCTGTTCCGCCTCGCCGCCGGCGGCCCGGCGGGCATCGCCGAGAGTGCGGCGGCCGATCGCTTCTTCCGGTCCTTCGCGCTCGCGGAGTAGGCTTGTGATCGCTGGCGCGAAGGTTGCAAACTGATGCCGGAACCAGTGCCCGGAAGAGAACGGACGGTCTGCCGGAACGAGAAGGGAAATTCGTGACATGGCCACGCCCGCCGACAATCTCCGCGTCAACGGCGACCGCCTCTGGGACACGATCCACGAGATCGCGAAGATCGGCCCCGGCGTGCGCGGCGGCAGCAACCGCCAGACCCTGACCGAGGAGGACGGGGAGGGGCGCCGGCTGTTCCAGCGCTGGTGCGAGGATGCCGGCATGATTGTGAAGGTCGACGCCATGGGCAACATGTTCGCCCGTCGCGAGGGCACCGATCCGTCGCTGCCGCCGGTGGTGATCGGCAGCCATCTCGACACCCAGCCGACCGGCGGCCGCTACGACGGCGTGCTCGGCGTGCTCGGGGCGCTGGAGGTGGTGCGGAGCCTCGACGACCTCGGGCTCAAGACCCGGCATCCGATCGAGGTGGTCAACTGGACCAACGAGGAGGGGACGCGATTCGCCCCCGCCATGCTTGCCTCCGGCGTCTTCGCCGGCGTCCACGATCTCGACTGGGCCTATGACCGCAAGGACGCGAACGGCATCCGCTTCGGCGATGTGCTCGAGAAAATCGGCTTCAAGGGCAAGGAGCCGGTCGGCGGCCGGCCGTTCCGTGCGCTGTTCGAGCTCCATATCGAGCAGGGCCCGATCCTCGAGGCCGAGGGCAAGGACATCGGCGTGGTCAGTCATGGCCAGGGCCTGTGGTGGCTGCAGGTGACGCTCACCGGCAAGGAGTCGCACACCGGCTCGACCCCGATGCCGATGCGGCGGAACGCCGGGCTCGGCATGGCGCGGATCACCGATCTGGTGCATGAGATCGCGATGGCCAACCAGCCGGCCGCGGTCGGCGCCATCGGGCACGTCGAGGTCTATCCGAATTCGCGCAACGTCATCCCCGGCAAGGTGGTGTTCACGGTCGATTTCCGCTCGCCCGACCTCGCGACGCTCGACGGGATGAAGGCGCGGCTCGAGGCGGAAGCCCCGAAGATCGCGGAAGAGCTCGGCCTCGGCATCGAGATCGAGGTCGTCGGGCACTTCGATCCCGTCACCTTCGATCCGGCCTGCGTGAAGGCCGTCCGCGACGCCGCCGACCGCCTCGGCTATACGCATCGCGACATCGTCTCGGGGGCCGGCCACGACGCGTGCTGGGTCAATCGCGTCGCGCCGGCGGCGATGGTGATGTGCCCCTGCGTCGACGGCCTCTCGCATAACGAGGACGAGAACATAACCAAGGATTGGGCCACCGCGGGGGCGAACGTGCTCTTCCATGCGGCGGTCGAGACAGCGGAGATCGTGGAGTGACCGTCAATAAGGAAGAAGTCGTCGCCGAGTTCTACGAGGCGTTCAACCAGCACGACATCGAGGGCATGGAAGTGCACCTCGCGCCGGAGGTGCACTGGACCACGGCGGAGGGTGGCAGGGAGCGTGGCCGCGCCGCGTTCAAGTCCTACTGGCAGGGCGCATGGGCGAATGGCGATGTCCGCATCGAGCCGATGCAGATGGAGACGCTCGGCGACAAGGTCCACGTGCGTGCGCAGCAGGTCGTCACGTCGGCGGCGCGCGCCGTGCTGGAGAACAAGAAGATCGAGCAGATCTTCAGCTTCGCCGGCGCCTTCATCAGCGACATCCAGGTCATCGACCGCGACCCGAATCCGGACACGGACGAGGAAGACGAGGACGAATAGGGACGACCGCGGCCGGGGTGAGATTCGCGTTCGGCCGGCCGGGTGGCCGCTGAGGTTCGAGAAGGGAGATTGCGCATGTCGACGGTGATCAAGGGCGGCACGGTGGTGACCGCGGACCTCACGTATGCGGCCGACGTCAAGGTCGACGGCGGCCGGATCGTCGAGATCGGCAAGGACCTCGAGGGCGACACGGTGCTCGACGCGTCGGGCTGCTATGTCATGCCCGGCGGCATCGATCCCCACACCCATCTCGAGATGCCCTTCATGGGCACCAGTTCCTTCGACGATTTCTCGACCGGCACCCGCGCCGCGCTCGCCGGCGGCACGACGATGGTCGTCGACTTCGTGCTGCCGGGCAACAAGGAGCCGCTGATCGACGCGCTCCAGGCGTGGCACCAGAAGGCCGGCAAGGCGGCGTCGGACTACTCGTTCCACATGGCGATCACCTGGTGGGACGAGCAGGTGTGGAAGGACATGCCCGAGGTCGTCAGGCGCGGGGTCAACACCTTCAAGGTGTTCATGGCCTACAAGGGCGCGCTGATGATGAACGACGACGAGCTCTGGCAGATCTTCCAGCGCTCGGCCGAGATCGGCGCACTGCCGCTGGTGCATGCCGAGAACGGCGACCTCGTCGCCCGCCTCCAGGACAAGTACATGGCCGAGGGCGTCACCGGCCCCGAGGGCCACGCCTATTCGCGGCCGCCCGACGTCGAGGGCGAGGCGACCAACCGCGCCATCATGATCGCCGACCAGGCCGGCGTGCCGCTCTACGTCGTCCACGTCTCCTGCGAGGCCTCGCACGAGGCCGTCCGCCGGGCACGGATGCTCGGCAAGCGGGTCTACGGCGAGCCGCTGATCCAGCATCTCACCCTCGACGAGAGCGAATACCTCAATCCCGACTGGGATTATGCGGCGCGGCGGGTGATGTCGCCGCCGTTCCGCGACAAGCGCAACCAGGACTCGCTCTGGGCCGGGCTCGCCTCGGGCTCGCTCCAGGTGGTGGCGACCGACCATTGCGCCTTCACCACCGAGCAGAAGCGGATGGGTCTCGGCGACTTCCGCAAGATCCCCAACGGCACCGGCGGCCTCGAGGACCGGATGCCGGTGCTGTGGACGCGCGGCGTCGAGACCGGGCGGCTGACGAAGAACGAGTTCGTCGCCGTCACGTCGACCAACATCGCCAAGATCCTCAACGTCTATCCGCGGAAGGGGGCGATCCTCGTCGGTTCGGATGCGGATATCGTCGTCCTCGACCCGAAGAAGAAGAAGACGATCTCGGCCGACACGCAGTTCTCCGCGATCGACTACAACGTCTTCGAGGGGATCGAGGTCTCGGCGGTTCCGCGGTTCGTGCTGTCGCGCGGCGACGTCGTGTTCACCGACGGCAAGCTCGACGTCGATGACGGCCACGGCAAGTTCGTCGAGCGCGAGCCCAACGCGCCGGTCAGCCAGGCGCTCACCGAGTGGAAGTCGCTGACCCGCCCGCGCGGGGTGAAGCGCTCGGGCCAGATCCCGGCGGGGGTGTGATGGTGGTTGCGGCTGCAGAACGTTGAGCCAGAGGCGCCGATGGAACAGACGCAGAGCCCGGTGATCGTGACCGAGACGACGGCGCCACCATCGTCGAAGCCGGCGCCCTCAGCCGCGCCGGTGATCGACATCCGCGACTTGTCGCTGACGTTCCGGACCGCCGACGGTCCGGTCAACGCGCTGGCCGGCATCAATCTCGGCGTCTCCCATGGCGAGTTCGTCTCCCTGATCGGTCCCTCCGGCTGTGGCAAGACCACGCTGCTCCGGGTCATCGCCGACCTCGAGCAGCAGACCGGCGGCGCCATCACCGTCAATGGCGTGACCCCGCGCGAGGCGCGCCGGGCGCGGGCCTATGGCTACGTGTTCCAGGCCGCGGCCCTCTATCCGTGGCGCAACATCGCCCGGAACGTCGCGCTGCCGCTCGAGATCATGGGCCTCGACAAGGCGACCCGGCAGCAGCGCGTCCGCGACAATCTCGCGCTGGTCAATCTCACCGGCTTCGAGCGGAAGTATCCGTGGCAGCTTTCGGGCGGCATGCAGCAGCGGGTGTCGATCGCGCGGGCGCTGGCGGTCGAGCCGGACCTGATGCTGATGGACGAGCCGTTCGGCGCGCTCGACGAGATCGTCCGCGACCACCTCAACGACCAGCTCCTCCAGCTCTGGGCGAAGACGAGCAAGACCGTCGTCTTCGTCACCCACTCCATCCCTGAGGCGGTCTATCTCTCGACGAAGATCGTGGTGATGTCGCCGCGGCCGGGCCGCATCCAGGACGTGATCGACTCGACGCTGCCGCGCGAGCGCACGCTGGAGATCCGCGAGACACCGGAGTTCCTCGCCATCGCCCACCGCGTCCGCGAGGGCCTCCGCGCCGGCCACAGCTATGACGGTTGAGCGGCTAGGTGG
>JBIQKL010000134.1:0-8266 GCA_044506555.1 Hyphomicrobiales bacterium | reverse complement strand
GTCGATCGCTTGGCTGATCTTCGCCGGGTCGCGGGTGCGGATCGCGGCCAGCGTCATCTCATGGAGCGCGATCACCCCCTCGACGTCCTCGATGTCGACAAAGTAGTCCCGCATGCGCGCATAGAGGTTCTCGAGAATCTGGTGCTGGTAGAGCGCCAGCGCCCGGCTCCGCGCCGTCCGGCCGATCGTGTAGTGGAACAGGTGGTCGAAGCGGATGCGGTCGGGAAGGCCGCTGTGGCGATGCTGGCGGAGCCGGTCGATGCAGACCTGCATCGACTGGAAATCGTCATCGCTCGCCCGCTCGCCGGCGAGCAGCGCGAGTTGCAGTTCGACCGGGCGGCGCGCCTCGACGATCTCGCGGATCTCGAAATGGCGAAGCGGCGCGGTGAGGGCGAGGATCGAGTCCGGCACGTCGACATTGTCGACCGTCAGCCCGCCATGGACGCCGCGCTGCGCCTTCACCACGCCGGCCTTGGTGAGGACCTTCAGCGCCTCGCCGATGACCGGCTTCGAGACGCCCATGGTCTTGGCCAGCGCTTCGACATTGGGCAGGCGCTCACCGGTGTCGAAGGCCCCGGAGAGGATCGCGAAGGTGATCTGCTCTACCACCTCCTCGTGCGCGCGAGGATTGGTGATCGGGTAGAAGCGCCAGTGGTCCTGCCCCTCTGCTTCGGTCTCGGCATCGGCCAATCACGATCCTCCCGTGGCACCGCGGAGAGGCACCTGCACGGCGGGCATGAATCGCGCCGCTCCGCCTCGGTGACCTAGCGGTGCCACTTCGAGCTCAAAAAGACAAGATGCTTGATGTTTAGGCCGCGACGCTGTCAGCCGACGAGCGCGGCGACGTGCGGGGCGAGATCCGGCTTCGCCTCGAGTCCGAAGCCGGGAAGCTGGCCGGGCGCGATGCCGCCGTCCTCGAGCGTGCAGTCCGGCGTATAGCCGCCGACCGGCGCGAACACGCCGGGATAGGCCTCCGAGCCGCCGAGCCCGAGGCCGACCACGACGTGGAGGGCGATCATGTGGCCGCCATGCGGGAAGAGCTGGGCGCGGGAATAGCCGGCCGCCACCATCGCGCCGATCATGCGGGCGAACTCGCCGAGCCCGTAGCCCAGCGCCGGGTCCATCTGGAACAGGTCGCGGCTCTTCCGCATACCGCCGTGACGGATGAGGTTGTCGACGTCACGGACCGAGAACAGGTTCTCGCCGGTGGCGAGCGGGCGCTCGTAGACGTCGGCGAGGTCGGCCATCAGCTGGTAGTCGAGCGGGTCGCCGGGCTCCTCGTACCAGCGGAGCCCGTAGCCGGCCATCGCCTTGCCGTAGGCGATCGCGGTCGGCGTGTCGAAGCGGCCGTTGGCGTCGACGGCGAGCGCGTTCGCGTCGCCGACCACCGACAGCGCCGCCTCGATCCGCTTCATGTCGTCGGCGAGCGGCGCCCCGCCGATCTTCATCTTGAACGACGTGTAGCCCATATCGCCATAGGCCTTCATCTCGTCCTTGAGCCGGCCGAGGCTGTCCTCGGGGTAGTAGTAGCCGCCGGCGGCGTAGACCGGCATCCGCTCGCGAGCCTGGACGCCGTGCTTGTCCGCGATCAGCTGCCAGGCCGGCACGCCGGCGAGCTTGGCGTTGAGGTCCCAGATCGCGAGCTCGACGGCGGCGACGGCATGGGCCCGGTCGCCGTGGCCGCCCGGCTTCTCGTTCTTCATCATCACGCGATACGCCTTGTCGGCGTCGATTCCCGTCCCTGCCGCGTCGAGGATGTCGTCCGGTTTCGCCCTGAGGAGGCGCGGGATGAAGCGCTCGCGGAGCAGCCCGCTCTGCGCGTAGCGGCCGATCGAATCGAAGGCGACGCCGGTGACCGGCTTGCCGTTCCGGATCACGTCGGAGATCACAGCGACCAGCGACACCGTATGGTCGGCGAAGCTGACCACCGCGTTCTGGATGTTGGCTTCGAGCGGGACCGCGGCCTCGCGGATTTCGACGATGCGCATCGGGCAGGACCTCAGATCGTGCGGAGCGCCACTTCGAGGGCGCGGACCCCATCCTCGATGTCGCGCCGGTTCACCACCAGCGCCGGGTAGAAGTGGGTGCTCATGCTGGTGCCGTCACGGGCGACCCGGACCAGCAGGCCGGCGTCGTAGGCCTCCTTCCGGAGCTTGCGGATCGTCGCGTCGGGGTCGGGCTGGTCGGAAATGTCGCAGATCACGCTCGAAAGGAGCCCGATCGCGGTGACCTCGGTGATCCGCGGCACGCTCTGGCGCATCCGCTCCAGCTCGTCGCGAAGCACCCCTTCCATCACTGCCGCGTTCTCGACCAGCCTCTCCTCCTCGGTCACGTCGAGGGCGGCCATCGCCGCCGCACATGCGACCGGATGGCCGGCATAGGTGTTGAGATGGAGGAGGGGGGTCTTGCGGAACACCTCGTTGACCCGTCCCGAGACCGCCACCGCGCCCATCGGGATGTAGCCGCTGGTCAGCCCCTTGGCATAGGTGACGATGTCGCCCTTCACCCCGAAATGCTCGGCGCCGAACATCCTGCCGGTGCGGCCGAAGCCGCAGACCACCTCGTCGACGATGAGCAGGATGCCGTGGCGGTCGCAGAGCTTGCGGAGACCGGCGAAATAGTCGGAGTGCGGGATCTTCACCGCGCCCGGGATGGCGATCGGCTCGGCGATCACTGCCGCGATCGTCTCCGGTCCCTCCTGCTCGATCAGCGCCTCGAGCTGGGGAAGCGACAGCTCCGTCCCGGCCGACTTCTCGCGGTGGCCGAAGCCGTCGCGGGTCGGCGCCTCGGTCTGGAGGAAGTCGGGAGCGAGCGGCCCGAACCCGGACTTGTAGGCGGCGACGCCGGTCGCCGCGGCCGCCGCGATCGAGGAGCCATGATAGGAGCCGAGCCGCGAGATGATCTTGGTCCGGTTCGGCGCACCTTGGCGGGCGTGCCAGGTGCGGGCGATCTTGAACGCCAGCTCGTTCGATTCGCTGCCGGAATTGGTGAACGAGAACACCGGCTCGTCGCAGAGGACGATCTCCGACAGCCGCTCGCCGAGCGCGGCGACGTAGGGGTGCGAGACGCCGGCGTCGAGGGCGATGAACTCGAGCTCCCTGACCTGATCGGCGATGCGCCGCGCGACCTCGGCGCGGCCGTGGCCGATCTGGCAGGCGCCGAGATGGCTGCCGGCATCGAGGATGCGGTGACCCTCCTCGTCGAAGACATAGGCGCCGTCGCCGCGGACGATCATCTTGGGGTAGCCGTCCGGGTACTCGTGCTGGAGCGCGGCGAAGTCGGCGAGGAAATGGCGGACGTGGCGCTTGGCGCGGCTGCGCGAGGAGGTGATGTCCGCTGCGGATGTCATGTTCGTAAGACCTGTCTCTGAGGAAGTCGCGGGCAGCTCAGGACCGCATCACGAACGGGTCCTGGACGTCGTCGGAAAGCTCGCACCAGACGCTCTTGGTCTGGAGGTACTGGTCGATCGCCTCGATGCCGTTCTGGCGGCCGATGCCGCTCGACTTGTAGCCGCCGAAGGGCGAGTTGAAGGTCATCGCGCGGTACATGTTGATCCACACCGTGCCGGCCTGGAGCTCGCGGGCGACGCGGTGGGCGCGGCGGATGTCGAGCGTCCAGACGCCGGCTGCCAGCCCGAACGGCGTGCCGTTGGCGAGGGCGATCGCCTCCTCCTCGTCCTCGAAGGGAATCACCGACAGCACCGGCCCGAACACCTCGTTCTGGGCGATGTAGCTGTCGGGCGCGACGTTGGCGAGGATCGTCGGCGAGAAGAAGTAGCCGTCCGGGAAGCCCGGCGGGTTGGCGCGTTTTCCGCCGAAGATCAGCTCGGCGCCGTCGGCGACGGCGCGGCCGACCATGCTCTCGTCCTTCTCGAGCTGGGCCTTGGACGCGACCGGGCCCATCTGGGTCCCGGGATCGAGCGGGTCGCCGATCCTGATCCCCGCGGCGCGCTTCGACAGCACCTCGAGCACGTCGTCGCGGATCTTCCGGTGCACCAGCGCCCGCGAGCCGGCGACGCAGGTCTGGCCGGCGGCGGCGAAGATGCCGGCGAGCAGGCCCGCCTCGGCCTGCTTCATGTCGGCGTCGGGGAAGACGATATTGGCGCTCTTGCCGCCGAGCTCGAGGGTGAAGCGGGCGAAGCGCGCCGCCGCCCGGGTACCGACCGCGCGGCCCGCCTCGACGCCGCCGGTAAACGCGATCTTGGCGACGTCCGCGTCGTCGATCAGCGCCTCGCCGGTGGCCCGGTCGCCGGTGACGACGTTGATCACGCCGGCCGGGATGCCGGCCTCCTCGGCCAGCCGTGCCGCCTCGATCACCGAGGCCGGCGTCACCTCCGACGGCTTGATCACGACCGTGTTGCCGGCGGCGAGCGCCGGCGCCACCGCCATGATCGCCAGGAACAGCGGCGAGTTCCACGGCATGATCACGCCGACCACGCCGAGCGGCTCGCGAAGCGTGTAGTTGAGCACCGAGGTGCGGTCGAGCGGGATGACCCGGCCCTCGACCTTGTCGGCGAGGCCGCCGTAGTAGTAGAGCCAGTCGGGGACGATCCGGGCCTGCAGCACCATCTCGTTGAGGAGCTTGCCGTTCTGCGAGGTCTCGATCCGGCCGATCTTGTCGGCGTTGGCGTGGATCGCGTCGGCCCAGCGCATCAGCAGGCGGCCGCGCCGGGTGGGCGAGATCGCCTTCCACTTGGCGAATGCCGACTTGGCGGCCGCGACGGCGTCCGCGACGTCGGCCTTGTCGCCGAGGGCGAAGTCGCCCCATACCTTCCCGGTGGTGGGATTGTAGGACGGGAAGGTCGCGCCGGACGAGGGTGCCGTGTCCCTGCCGTCGATCCAGTGCCCATAGGTCGTGCCGGACCGGGCGACGCCTGCCTCAAGCATAGGCATCCTCAAAAAGTAAAAACACTTGTTTTTTTATAAAACCGCAGAATGCTGGGTGTCAAGCGGCCTCGCGGGGGAGCCTTTCGCGTGGCCGGACTGCACGATTCCCGATTGGACACCGATCCCGCTCCGACCGGGCCGATCGCCGGAGGAAGGGCGTTGACAGCGTCCCGCGGGCTCTTCATATTGAAAAGATAAAGATAATTGATCTTTCGGCCCGAGGTGAGCGGAGCGGCAATGATCGAAGTCCTTGACGGCGGCTTGCAGACGACGATCCAGGACGGCGGCCGTCCCGGCTTCCTGTCGCGCGGCATTCCGCCGGCCGGCGCGCAGGACTTCTACAGCCTCGCGATCGCCAACCTGCTGGTCGGCAACGACCTGACCCCGCCGCCGCTGAGCCGTGCCGGCCCCGGCGCCGCCGGGCTCGAGATGCTGGTCAAGGGCGTGTCGCTCGGCTTCGCCGAGGAGACGGTGATCGCGCTCGCCGGCGCCGACATGGGCGCGACCCTCGACGGCGCGCCGGTCGAGCGCTTCCGGCCGGTGGTCGTCCCCGCCGGGGGCGTGCTCAAGTGCGGAACGGTCAGGTCGGGCGCCCGCGGCTATCTCGCCATCGCCGGCGGCATCGACGTGCCGCTGGTGATCGGCAGCCGCGCCACCTATGTCCGCGGCTCCCAGGGCGGGCTCGACGGAAGGGCGCTCCGGAAGGGCGACCGGCTGGCGACGCTGCCGCCGTCCACGCCAGTCGCGAAGATCGCGGAACGCGATCTCGCCGGCCTGCCCGCGGGTCCCGACGAGCCGACCGTGATCCGCGTCGTCCTCGGCCCCCAGGACTTCATGTTCACGGCGAAGGGCGTCGAGACCTTCCTCACGGCCGAGTGGAAGCTGTCGCCGGTCTCGGACCGGATGGGGATGCGGCTGATCGGGCCTCCGCTCGAATTGCATCCGCGGCCGGACTACCTGACCCGCGATGCGGGCTCCGGCCCCGCCGACATCGTCGACGACGTGATCCCGGTTGGCGGCATCCAGGTGCCGGGCGGCATCGAGCCGATCGTGATGGGCGTCGAGAACCCGACCGCCGGGGGCTATGCCAAGATCGCCACCGTGATCTCGGCCGATCTCGGCAAGATGGGTCAGATCCCGCCGAAAGGATCGCTCACCTTCCGCAAGATCCTGGCCGAGGAGGGCATCCAGGTGATCAAGGACATCTGGGCGCGGCTCAGGGAAGCCAAGGCGAAGCTGGACGCGGCATGAGCGGCATCACGACGATCGACATCAATTGCGACTGCGGCGAGAGCTTCGGCAACTGGCCGATGGGCGCCGACGAGGCGATCATGCCGCTGATCACTACCGCCAACGTCGCCTGCGGCTTCCATGGCGGCGACCCGCTGGTGATGCGGAAGACGGTGGCGCTCGCGGCCGGGAACGGCGTCGCGGTCGGCGCCCATCCGGGCCTGCCGGACCTTGCCGGCTTCGGACGGCGGAAGATGGACGTCACCGCCGACGACGCCTACGCCATGGTCGTCTACCAGGTCGGGGCGCTGAAGGCGTTTCTCGAGGCCCGCGGCATGGCGCTCCACCACGTCAAGCCGCATGGCGCGCTCTACGTCATGCTCCACGACCAGGAGGAGGTCGCCGCCGCCGTCGCCGAGGCGATCCGCGACACCTGTCCGGCGCCGCTCCTCTACTGGCCGGCGCCGGTCGAGCAGCACGCGCTGCCGCGGGCGGCCCGGAAGCTCGGCATCGAGGTGATCGGCGAGGTCTATTTCGATCTCGCCTATTCCGACGAGGCCAACCTGATCGTCGAGCGGAAGAAGACGGCGAAGGATCTCGACGACGTCGCCCGCCGCTTGCGGCGCTACCTCGCCGAGGGGGTGGTCGAGTCGGTCTCGGGCAGGACGATCCGGCTCGACGCCGCGACCATCTGCGTCCATGGCGACGGGCCGAACTCGGTCGACATCGCGCGGACCGTCCGCTCCGTGCTCGAGGAGGAAGGCGTGCGGATCGAGGCCTGGCAGGCGTCCGCCGCCTCTTCGCCGGAGAGGGCAAGCGCATGATCTACGACGAGCCGATCTACCGCCCGCTCGGCGACTGCTACCTGGCGGTCGAGTTCGGCGACGAGGCCGACCTCAGCCTCAACTTCAAGGTGCTGGCGCTGGCCGACGCCCTGAGGAAGGCGGACCTGCCTGGGATCATCGAGATCATCCCGTCGTTCCGCGAGCTCGGGCTGCTGTTCGACCGCTTCGAGACCGACCACGAGTCGCTGAAGCGCGCCGTCATGCCGATCCAGGCGAGCGTCGCCGACGTCGATACGCTGCCCTCGCGGCTGGTCGAGCTGCCGATGTGGTACGACGATCCGTGGTCGGCGGAGATCGCCAAGCGTTTCAACGTCCAGAAGAACATCGACTTCGTCGCCGAGTGCAACGGGATCAGCGTCGACGAGGTGATCGCCCGCCACACCGGCACCGACTACTGGATCGTCTGCGTCGGCTTCACGCCGGGCTGTTACTTCTCGCTGCCCCTCGACCCGAGCAAGTGGCTCAAGGCCCCCAAATACCGGACGCCGCGGAGCTTCACCTCGGCCCGGCTGGTAGCGCTGGCCGGCTTCTCGACCGGCGCGTATCCGGTGGCGAGCCCCGGCGGCTACCAGCTCATCGGCCGGCTCGCGGTCAACATCTACGAGCCCAACTCGAAGACGCCGGCCGTCTTCCCCGAGGACGGCGTCCTCCTCCAGGCCGGCGACCGCCTCCGTTATTTCAACGTCAACGCGCTCGAATACGACGAGATCTGGGACGCGGCGCAGGCCGGCACCTACAAGTATCGCATCACCGACGAGGTCTTCGACGTGAAGGCCTATCTCGCCGGCCGCCAGAAGTGACCGCGCCGAAGGATGGATCGCGCCCCTTGAAGAAAGTCCTCATCGCCAATCGCGGCGAGATCGCCTGTCGGGTCGTCGCCGCCTGCCGCGGACTGGGCATCGCGCCGGTGGCGATCTTCTCCGACGCCGACCGGACGGCGCGTCACGTCCGTCTCGCCGGCGAGGCGCACCACGTCGGTCCGTCGCGGGTCGACAAGAGCTACCTCAACGTCGGTGCCGTGCTCGATGCGGCGCGTGCCAGCGGCGCCGACGCCGTCCATCCCGGCTATGGCCTCCTGTCCGAGAACGCCGACTTCGCCGCGGCCGTGATCGCCGCCGGGCTCGCCTGGATCGGGCCGGCGCCGGAGACCATCGCCGCGATGGGCGACAAGGGCCGCGCCCGCGCCATCGCCGCCGAGGCCGGCGTTCCGGTCCTGCCGGGAAGCCCGCGCTTCGCCGAGGCGGCGCCGGAGGAGATCGCAGCGCACGGTGCGGCGACCGGCTTTCCGCTCCTGGTCAAGGCGGC
>JBIQKL010000016.1:45443-50568 GCA_044506555.1 Hyphomicrobiales bacterium | reverse complement strand
GCATCGAAACTCGGGGCGGGGAGCCGACTCCCGGCCCCATTCCTATCGGCCGTCCTGCCCTCTCCCGTGGGGAGAGGATAGCGAGACTTGCTGCGCCGAAGGCGAAGCGTAGGCGAGCTTGGTGAGGGGCGTGACTTTGCCGGGAAGGACTCGCCCCTCACCAACCTTCGCATCGGCCGCAAGCGGCCGTGCTGCGGTATCCTCTCCCCATGGGAGAGGGAAGGGCCGCGTCTGGTCGGTGATGGGTGCGATCACCAGGTGGGGCGGCTAGTCGTAGCGTGACTTTGCCGGGAAGGACTCGCCCCTCACCAACCTTCGCATCGGCCGCAAGCGGCCGTGCTGCGGTATCCTCTCCCAATGGGAGAGGGGAAATCATGCGTCTCTTCCGTCCTACTCCGGCAGCCGCGCCACGGCGGCTTCGGTACGGGCGAGGAGGGTCACCTGCTCCTCGCGACGCTCGCGCTGTTCCTCGACGACCTCCGCCGGGGCCTTGGCCATGAACTGGGCGTTACCGAGCTTGGCGTCGATCTTGGCGATCTCCTTGCGGATCTTGTCCGTCTCGCGGCCGAGGCGGGCGCGTTCGGCCTTGAGGTCGATGACGCCTTCGAGCGGCAGGGAGAGGGTCGCCTCGCCGCACAGCACCTGCACCGCGCCGGCAAGCGGCATGTCGGCGAGGGTGATCGCGTCGGCCCGCGCGAGGCGCTTGATGACGACGTCGTGGGTGCGGAGCCGCTCCTGGGTGTCGGCATAGGCGCCGGAGACCGCGAGCGGCACCATGGCGCCGGCCGGCACGTTCATCTCGGAGCGGACGGACCGGACCTCGGAGATCAGGCCGATCAGCCAGTTGATCTCGCTGGCGGCGTAGGCGTCCTCGAATTCGGGCTGCGGCCACGGACCGAGCGCCAGCACCGGGCGTGCATCGCCGCGGGCCCAGAGCGCCTCGGTGATGAACGGCATGAACGGCTGAAGGAGCGCGAGGATTCCGTCGAACACCCAGGCGACGGTGGCGCGGGTCTCGTCCTTCGCCGCGGAGTCCTCGCCGTTGAGCACCGGCTTGGTCAGCTCCAGGTACCAGTCGCAATAGAGGTTCCAGATGAAGCGATAGGCGGCGCCGGCCGCTTCGTTGAACTTGTAGGCCTCGATCGCCGTCGTCACCTCGCGGGCCGCCCGGGTCAGCTCGGTGACGATCCAGCGGTTGAGGGTCTCCTCGAGCGCGCCGGGGTCGAATCCCTCGACGGGCTTGCAGTCGTAGTGCTCGGCGAAGCGGGCGGCGTTCCAGATCTTGGTCGCGAAGTTGCGGTAGCCCTCGACCCGCGACTCGGCGAGCTTGATGTCGCGTCCCTGCGCCGCCATCGCCGCGAGCGTGAAGCGGAGCGCATCGGCGCCGTACTTGTCGATCAGCCCCAGCGGGTCGATGACGTTGCCCTTCGACTTCGACATCTTCGCCCCCTTCTCGTCGCGGACGAGGGCGTGGATGTAGACGTCGCGGAACGGCGCTTCCTTCATGAAGTGGAGGCCGAACATCATCATCCGCGCGACCCAGAAGAAGATGATGTCGAAGGCGGTGACCAGCACCGTGGTCGGGTAATAGCGCGCGAGCTCCGGCGTCTCGTCCGGCCAGCCGAGCGTCGAGAACGGCCACAGCGCCGACGAGAACCAGGTGTCGAGCACGTCCTCGTCGCGGCGGAGCGGCGTGCCGGCCCCGAGCTTCGCGTCCGCCTCGGCCTGCGCCTCGGCCTCGGTCGCGGCGACGAACACCGTCCCGTCCGGCGCGTACCAGGCCGGGATCTGGTGGCCCCACCAGAGCTGGCGCGAGATGCACCAGGGCTGGATGTTCTCCATCCACTCGAAATAGGTCTTCTCCCAGTTCTTCGGGACGAAGACCGTCTTGCCATGACGGACCGCGGCGATCGCCGGCTCGGCGAGAGTCTTGGCGTCGGCGTACCATTGCTCGGTGAGGAACGGCTCGATCGGCACCCCGCCGCGGTCGCCGTGCGGGACGGTGTGGAGATGGTCCTCGACCTTCTCGAGGAACCCGCCTTCCTCCATGATCTTCACGACCAGCTTCCGCGCCTCGAAGCGGTCGAGGCCATGGAGCTGGTTCCACACGCCCTCGCGCATCGGCGTGACTTCGACGTCTTCGGCGAAGTCGGCATTGCCCGCGATGTCGATGGTGGCGTCGGGGCTGAGCACGTTGATCATGCGTAACCCGTGGCGCTTGCCGACCTCGAAGTCGTTGAAGTCGTGCGCCGGCGTGATCTTCACGGCGCCGGTGCCGGCCTCGGGGTCGGCGTATTCGTCGGCGACGATTCGGATCTTCCGGCCGACGATGGGCAGGATCGCATTCCGGCCGACGAGGTCCTTGTAACGCTCGTCGTCCGGGTGGACGGCGACGCCGGTGTCGCCGAGCATGGTCTCGGGACGGGTGGTGGCGACGACGATGAAGCGGCCTTCCTCGCCTTCGATCGGGTACTTGAAATGATAGAGCTTGCCCGCGGTCTCGACCTGCTCGACCTCAAGGTCCGAGATCGCGGTGCGGAGCTTCGGGTCCCAGTTGACCAGCCGCTTGTCCTTGTAGATCAGGCCGGCCCGGTGGAGTTCGACGAAGACCTTGGTGACCGCCCGCGACAGCCCCTCGTCCATGGTGAAGCGCTCGCGGCTCCAGTCGCAGGAGGCGCCGAGACGCTTGAGCTGGTTGATGATCTGGCCGCCGGATTCGGTCTTCCAGGTCCACACCTTCTCGACGAAGGCCTCGCGGCCGATGGCGTGCCGGTCTGGCTCCCGGCGCTCCATCATCTGCCGCTCGACCACCATCTGGGTGGCGATGCCGGCATGGTCCATGCCCGGCTGCCACAGCACGTCGCGGCCGCGCATCCGCTCGAAGCGGGCGAGCACGTCCTGGAGCGTGTTGTTGAGGGCGTGGCCGATATGCAGCGAGCCGGTGACGTTGGGCGGCGGGATCACGATCGAGAACGGCTTCGCGCCGGGCACGGCGCCGGCCCCGGCCTTGAAGGCGCCGGCCTTGTCCCACAGGGCTGCGATCCGCGGCTCGACGTCCGCCGCGTCAAAGGTCTTCTCGAGCATCACCGGCACCATGTCAGGAAAGCGCGGCCCCTCGTAAATCCGAAGGGTATCGCGGTGTCAACCGGCGCGGCGAGGTGGTGCCTCCGCCACGGCATGCTACGTTCCGCGCAGGCGTACGATGCGACACGGCCGGGGTGAATGATGCCGACCAAGCTCGAAAAGGGGATCGACTGGGGCACCAAGCTCCGCGGGCTGACGGTGACCTATTGCTTCGCCGAAGCCGGTCAGACCGTGAAGACCTTCTCCGGCAAGGTCGAGACCGTGGCATTCAATGGGTACGAGAAAGCCCAGTTCAAGCTCGCCTTCGAACTCTATGCCTCGTTCACCAAGCTCAAGTTCGTGAAGGCGAAGAGCCAGGACAACGCGGACTTCGTCCTCACCGCGTATCAAGGTGACGAGAGGCTGCTCGGATCGATGGGGCCTCCCGGCACCAAGCTGCCGGGGATCGGCGCCTTCAACGTCGATGGCGACGGCTGGGACCGTGACGCCCCCGGCGCGGGCGCCCTGGAGCAGGGCGGCTACGGCTACATCACCATCATCCACGAGCTCGGGCACGGATTGGGCCTCGCGCATCCGCACGACCGTGGCGGGGGTTCGCCCTTGTTCCCGGGGGTGAGCGACGACCGTCCGCTCGGCAAGTACGGCCTCAACCAGGGCGTCTACACCACGATGTCCTACCAGGACGGCTGGAAGCTCGATCCGAACGGCCTGCCGCCGGAGGTCAGTCCCTATGGCTACCAGGGGATGCCGATGGCGATCGACATCGCCGTCCTCCAGGCGAAGTACGGCGTCAACGAGACGTACCACAAGGGCAACGACGTCTACGTCCTTCCGGACGAGAACGGCGTCGGCACGTACTTCTCCTGCATCTGGGACACCGGCGGGCGCGATGCGATCGTGAGCGTCAGCGCGTCGCCCACCGCGATCGATCTCCGGGCCGCGACGCTCAAGGTCGAGCCGGGCGGCGGCGGATACATCTCCTATGTCGACGGCGTCTTCGGCGGCTACACCATCGCCCACAAGGTGGTGATCGAGAACGCCGTCGGCGGCAGCGGCGACGACTACCTTTCCGGGAATGGAAAGAAGAACCGGCTGAAGGGCGGCGATGGCGACGACCAGCTCTTCGGGCGCCGGTCGGACGACCGCCTCGAAGGCGGCGCCGGCGACGATCTCCTCGTCGGCGGTCGGGGCGACGACCGCCTGTTCGCCGGGTCCAACAAGGGCACGATGACCGGCGGTGCCGGCAAGGACACGTTCATCTTCGATGCGGTCCCCGCGCCGGGATCGATCATCGCCGTCACCGACTTCGCACCGCGCAAGGACATCTTCCACCTGTCCGTCGATGCCTTCGCCGCTCTCGTGAAGGGAAAGCTCCCGGACTCGGCGTTCGCCCTCGGGGCGGCGGCGGCCGACGCCCTGGACCGCATCGTCTACGACGTAGGCACCGGCGTACTCCGCTACGATCCGGACGGCGCCGGCGGCGCCGATGCGATCGACTTCGCGCTGCTCTCCCCCGGTCTCGCGCTGAGCCACAAGGACTTCGTCGTCATCGCCTGACTTGGTGGCGTCCCGCCCTATTTCCGCCCCGACTGCACCCTAGCGACGCGCCCTTGTTCGCATTACTAGCGCCTGCGCCCAAGGTTCCCGCCATGTCGACGCCCCTCCTCAACACCGTCGGTACGATCTCGTTCTTGCGGCTGTCGGGCGACGGGGGCGCGCTTCAGCAGGGGCTCAAGTGGGGCGGAGCCTACGGCACCGGCGTTGCTCTGACGTTCAGCTTCCCGGGCGAGAACGCATGGCATGTCGGCGGCTACCATGAGTACGGCAGCTACTTTCCGCTGAGCGGGTCGGAGAAGGCTGCGGTCCGCGACGCTCTCGCCGAATGGGGCGCGGTCGCGAACATCAGCTTCATCGAAGTCGCCGATAACAAGTCGGTCGTCGGCGAGCTGCGTTTCGCCCTCACAGCCAATGCCGGCGACGAGGCGGCGCATGCCTACTACCCCGGAAACTATCCGCAAGGCGGAGACGTCTGGTTCAAGGC
>JBIQKL010000016.1:0-45343 GCA_044506555.1 Hyphomicrobiales bacterium | reverse complement strand
GGCGACGGCTACGCGAGCTTCTACCCGACCACGCCGATGTACTTCGACCTGGTGGCGATCCAGGGGATCTACGGACGCGGCGTCCACAATCCGGGGGACACCGTCTACACCTTCAAGAGCGGCAAGAACTACTGGCAGACGATCGACGATTCCGGCGGCAACGACACCATCGTCCACAAAGGCAAGCAGGCTGCGGTCATCGACCTCAATGTCGGGCACTGGAGCGACCTCGGCAAATCGATCAAGTTCTCCTCCGGCGCCACGAAATGGACGGTGATGATCGGCCCCGAGACGGCGATCGAGAACGCCACCGGGGGCAAGGGCAAAGACAAGCTGATCGGCAACGATGCGGGGAACCTGCTCGCCGGGGGCAAGGGCAAGGACACCCTGACCGGCGGCGGCGGCGGCGACACGTTCCTGTTCAGCGCCAAGCTCAAGAAGGGCAACCGCGACAAGATCAAGGACTTCACCGCCGGCGAGGACCTGATCCAGATCGCGCACAAGCTCGTCAAGACGCTCGACATCGGGGCGGTGACGGCGGAGGCGTTTTCCGACCACTTCACCTACAAGTCCGGCAAGCTTGCCTACGAGGGCAAGCAGATCGTGAAGCTCGCCGGCGCGCCGGACCTGGACCACCACGACCTCTTCGTCGTCTGACGTCCGCCCGCGCTTCGGGCTTGTCTTCCGCGGGTTTGGCCGCCATCGTCACGACGGGCGCATGTGGGGGAGAAGACAATCGTGGCCAGGCATGACAGCGCAGCGGGATCCGATCCTCTGGTCCCGTCGCAGACGCCGTTCGCCTACAGCGTCGGCGTCAACTACGAAAGCTGGGAGGCAGGGCGTGTCGGCTACTCGATCGAGGCCGACCTCAACCAGATCCAGGAGAACTTCCGGCTGGTCCGGACCTACCACGACGCGGCCGTCGGCACGGCGAACCCGAACAGTCCGATCATCGATCCGACGCAGAAGGCGGTGATTGACTGGATCGTCGTCCATCCCGGCATGGAGCTGGTGATGGGCACCAACAACAGTGCCCTCGCCCAGGGCGGCTTCGGCACGCCGTGGACGGCTGGCCTGATGACCAGCCAGTCATATACCGACGCATGGGTACAGATGCTGATCGACGCCTTCGGCGGCGTCGCCAACGTCAAGGCAGGGCTGAAGGCGATCCTGCTCGGCAACGAACTCGACATGAACGGGCCGCCGCCGGGCGATCCGAACTTCAATTCCTATGTCGATGTCTGGATCCCCCAGTCTTTCGTCAACCTCCAGGCGTCGCTCGCCGCCGCCGCGCTCGGGTCGATCCCGATCAGCACCACGATCGCCAACTACGGGCCGACGAACACGGTCGCCGTCGCCGTCCCGGTCTACATCACGGCGAACTGGTCGAGCGCCTGGAACAACGGCGAGCCGTTCGTGCTGTTCAACCAGTACACCGGTGACAACCAGCAGAGCACGCAGTTCGGGCCGGTCGAGCAGTATTTCGAGTCCGTGGAGGCGGCGCTTGGCGATTCGCTCGAAGTCTTCATCGGCGAGACCGGCTATTCGACCGACTGGGGGGCGGCCAACCAGGCCGCCGTCTACCAGCAGATCGTCGCCTGGCTGAACGGCATGCGGAGCGACAGCGGCGGCAAGACGGTGCCGATCTTCCTGTTCGACGCCTTCGACCGGCCCTCCTATCCACCCGGCGAGATCGGCTTCGGCGTCTATGGCGAGGACCAGAACTCCCAGCCCACCGGCCTGAAGCCGGGCCTGGCGCCGATCTTCCCGAAGTGGACGACCAAGCCCGTGACCGAAGCGTCCGACCAGTCGGAGTCGCTCTACGGCAGCACCGGACGGCAGACGATCCGCGCCGGCGACGGCGACGACATCGTCCTCGGCCTCGGCGGCGCCGACACGCTCCGCGGCCAGGCCGGCTTCGACCTCCTGATGGGCAATGGCGGCCGGGACACGCTGTTCGGCGGCAAGGGCATGGACCTGATCGACGGCGGCAAGGGCAACGACTGGCTCAAGGGCGGTCGCGGCGACGATACGCTCTTCGGCGGCAAGGGCGCCGACGTCTTCGTCCTCGAGGCGGGGCGTGGGACGGACACCATCGTCGACTACCGCGACGGCCATGATCGGCTCGCCCTGCTCGGCGAGCTCCGGTTCGCCAGGCTCGACTTCGCCGCGATCGAGGGCGGCACCGAAATCCGTCACGAAGGCCAGTCGATCGCGCTCGTCCAGCACGTCGCACCCGAAGCCTTCGATCGAGGCGACTTCTTCCACCTCTGAGGGGGGCCGACTCCTGCCAGCGGCTTCTCCCCTTCCGCAAGGGGGAGGGCTGCCATATGTAAGCCTCGCACCGCCCCGGGGGATTCGCAGTCCCCCATTCCAGAGCATTGCACAGGAAGACCATGAGAGATCCGCTCGACTACTACATGCAGACGCTCGTTCCCATGGTGGTCGAGCAGACCAATCGCGGCGAGCGTGCCTACGATATCTATTCGCGGCTCCTCAAGGAGCGGGTGATGTTCATCACCGGCCCGATCGAGGACCACATGGCGACGCTGGTCACCGCCCAGCTTCTCTTTCTCGAGGCCGAAAATCCGAAGAAGGAGATCGCCATCTACATCAACTCGCCCGGCGGCGTGGTGACCTCGGCGCTGGCGATGTACGACACCATGCAGTTCATCAAGCCCGCCGTAGCGACGTTCTGCACCGGCCTCGCAGCATCGGCCGGCTCGCTCCTCCTGACCGCCGGCGAGAAGGGCATGCGCTTCGCGCTGCCGAACGCGCGGATCATGCTGCACCAGCCTTCGGGCGGCTTCCAGGGCCAGGCCTCGGACATCGAGCGCCACGCCGAGGACATCATCAAGATGAAGCGCCGGCTCAACGAGATCTACGTCAAGCACACCGGGCAGCCCTACGAGGTGGTGGAGCGCACGCTCGACCGCGACTATTTCCTCACCGCCGAGGAATCCCGGCAGTTCGGCCTCATCGACAAGGTGCTGACCACCCGCGACGCGCTCGACAGCGCGCTGCCGGAGAAGTCCGCCTAGCACCGAGCGATCCGGCGGGGGCGCCAGCCTCGCGCCGGATCGTGCGCGCGTCGATGGCGGCGCGTCGTGTCGCTGGATCCGGTCCCGCGTGGGTACCCCTTACGCTCGCCCCATTCCCGCCCTATGTAGCCCCCGTCGTCGGCGGCACGCCCGCATCCGGCGCGTTGGGCCACCCCGGTGTGTTAAGTATCTCTTGAACATCCCGCTCCTAGCATGGTTGGATCAGTCTAAGCGTTTGCGTGCCGGGGTTATCGCGTTAAGGTGCCTGCGAATCGAAGTGCCTTAACTTCGGAAAGATAGGCAGAATGCGGCTTGCGGGAAGCAGCCGCGGGGAAGACGAATGAGCAAGGTCAGCGGCAGCGAAAGCAAGAACACCCTCTATTGCTCCTTCTGCGGCAAGAGCCAGCACGAGGTGCGCAAGCTCATCGCGGGGCCGACCGTTTTCATCTGCGACGAGTGCGTCGAGCTCTGCATGGACATCATCCGCGAGGAGAACAAGTCCTCGCTGGTGAAATCGCGCGACGGGGTGCCGACGCCGGCCGAGATCTGCTCGGTCCTCGACGATTATGTGATCGGCCAGCAATACGCCAAGCGCGTCCTGTCGGTCGCCGTCCACAACCACTACAAGCGGCTGAACCACGCCGCCAAGAACAACGACGTCGAACTGGCGAAGTCCAACATCCTGCTGATCGGCCCGACCGGCTGCGGCAAGACGCTGCTGGCGCAGACGCTCGCCCGCATCCTCGACGTGCCGTTCACGATGGCGGACGCCACGACGCTGACCGAGGCCGGCTACGTCGGCGAGGATGTCGAGAACATCATCCTCAAGCTGCTCCAGGCCGCCGACTACAATGTCGAGCGGGCGCAGCGCGGCATCGTCTATATCGACGAGGTCGACAAGATCAGCCGGAAGTCCGACAACCCTTCGATCACCCGGGACGTCTCGGGCGAGGGCGTCCAGCAGGCGCTCCTCAAGATCATGGAGGGGACCGTGGCGAGCGTGCCGCCGCAGGGTGGCCGCAAGCACCCGCAGCAGGAGTTCCTGCAGGTCGACACGACGAACATCCTGTTCATCTGCGGCGGCGCCTTCTCGGGCCTCGAGCGGATCATCTCGGACCGCGGCCGCAAGACCTCGATCGGCTTCAACGCCACGGTGTCGTCGCCGGAGGACCGCAAGACCGGCGAGCTGTTCCGCGCGGTCGAGCCGGAGGATCTCCTGAAGTTCGGCCTGATCCCCGAGTTCGTCGGCCGTCTGCCGATCCTGGCGACCCTCGAGGACCTGGACGAGGCGGCGCTGATCAAGATCCTCACGGAGCCCAAGAACGCGCTGGTCAAGCAGTACCAGCGGCTGTTCGACATGGAGAACGTCGAGCTCTCGATCCATCCGGATGCGCTGTCCTCCATCTCCAAGCGGGCCATCGAGCGCAAGACCGGCGCCCGCGGGCTCCGCTCGATCATGGAAGCGATCCTGCTCGAGACGATGTACGACCTGCCGGGTCTCGACGGCGTGCAGGAGGTGGTGATCTCCGCCGACGTGGTCGAGGGCAAGTCGCGGCCGCTCTACATCTACTCCGAGCGGCGCGAGGATATCGGCTCGACGGCCTAGCGACGCGATCCGCAGGGCGCGGCGCCGCCGGGTGATACGGGCGCCGCCGCTACGCGGGCGAACGTTTCCCGCGCGCGGGGTCATTTCCGGAACGGCGGCATCGGCAGTGGCGTGGACGCCGGGGGTAGCGCGGGGCATCCCGAGCGCGCGCGTGTTGCACCGCAAAGCGCCTCGCCTTGACACCATCCCTGGGGAACGCCACCTATTGAGCCAGGAAAAGCGAAACAGAGCGGTCGATTCACGCCCTCACCAGGCCGTCTTCCTCTCCGCCTGGCAGACCGTCTCAGCCCACCCGTCCGTCCGGGCGCGGTGACGAAAGGAAAAAGTCGAAAATGGCCGAATCCGAGCAGATTGGATTGACGAGCGGCGACGGCACGTTCCCCGTCCTGCCGCTGCGCGACATCGTCGTCTTCCCGCACATGATCGTGCCGCTCTTCGTCGGCCGCGAGAAATCGATCCGCGCGCTTGAGGAAGTCATGCGCTCGGACAAGCAGATCCTGCTCGCGACCCAGCAGAACCCGAGCGAGGACGAGCCGACGCCGGAGACGATCTTCAACGTCGGAACGCTCGCCTCGGTGCTCCAGCTCCTCAAGCTGCCCGACGGCACCGTCAAGGTGCTGGTCGAGGGCGTGGGCCGCGCCGAGATCCTCCGCTATACGGCGAACGAGAGCTACTACGAGGCGCTGGCGGGCCGCCTGGCCGATTCCGTCGGCGACGAGGTCGAGGCCGAGGCGCTGGCGCGCTCGGTGGTCGCCGAGTTCGAGAACTACGTGAAGCTCAACAAGAAGGTCTCGCCGGAGGTCGTCGGCGCGGTCAACCAGCTCGACGACTATTCCAAGATCGCCGACACGGTCGGCTCGCACCTCGCCGTCAAGATTCCCGACAAGCAGGGCCTGCTCGCGCTGCCGACCGTGGTCGAGCGGCTCGAGCGCGTGCTCGGGCTGATGGAGAGCGAGATTTCGGTGCTTCAGGTCGAGAAGCGCATCCGCAGCCGCGTCAAGCGCCAGATGGAGAAGACGCAGCGCGAATACTATCTCAACGAGCAGATGAAGGCGATCCAGAAGGAGCTGGGAGACTCCGAGGACGGCCGCGACGAGCTCCAGGAGCTTGAGGAGAAGATCAACAAGACCAAGCTCTCCAAGGAGGCTCGCGAGAAGGCGCAGAACGAGCTGAAGAAGCTCCGCCAGATGTCGCCGATGTCGGCCGAGGCGACGGTCGTGCGCAACTATCTCGACTGGCTGCTCGGCATTCCCTGGGGCAAGAAGTCCAAGGTCAAGAACGACCTCGCTTTCGCCCAGGAAGTGCTGGACGCGGACCACTTCGGCCTCGAGAAGGTCAAGGACCGCATCGTCGAGTACCTCGCCGTCCAGAGCCGGGCCTCGAAGCTGCGCGGCCCGATCCTCTGCCTCGTCGGCCCGCCCGGCGTCGGCAAGACCTCGCTCGGCAAGTCGATCGCCAAGGCGACCGGCCGCGAGTTCGTGCGCATGGCGCTCGGCGGCGTGCGCGACGAGGCCGAGATCCGCGGTCACCGCCGCACCTATATCGGCTCGATGCCCGGCAAGGTCATCCAGTCGATGCGGAAGGCGAAGAAGTCCAACCCGCTGTTCCTGCTCGACGAGATCGACAAGATCGGCATGGACTTCCGCGGCGATCCGTCGTCGGCGCTTCTCGAGGTGCTCGACCCCGAGCAGAATGCGTCGTTCAACGACCATTACCTCGAGGTCGACTACGATCTCTCGAACGTGATGTTCGTGACCACGGCCAACACGCTCAACATCCCGGCGCCGCTCATGGACCGGATGGAGATCATCCGGATCGCGGGCTACACCGAGGACGAGAAGATCGAGATCTCGCGCCGGCACCTGATCCCGAAGATTCTGCGTGAGCATGCGCTGACGGCGAAGGAGTTCAGCGTCGAGGACGAGGCGCTCAAGACCGTCATCCGCCGCTACACGCGGGAGGCCGGGGTGCGTAATCTCGAGCGCGAGCTGGCGACGCTGGCCCGCAAGAGCGTCAAGGAGCTGATCCTCCAGAAGAAGAAGTCGATCAAGGTCACCACCAAGAACCTCGAGGACTTCCTCTCGGTGCCGCGCTATCGCTACGGCGAGGCCGAGCTCGAGGATCTCGTCGGCGTCGTCACCGGTCTGGCATGGACCGAGGTCGGTGGCGAGCTGCTGACGATCGAAGGCGTCATGATGCCCGGCAAGGGCAAGATGACCGTCACGGGCAACCTCCGCGACGTGATGAAGGAATCGATCTCGGCGGCGGCCTCCTATGTCCGCAGCCGCGCCATCGACTTCGGCATCGAGCCGCCGCTCTTCGACAAGCGGGACATCCACGTCCACGTGCCGGAGGGCGCGACCCCGAAGGACGGCCCTTCCGCCGGCGTCGCCATGGTGACGGCGATCGTCTCGACCCTGACCGGCATCCCGGTCCGCCGCGACGTCGCCATGACCGGCGAGATAACGCTCCGCGGGCGGGTCCTGCCGATCGGCGGCCTCAAGGAGAAGCTGCTCGCCGCGCTCCGCGGCGGCATCAAGACGGTGCTGATCCCCGAGGACAACGCCAAGGACCTCGCGGACATCCCGGCCAACGTCAAGAGCGGCCTGGAGATCATCCCGGTGGCCCGCATGGGCGAGGTGATCCGGCACGCTCTGGTGCGGACGCCGGAGCCGATCGAGTGGGACGAGGCGAAGGAGCCGGTACCTGCCAAGGTCTCCGAGGAAGACGCCGCAACGTCGCCGACTGCCCACTAAGTACTTGGAATACAACGAAGATCAGCGCCCGCCCACCGGCGGGCGCTGGTGTATCGGCACGATCCTCCGATACGATGAAAGCCGCGGAAATCCGCCGTTTTCGACTTGCGCGGTGCGAAAATTCGCAAGATTGTCCGGCCTGAAGTCGGAGGCTTCGATTCGACCTTCGGCCGTGTGAGGAAAGGGATGACCAGATGAACAAGAACGATCTGATCGCAGCGGTCGCCGAGGCGACGGGCATGTCGAAGGCGGGCGCCGGCCAGGCGGTCGACGCAACGTTCGATGCCATCACCGACAGCCTGAAGAAGGGCACCGAGGTGAAGATCATCGGCTTCGGCAATTTCAGCGTCGCCAAGCGGGCCGCTTCCACCGGCCGCAATCCGCGCACCGGCGAGACCATCAAGATCGCCGCGTCGAAGACGCCGAAGTTCAAGGCCGGCAAGGGCCTCAAGGACGCGGTCAACCGCTGATCCTCCCGGCGGCCCCGCGGGGGCAGTCCCGCGGGTCGCCGAATGCCGGGCGGGGCTGCCGGCGTCCGGCGCAGCTGCTGCCGGTGCGGGCCATTGCCCTTGCGCCGAGGATGCCGGCCGCCTAATTCGTGTCCCGTCGGGCGGTTAGCTCAGCTGGCAGAGCGCCACGTTTACACCGTGGATGTCGGGGGTTCGATCCCCTCACCGCCCACCAGCCCTTTCGTCTCGACTTTCACCATGCCAGGCATCCGCCGCGCCGCCGTCACAGGAAACGGTGCGCCGTGTCTTCCAGCGCCAGCACCGTGAGTGGCCCGCCATAGACCGCGCCGGTGTCGATGTTGATGCGGTTCGGGCGGACCTCGGGCGCATGCTGCGGCGTATGTCCATGCACGACGACCGCGCCGTGGTCGCGATCGCTGGACAGGAAGGGCTCCCGCATCCAGACCAGATCCTCGTCCGTCTGGGAGTCGAGGGCGACACCGGGGCGGATGCCGCCGTGACAGAAGAAGAAGTCACCGAACCGCACCGATCGGCGGAGCCCTTCGAGGAAGGCCCGGTGGGCCAGAGGCATTGCCTCCACGAGGCGCGCGGCGAGCGCCGGCAGATCGAGCCGCGTCGCCGCGGCAGGGACGGCGATGCCGTAGTCCCTGAGCGTCGTGCCGCCGCCGTTCCGCAGCCAGTCGGGGCCCATCGGTAGCGGGTCGGTCAGGAAGGCGAGCATCATCTCGTCGTGATTGCCCATCAGGCAGACGACACGCGGGTCGGCCGCGGTCAGCCGGGCGAGGCGGTCGATCACCGCTTTCGAATCCGCCCCACGATCGACGTAGTCGCCGATATGCACGATCCGGTGGTCGGCGACCTGCCGCGCCGCGAGATCATCGGCGATCTTTTCATGGGCTTCGACGAGCATCGAGTCCATGCCGTGAACGTCGCCGATCGCATAGAGCCGCATGTCGCGCGGCGTCCGCGCCCGCCCGAGTTCCATCCGCTTTCCCCGCCACCACCGCATCGTGTAACCATGCCGCTCCAGTATCGAACCTCGCATGAATGCCGATGCGTGTCCTCGTCGTCGAGAATTACAAGTCCACCCCGCTCGGCCAGGTCGGCACGGCGCTGGCTGAGGCCGGAGCGGACGTCGATCTCCGCCGCGCCCATCTCGGCGAGACCCTGCCCGACACGGCGAAGAGGTACGACGGGATCGTCGTCCTCGGCGGCGAGCAGGATGCGCTCGCCGACGATGCCTGCCCGTGGTTTCCCGGCCTTCTGCGGCTGATCCGCGACTTCGGCGCCGACGACAAGGCGGTGCTCGGCATCTGCCTCGGCGCGCAGCTCATCGCCCGTGCGTGGGGCGCGGCGAACATCCTCGGCCGCCCGGTCGAGTTCGGTTGGCACGACGTCCAGCCGACCGAGGCGGGGACGCGCGATCCGGTGACCGGCGGCCTCGGCGCCGGCAGCCCGATCTTCCACTGGCACGAGGACACCTTCACCCTGCCGGCCGGCGCCACCCGTCTCGCATGGAGCGCGATGACCGAGAACCAGGCCTTCCGCATTGGCCGGGCGGTCTACGGCATCCAGTTCCACTTCGAGGCGGACCGGCCGCTGGTCGCCGAATGGAGCGAGGAATTCGCCGCGACGATCCGCGGCTACGCCCCCGACTGGCCCGAACGTCACGGCGCGGACGCCGCGCGCGCCGGGCCGCGGGCCGACGCCACCGGCCTCGACTTGGCGCGGCGCTGGGTGCGTCTCGTCAAGCCGGCCGCTGCACGCTAGAGTTTCCGAAACGCATTCCCGCTGAGGACCTTCGCCATGAAGCCAGTGATGACCATCGTCGCCGCCGCCCTGACGCTCGCCGCCGGCGCTGCGTCCGCCGCGGAGCTGCCCGACCTCGGCGGGCGCACGGTGAAGGCGGTGACCGAGAATGCCTATACGCCGCTGAACTTCGCCGATCCGAAGACCGGGGACGGGATCGGCTGGGAGTACGACGCCTTCAACGAGATCGCGAAGCGCCTCAACCTCGCCGTCGACTGGCACCTGTCGAGTTGGGACACCATGATCCAGGCGGTGCGCGAGGGCCAGTTCGATGTCGGGATGGACGGCATCACCATCACCGACGAGCGGAAGCAACAGATCGATTTCTCCGAGCCCTACATGACCTCGGAGCAGTTCATGCTGGTCCGCGCGGACGAGGAGCGCTTCGGCAACGCCGAGTCCTTCGCCGCCGACCCGGCGCTGCTGATCGGCGCGCAGGCCGGCACCACCAATTTCTACACCGCCGTCTACGAGGTGCTCGACGGCGACGAGGCCAATCCGCGGATCAAGCTGTTCGAGACCTTCGGCGCGTCTGTCCAGGCGCTGAAGTCGGGCGACGTCGACCTCGTCCTGATGGACCGGACCAGCGCCGAGGGCTACATGGGCGCCTCGCCGAACGCCTTCAAGCTGGTCGGCGGCCCGCTCGGCAGTGAGGATTTCGGCTTCATCTTCACGCCGGGCTCCGACCTGGTCGGCCCGGTGAACGCGGCGATCGAATCGATGAAGGCCGACGGCACGATCGACCGCCTGAACCAAAAGTGGTTCTACGAGTACCAGGCCGGGCAGTGACTGCCGACGTCGCCGGGTGAGGGGCGGAGCGTCGCGCATGGACGCGGCGGCGCGCGCATCCTCGCCTGTGAGACTTCGCCGCGAGGTCCCCTACTGGCTGCTGGCCATCATCCTTCTCGGCGTCCTGTTTGCGTGGCTGATCGCGACCGACGGCAACTACGCGACGATCTTCAACGCGCTCCGCCGCGGCGTCGTGGTCACGCTGTGGGTGTCCTTCGTCGCCTTCGCGCTCGCCATCGTGCTCGGACTGATCGTCGCGCTCGGCCGGCTTTCGCGCGTGCGCTTCTTCCGCGAGGTGGCAACCTTCTACGTCGAGGTGGTTCGCGGCGTGCCCGTGCTGGTGCTCCTGTTCTACATCGCCTTCGTCGGTGCGACGCAACTCGTGGCGGCGTGGAACTTCGTGCTGGCGGCCCCGATCGCCGGCGGCTGGCTGCCGGCGATGAGCGTCCGCGATTTCAGCATGGAATGGCGCGCGATCCTCGCGCTGACGATCAGCTACTCGGCCTTCATCGCCGAGATCTTCCGAGCCGGCATCCAGGCGGTGCCGGTCGGCCAGGTCGAGGCGGCGAACTCGCTCGGCCTCAGCCGCCGCCAGGCGATGCGGCTTGTCGTCCTGCCCCAGGCGGTCCGTATCGTGATCCCGCCGCTCGGCAACGATTTCGTCGCGATGATCAAGGACTCGGCGCTGGTCTCGGCGCTCGGCGTTCAGGACATCACCCAGCTCGGCAAGGTCTATTCGGCTTCGACCTTCCTGTTCTTCGAGACCTACAACGTCGTCGCCTACCTCTACCTCGTGCTGACCATCGGCCTGTCGCTGCTGGTGCGCGGCCTGGAGCGGCGTTTCAGGCGGCAGCAGGCGCCGGGAGCATAGGAATCGACACCATGCGGCCGGGGCCGGTAGGGTCGCGAACGTGTCCTTGCGGATTGCCACCATGACCACGCCGATCTCCCTCGCCGCCGTGAACGCGATGCCGGCCGCCGATTTCGTCGCAGCCTTCGGCGACGTCGCCGAGCACGCGCCCTGGGTCGCGGAGAAGGCCGCCGCCCGGCGGCCCTTTGCCGACCGGACCGCCATGGTCGTCGCCTTTCAGGACGCCATCGGCGAGGCAGGAGCCGACGCCCAACGGGCCTTGCTCGACGCCCATCCCGACCTCGCCGGCCGGGCGGCGATCGCCGGCGACCTGACCGACGAATCGAAACGTGAGCAGGCAGGCGCCGGTCTCGATCGGCTCACGGCGGAGGAGTTCGCGCGCTTCACGGTCCTCAACACTGCCTACCACGAGAGATTCGGGATCCCGTTCATCTTCGCGGTCCGCGGCGCCGACAAGCACAGGATCCTCGCCGCCTTCGAGGAACGGCTCGGCAACGCCGCCGACGTCGAGTTCGCCACGGCGCTGCAGCAGGTCTGCCGGATCGTTTCGTTCCGGCTCGAGGACCGGGTCGTGGCATGACCGCAGATGTCGCTGCCCTCGGGGCCCGGGCCGAAGCGATGCTCGATGCGCTGGCGGCGATCAGCGACGACCCGGACCGTCTGACCCGGCTCTACCTCACCGATGCGCACCGCCGCGCGGCGATGCTCGTCGCGGACTGGATGCGCACCGCCGGCCTCGACGTCCGCATGGACGCGTCCGGGACCATACGCGGTGTGCGGCCGGCCGGCATCGGCGGTCCGCATGCCGGCAGGCGCCTGCTCCTCGGCTCGCACATCGACACCGTCTTCGATGCCGGCAAATACGACGGCAATCTCGGCGTGGTCGCCGCGATCCTCGCCGTAGAGGAACTGCGCCGCCGCCGGGTGGCGCTTCCGTTCGGGCTCGAGGTGCTCGCCTTCGGCGACGAGGAGGGCGTCCGGTTCCCCAAGACGCTGCTCGGGTCGTCCGTCATCGCCGGTGTGCCCGGCGACCCGATGCTCGACCTGACCGATGCCGACGGCGTCACCATCCGCGAGGCGCTCAGGGCCTTCGGCGGCGATCCGGACCGCTTCGCGGCCGAGGCGTGCCGGCCGGAGGATGTGCTCGCCTATCTCGAGGTGCACATCGAGCAGGGGCCGGTACTGGAACGCGAGGACCTGCCGCTCGGCGTGGTCACGGCGATCGCTGGGCAATCCCGGTTCCGGATCGTGGTGAAGGGCGAGGCGGGGCACGCCGGCACCGTGCCGATGGCGATCCGGCGGGATGCGCTCGCCGCGGCGGCCGAGATGGCGCTCGCGGTGGAGGCGGTTGCGAAAGGGGAGGGCGACGCGGCGCTGGTCGCTACCGTCGGCGCGTTCCGGGTGCTGCCCGGCGCCAGCAACGTGATCCCCGGCGAGGTCCGCTTCAGCCTCGACCTCCGCGCCGCGGAGGACCCGGCCCGTGAGCGCGCGGCTGCCGAGATCACATGCCGGATCAAGTACCTTGCCGTCCGGCGCGGGGTGGACGTCACGGTCGAGATTGTGCACGAGACGCCAGTCGCCGCGTGCGGGCCGGCGCTGGCCGAGACGATCGCCGCCGCCGTCGAAGCCGTGACCGGCCGGCCGGCACGCCGGCTGATGTCCGGCGCCGGCCACGACGGCCAGGCCATGGCGCATCTTTGCCCGTTCGGCATGATCTTCGTCCGCTGTCGCGGCGGGATCAGCCACAACCCGGCGGAATACGCGTCCCCCGCCGACATGGGCATTGCGGTTGCCGCGCTGGTGGAGACGATCCTCGAGATCGCCGAGGCGCCGGATTCTGCGGCTTAGCCGTTGCAATACGCCGGCCGCATCCCTATAACCCCGCCCATCACACACGCGGGGTTTGGCTCCGTCGTGCCGATTGCGGTCGGCCGAGGGATCCAACCGGTGCCTGGGACCAGGCGGCGGCGAAGGCCGCGTCCCCGCGGAGGACAGAACCGGTAAAGGAGACTTGGTAGTCATGGCACTGCCCGATTTTTCCATGCGCCAGCTGCTCGAGGCAGGCGTTCACTTCGGCCACCAGAAGCACCGCTGGAACCCGAAGATGGCCCCGTACATCTACGGGACCCGCAACAACATCCACATCATCGACCTCGCTCAGACCGTGCCGCTGCTGCACCGCGCCCTGGAGGCGGTGAGCGCGACGGTCGCCCAGGGCGGCCGGGTGCTGTTCGTCGGCACCAAGCGCCAGGCGGCGGAGCCGATCACGGCGGCCGCCAAGCGCTCGGCGCAGTACTACGTCAACGCCCGCTGGCTCGGCGGCATGCTGACCAACTGGAAGACGATCTCGCGTTCGATCCAGCGGCTCCGCGAGCTCGACCAGCTCCTCTCCGGCGAGGCCCAGGGCCTCACCAAGAAGGAGCGGCTGACGCTCACCCGCGAACGCGACAAGCTCGACAAGTCGCTCGGCGGCATCAAGGACATGGGCGGCGTGCCCGACCTGATCTTCGTGATCGACACCAACAAGGAGGCGATCGCGATCCAGGAGGCCAACCGCCTCGGCATCCCGGTCGTCGCCGTGGTCGATTCGAACTGCGATCCGGACCACATCTCGTTCCCGATCCCCGGCAACGACGATGCCGGCCGGGCGATCACGCTCTACTGCGACCTGATCGCGAAGGCGGCCATCGACGGAATCTCGCGCGCCCAGGGCGATGCGGGCTACGACATCGGCGCGGCCGAGGAGATCACCGATCCTTCGGTTCTCGAGGCGGTCGACGGCGCCGAGCCCCCGAGCGCTCCCCGGAAGGGGGCTTCCGGCGCCAAGGACAAGAAGCGCAAGGCGACGTTGCCGACGCTCTTCAATCCGCCGGAAGGCGATCCCGACGACCTCAAGGTCATCACCGGGGTCGGGCCGGCGCTCGAGGAGAAGCTCCACGATCTGGGCATCACCAAGCTGTCGCAGATCGCGGGCTTCACCGACGAGGACATCGAGAAGGTCGACGAGGTCCTGAACTTCAAGGGACGCATCAGCCGCGAGGACTGGGTCAGCCAGGCGCGCGGCCTCATCGGCGGCCAGTAATCCGGAAGGCACCGACATGACGATTACCGCAGGAATGGTGAAGGAGCTCCGCGAGAAGACCGGCGTGGGCATGATGGACTGCAAGAATGCGCTCGCCGAGACCGGCGGCGACATGGAAGCGGCCGTCGACTGGCTTCGCGCGAAGGGCCTCGCCAAGGCGGCCAAGAAGGCCGGCCGGGTTGCCGCCGAGGGGTTGATCGGCGTCGCCGCCGCCGGCGGCAAGGCGGCGATGGTCGAGGTCAATTCGGAGACCGACTTCGTCGCCCGCAATGCCGACTTCCAGGCTCTCGTCACCGGCATCGCCGAGGCGGCGCTGTCGAGCGACGGCAGCCTCCAGGCGATCGCCGCGGCCAAGCTGAAGGACGGCACCAGCGTCGAGGACGCGCTGAAGGCCGCGATCGCCACCATCGGCGAGAACATGACGCTCCGCCGTGCGGCGATGATCTCGGTCGAGCCGGGCACGGTCGCGAGCTACGTCCACAATGCGGTTGCGCCGGGCCTCGGCAAGATCGGCGTTATCGTCGGCCTCGAGTCGGCCGGCGACAAGGACAAGCTCGCGGCCATCGGCCGCCAGATCGCCATGCACATCGCTGCGGCGAGCCCGCTCGCCGTCCGCGAGGAGGAGGTCGACCCGGTCGTCGTCGCCCGCGAGCGCGCCGTGTTCACCGAGCAGGCCAAGGAGTCCGGCAAGCCCGAGGCGATCGTCGCCAAGATGGTCGAAGGGCGGATCCGGAAGTTCTACGAGGAGGTCGTCCTTCTCGCCCAGAACTTCGTGGTCGATACGGAGAAGACCGTCGATGCGGCCGTCAAGGCGGCCGAGGCCGATGTCGGCGCGCCGATCAAGGTCACCGAGTTCGTCATCTTCCGGCTCGGGGAAGGCGTCGAGAAAGCCGAATCCGACTTCGCCGCCGAGGTCGCCGCGGCGGCCGGCGTCGACAAGACCACCTGAGAACAGAAACATGCATCCGCTCCGGCCTGTGCCGGGGCGGATCGCAATCCGGGGGGCCGAGAGGATGACGGAGCAGGTCCGCTACAGGCGCGCGTTGCTCAAGCTGTCCGGCGAGGCTCTTCTCGGCGACATGCCGTTCGGCATCGACGATGCGGTCGCCGACCGGCTCGCCGCCCAGGTCCAGGGGGCGCTGGCGCTCGGCGTCAAGCTCGGCATCGTCATCGGCGGCGGCAACATCTTCCGCGGCGTGACGGTGGCCGCGAATGGCGGCAATCGCGTCGCCGGCGACCAGATGGGCATGCTCGCCACGGTGATGAACGCCATCGCGTTCGAGCAGAAGCTCCTTTCCCGCGGGCTGGACACGAAACTGTTCTCCGCCGTGCCGATGCCGACGCTCTGCGAGACGTTCAGCCAGCGTGCGGCGCAGGCGGCCTACGATTCCGGCCGCGCGGTGCTGTTCGCCGGCGGCATCGGCAATCCCTTCGTCACCACCGACACCGGCGCGGCCCTGCGCGCGGCGGAGATGGGGTGCGACGGGCTGTTCAAGGGGACCATGGTCGACGGCATCTACAGCGCCGACCCCAAGCTCGATCCCCTGGCGACGCGGTATGACCGGCTCACCTTCGGCGAGGCGATCGGCAAAGAGCTCAAGGTCATGGACATCGCCGCCATGGCCCTTGCCCGCGACAATGGTATCCCGATAATCGTGTTCAGCATTCACCAGCCCGGCGGCTTCGTCGAGATTCTCAAGGGCGAAGGCCGGGCGACCGTCGTCGCCGGGTGACAGGAACAATGGCGGTCGGCGGGGAGCGCGCGACGTGCGACTCCCACCGGCCCGGAAGGAGGGTTTCATGAATCTCGACGACCTCAGCCGTCGCATGCATGGCGCGGTCACGTCGCTGCGCGGCGAACTCGCCGGCCTCAGGACCGGCCGGGCCTCGGCCAACCTCCTCGATCCGATCGTGGTCGACGCCTACGGTGCATCGATGCCGATCGGCCAACTCGCCTCGGTGAGCGTGCCCGAGCCGCGGATGATCGCGGTCCAGGTCTGGGACCGGGCGACCGTCTCGGCCGTCGATCGCGCCATCCGCGAGGCCAATCTCGGCCTCAACCCGATCATCGACGGGCAGTTGCTGCGCATCCCGATCCCGGCGCTCAACGCCGAGCGGCGCCAGGAGCTCGTGAAGATCGCCCACAAATACGCCGAGCAGGCGCGCGTCGCGGCGCGTCATGTTCGCCGCGACGGGCTCGATCTTCTCAAGAGGGCCGAGGCGGACGGCGGGATCGGCAAGGACGAGAGCGGGCGTGTCGCCGACCAGATCCAGAAGCTCACCGATCAGACCATCGGCGAGATCGACCAACTTCTCGCCACCAAGGAAGCGGAGATCACTCAGGTCTGACGCCGCGCCAGGCGGAGAACCCCGATGACGTCGCATGCCAGCCAGCCGAAGGCGGCCGCCGGGTCCGACACGGGAAGTCTTCGCCATGTCGCGATCATCATGGACGGCAACGGCCGCTGGGCCGAGCGGCGCGGCCTGCCCCGGAGCATGGGGCATCGGGCCGGCGTCGAGGCGGTACGGCGCACGGTCGATGCCGCGCTCGCCCGCGACATCGCCTACCTGACGCTCTACAGCTTCTCATCCGAGAACTGGACGAGGCCGGCCGCCGAGGTCGAGTTCCTGTTCGGCCTGCTTCGCATGTATATCCGCCGCGACGTCGCCCGCCTGCACCGCGACGGCGTCCAGGTCATCGTCATCGGCAACCGCGAGGGGCTGCCGGCCGACGTCGCCGCGCTGATCCGCGAGGCGGAGACCCTGACCGCCGAGAACCGCCGGCTCCGCATGGTCGTCGCCTTCAACTACGGCGCCCGCGACGAGATCGTCCGCGCTTCGCGGCGACTGGCGACGCAAGCGGCCGCCGGGGCGCTCGACCCGGCCGCGATCGACGAGGCGGCGTTTTCGGCCCATCTCGATACGGCAGAGATGCCCGATCCGGATGTCATCATCAGGACCGGCGGCGACTTCCGCCTCAGCAATTTCCTGCTCTGGCAGGCGGCGTATTCGGAGCTGGTATTCGTGCCGGTCTTCTGGCCGGATTTCGATGCCACCCATTTCGGTGCGGCGATCGAGGAGTTCGGCACCCGCGATCGCCGCTACGGCGGCCACGCGTCGCGGAGCCCGGCGTGAGTGCGGTCGATGGCGCCCTCCGCACCGGGACGCCTGTCGTGAGCCGCGACCTCCTGCCGCGGATCGCTTCGTCCGTCGTGCTGATCGCGATCGCGGGCGCCGCCGCCTGGGCGGGGGGACTGCTCGCCGGCATCGTCGTGGCCGGCGTCGCCGGAATCGTCCACGCCGAATGGGCCGGAGTCACCGAGGGCGGGTCGCGGCCGGCATTGCCGTTCACCGTCGCCATCGCCCTGGCGATGATCGTCTTCGGCGTCGGCTTTCCGGGTGCCGCGCTCGCCGTCGGCGCCGGGGCGGTGGTCGCGGCGGCCGTGGCCGGTCCGCGCCCCTGGCGGCCGGTCGGCGTCCTCTATGCGCTGGCGCTCGGGTTCAGCCTGCTCGTTCTCCGCGACTCGGCCGAATATGGGATCGCGGCGATCGCGACCGTCGTCGGGGTGGTCGCGGCGACCGACATCGGCGCCTATGTGGCGGGCCGGACCATCGGCGGCCCGAAGCTCTGGCCGCGGGTTTCGCCCAAGAAGACCTGGGCGGGGGCGATCGGCGGCCTCGCTGCCGGCGTCGCCTTCGGCATCGCCTGCGGCCTCGCCTTCGGTCTTTCCCTCGGTGCCGCCTTCATCGCCGTGCTCGTGGCGCTCGCCGTCGTCAGCCAGGTCGGTGACCTCTTCGAATCCCACGTCAAGCGGCTGTTCGGCGCCAAGGATTCCGGCACCCTGGTGCCGGGCCATGGCGGCATGATGGACCGCGTCGACGGACTGGTCTTCGCCGCCACGCTCGCGGTGCTGATCGGCGTGGCCCATGGCGGCCTGGCCGATCCCGCACGAGGACTGGTGGCGTGGTGAGCGATACGGGAGGGCCCGAGGGCGCTGAGAAGCCCATCGTCCGATCCTTGCCGCCACCCGGCGAGCGGCGGCGGATCTCGATCCTCGGCGCGACCGGCTCGATCGGCACCAACACCGTCGCGGTGATCGACGAGCATCCCGAGGCCTACGAGGTCGATGCCGTCACCGCCTTCGGCAACGCCGAGAGCCTCGCGCGTGTCGCGCGGAAGGTCGGCGCCAGGCTCGCCGTCATCTCGGACCGGAACGGCTACGAGACGCTCAAGGCGGCGCTCGCCGGCAGCGGCATCGAGGCCGCGGCCGGGTTCGAGGCGATCGAAGCGGCGGCGGCGCGGCAGGTTGACATCGTCGTCGCCGGAATCGTCGGCGCCGCCGGCCTTTCGCCGACACTGGCCGCGATCCGCGCCGGCTCCAACGTCGCCCTCGCCAACAAGGAATGCCTGGTCTCGGCGGGCGATCTGTTCGTTTCGGAGGCGCGGGCGGCCGGCGTCGAGATCCTGCCGGTCGATTCCGAGCACAACGCCATCTTCCAGGCGCTCGGCGCCAACCGCATCGAGGACGTCGACCGCATCGTCCTCACGGCTTCCGGCGGGCCGTTCCGCGACTGGACGCGGGAGGCGCTGATGGGCGCGCGGCCGGAGGAGGCGCTCAGGCATCCCAACTGGTCGATGGGGCCGAAGATCAGCATCGATTCGGCCACGCTGATGAACAAGGGCCTCGAACTGATCGAGGCCTATCACCTCTTCGCGATCGATCCGGCGCGGATCGAGGTCGTCGTCCATCCCCAGTCGATCGTCCACGGCCTCGTCGCCTATCGCGACGGCACGATGATCGCGGCCCTGTCGGCGCCCGACATGCGGATGCCGATCGCCCATTGTCTGGCATGGCCGGAGCGGGCGCCCGCGACCACGCTCGGCCTCGACCTGACCCGCGTCGGCCGGCTCACCTTCGAGCGGCCCGATACCGATCGGTTCCCGGCGCTTCGCGTCGCCCGCGAGGCGCTCGCGGCCGGCGGCTGGGCGACCAACGTGCTCAACGCGGCGAACGAGATCGCGGTGGCGGCCTTCCTTTCCGGTGCGATCGGCTTCCCCGAAATCGCCCGATTGGTCGAGGATACGGTGTCCGCGGCGCGCGGCGCCGGCCTCGATCGCACGCCGACCACGCTCGCCGAGGTCCTGGCGCTCGACCGCGAGGGTCGGCGGCTGGCTTCGCAGGAAGTGCAGCGCCATGCGGGCAGGGTGCCCCGGCCGTGACAGGAATGGATTGAGAGAAGATGGATCTGCTCGGGTCGTTCGGTAACATCGGACTCAATCTCGGCTTCACCATCCTCGCCTTCCTGTTCGTCCTGACCATCATCGTCTTCATCCACGAGATGGGACATTTCCTGGCGGCCCGCTGGTGCGGCGCCGCGGTCAGCACGTTCTCCGTCGGCTTCGGCCCGGAGATCGCCGGCTTCACGGACCGGAAGGGGACGCGCTGGAAGATCTCCGCCATCCCGCTCGGCGGCTACGTCAAGTTTCTCGGCGACGAGAACGAGGCCAGCGTCGCCGACCAGGAAACGCTGGCGCGGATGACGCCCGAGGAGCGGAGGCGGACCTTCGCTGCCAAGGGGGTCGGGGCGCGGGCCTTCATCGTCGCCGCCGGGCCGGCGGCGAACTTCGTGCTCGCCGTGGTCATCTTCACCGTGATGCTGCTCGTCTCCGGCCGATCGGTGCTGGCTCCGCGGATCGACCTCGTCGAGCCCGAAAGCCCCGCCGCTGTCGCGGGCTTCCAGCCCGGCGACGTCGTCGTCGCCGTCGACGGCAGCGCGGTCCAGGGCTTTGCCGAGGTCGAGCGGCTGATCGGCCTCAGCCCGGGGCGGGCGCTGACCTTCACCGTCGAGCGGAACGGCGAGACCGTCGAACTTGTCGCGACGCCGGCAGCCATGCCGGCGCCCGGCGGAATCGCCGGCACCATCGGCGATCTCGGCATCGGCGGACCGGCCATGCCGCCGCTGGTCACCCAGGTCCAGCCGGGATCGCCCGCCTCGGCCGCGGGAATCGCCGCCGGGGACGTGATCCGCATGATCGACGGCCAGCCCGTGCTCGGCTTCGAGGACATCCGCGATATCATCGGCCCGCGGCCGGGCGAAGCGCTGACGGTCGTGCTCGACCGCGACGGGCAGGAGATCACGGTCGTGGTGACGCCCGAGGCCGCGCCGACGCCCGACGGACCGCCCGTCGGGCGGCTCGGCGTCATTGGCGGCTATGCAGAGGGCGACATGCAGCAGGTCACCTTCGGCCCGGTCACCGCGGTCGCCGAGGGCATGTCGGAGACGTGGTTCATCACCGAGCGCACCGTGACCTATCTCTACCGGGTCATCGTCGGCGAGGAATCGGCGAACCAACTCGGCGGTCCGCTGATGGTCGCCAAGATTTCCGGCGACGCCGCGCGCATGGGCCTGGCCGTGCTTCTCAACGTCGCGGCGGTGCTGTCGATCAGCATCGGCATCATCAATCTCTTCCCGGTGCCGATGCTCGACGGCGGGCATCTCCTGTTCTTCGCCATCGAGGCGATCCGCGGCCGTCCGCTCAGCGAAAGGACCCAGGAGATCGGTTTTCGCATCGGGTTCGTGGCCGTGATCGCGTTAATGATTTTCGCATTCAGAAACGATATTATTAATTTGAATTGGCTCTGAGAAGCGGCTTGGATGCGTGTCTCGGGGGCAACGCCGTGGGAGATTCGGCGGCGGTCCAGGGGGGGCGGGTTGCGTAGGGTACAAAAGGCTGTAAACGTGGCGCCCCGGGGAATGTCGGGGGCGAATCCGGTCTTGGCTCGGCCGGAGGGGTTAGTGGCAAAGCGGGGTGTGCCGAACCTTATGTTTTCGTTCAGCAAGTTCGTTCGGACAGCAGCCCTAGCGTTCGGCCTGGCGGCGGCTGCCGTGGCCGGCACCGGAACGGTGATGATCGCGTCGTCCACCGCGCAGGCGGCGGTCGTCTCGAGCATCGTGGTCAGCGGCAATACCCGCATCGACGCCGAGACCGTCCGCAACTACGTCACCATCACGCCCGGCCAGTCGTTCGGCGGCGCCGAGATCGACGAATCGGTGAAGGCCCTCTACGGCACGGGTCTCTTCGCCGACGTGACGATCACGACCAGCGGCAACCGGCTCGTCGTCACGGTCGTCGAGAATCCGATCGTCAACTCGGTCGTGATTCGCGGGAACAAGAAGGTCAAGAACGAAGTCCTGATGCAGATTCTGCAGACGGAGCCGCGCGGCGTGCTCACCGATGCGAAGCTGCAGGGCGACGTCCAGCGCCTGACCGAATATTACGGTACGCAGGGGCGCGGCGAGGCCACGGTCGAATCGCAGGTGACGCCGCTCGGCGACAACCGCGCCGACGTGGTTTTCATCATCAACGAAGGCGGTCGCACGGCGATCGGCCGCGTCACCTTCGTCGGCAACAACGCGTTCTCCGATTCGCGCCTGGCCAGCGTCGTCGACTCCAAGCGGCGGAGCCTGATGACGCTCCTCAGCCGCAAGGACGTGTTCAACGAGGGCAAGCTCGCGCAGGACCAGGAGGAGCTTCGCCGGTTCTACATGAGCCACGGCTACGCCGACTTCCGGGTGATCGCCGTCGACTGGGAGTATGACGAAGCGAGCAACCGCTACTCGGTCGTGTTCACGGTCGAGGAGGGGCCGAAATACCGCTTCTCCACGATCGACATCGATTCGACCGTCCCGGGGCTCGATCCCAGTACGCTCCGCCGGTACATCACGACCAAGCCGGGGCGGACCTTCGACTCGGGCGAGATCGAGCGCACCATCGAATCTATGTCGCTCGAACTGTCGCGGAGCGGCTATTCCTTTGCGCAGGTCCGGCCGCGTGGCGACCGCAACTATGCCGACAACACGATCTCCGTGACCTATCTCATCGACGAGGGGCCGCGGCTCTACATCGAGCGGATCGAGATCTACGGCAACACCAAGACCCGCGACTACGTCATCCGCCGCGAGTTCGACGCGGTCGAAGGCGATCCCTACAACCGCGTCCTGATCGACCGGGCCGAGCGCAAGCTCCGCGACCTTCAGTTCTTCAAGTCGGTCCACATAACGACCGAGCCGGGCTCCGCGCCGGACCGGGTGATCGTGGTGGTGCAGGTGGAGGAGGACTCGACGGGTGAGTTCTCGGTCGGCGCCGGCATCTCGACGGAGGGCATCGTCGCCGAACTGTCGCTCGACGAACGGAACTTCCTCGGCCGCGGACAGCATCTCCGCATGTCGGTCGGCTTCGGCAAGAACGAGCAGACCTACAACATCTCCTTCACCGATCCGTATTTCCTCGGCCAGAACCTGTCGGCCGGTGTCGATGCGTTCAAGATCGTCCAGAAGCAGACGTCGTACCGGCCCTATGACTTCGACGCGATCGGCGGCGGCGTCCGTCTCGGCCTGCCGATCACCGACCGCCTGACGCTGAACACGAACTACCGGTACAAGAACCAGGAGATCAGCAACTCGCGGAAGGCGACGCGCATGTATTTCCCGGAGGGGACGACGATCGTCTCCTCGGCCGGATACGGGCTCCTCTACAATTCGCTCGACAGCCGCGTCGATCCGCGCGAAGGCGCCTGGGCGAACTTCAGGCAGGAGTTCGCGGGCATCGGCGGCGACGTCTCCTACATGAAGACGGAGGCCGAGGGCCGAATCTATCGCGAGCTGTTCCCGGACGCCGATATCGTCGGCTTCATCAAGGTGGCCGGCGGCAACATCACAGGTCTCGGCGGCCAGGAAGTCGCCACCATCGACAATTTCTTCAAGGGCGGCGAGACGATCCGCGGCTTCGCCAACTACGGCTACGGCGTCGTCGACAAGGCGACGGATACGCCCCTGGGCGGCACGACCTACTGGGCGACCACCGCCGAGGTCCAGTTCCCGTTCCCCGGCATCTCGCCCGACTTCGGGCTCCGTGGCGCGGTCTTCGCGGATGCCGGCAACCTGTGGGGCGTCGACGTCCCGGCCGGCGGCGGCCCGGTCGTCGATCCCAACGTGATCCGGTCGTCCGTGGGCGGGTCGGTGATGTGGAGTTCGCCGATCGGCGTGCTTCGTGCCGACGCGGCCTATGCGCTCACCAAGGCCAAGACGGACACCCTGCAGTGGTTCAGGTTCAGCGCCGGCAGGACATTTTGACGTCATCTGAATCGATCGGGGGGCCGTCGTGTCATCGGCGGCCCCTTTTGCTTTCTGGACGACAGGTATGACGGAGCCGAGCTTCTTTCCCGCGCCGGAGCCGATGACCGTCGCCGCCATCGTCGCCCTGACCGGGGCGGCGGCCGAACCGGAGGCGGGCAGCCGGGTCATGCGGGATATCGCGTCGCTGGAACGGGCCGGCCCGGACGACGTGACATATTGCGAGAGCCGCCGCTTCATCGCGCTGCTGCGCGGCACCAGGGCCGGCGCCTGTTTCGTGCGCAAGGGCGAGGTCGACCTGGTGCCGGAGGGGACGGTGGCGCTGGTGGCCGACCAGCCGCAGCGCGCCTTCACCACCCTCGGCCGCAGCCTGTATCCATCGGCCCTGAAGCCGGCGCCGGTCGGGATCCCCGGCGCGGTCTCGCCGCTCGCCTCGGTCGATCCCTCGGCCCGGCTCGAGGACGGCGTGACGGTAGAGCCGTTCGCGGTGGTGGCGGCCGACGTGGAGATCGGCCGCGATACGCTGATCGGCTCGGGGGCGGTGATCGGGCGCGGGGTCCGGATCGGGCGCGGATCCGTGATCTCGGCCGGGGCGACGCTCGGCTATGCGCTGCTCGGCGATCGGGTCGCGGTCCACCCCGGCGTCAGGATCGGCCAGGACGGCTTCGGGTTTCTGCCGGGCGCCGGCGGCCACCTGAAGATCCCCCAGATCGGCCGTGTCATCATCCAGGACGACGTCGAGATCGGAGCGAACAGCACGGTCGACCGCGGCAGCAGCCGCGACACGGTGATCGGGGAAGGGACTAAGATCGACAATCTCGTCCAGATTGCGCACAACGTCGTCATCGGGCGACATTGCCTGATCGCCGGCAATGCCGGGATTTCCGGTAGCGTGACGATCGGCGATTTTGTCATGATCGGCGGCGGCGTGGGCATAAGGGACAACGTCACCGTGGGCAGCGGGGCGCGCATCGCCGGGGCGTCGGCCGTCGGCAACGACATTCCGCCGGGCGAGTCCTGGGGCGGTTATCCGGCCATCCCGGTGGAGCAGTGGCAGCGCGAGCGGAAGGCCTATTTTCGCCTGGTCCGCAGCGCCGCGCCGGCCGGCAAGAGCGAGGATGCTTCCAATGGCTGACGATGCTGTTCCCGCCACGCGCTCGCTCGATATCCACGACATCTACAAGCTGCTTCCGCATCGGCCGCCGTTCCTGATGGTCGACCGGATCAAGGACATCGACGGCGACAACTTCGCGGTCGGGATCAAGAACGTCTCGGCCAACGAGCCGTATTTCGCCGGACACTTTCCGGACATGCCGATCATGCCGGGTGTGCTGATCATCGAGGGCATGGCGCAGACGGCCGGCGCGATCTGCATCCTGTCGCGCGGCCGCGAGAGGCCGGGCGTGGTGTATTTCATGACCATCGACGAAGCCAAGTTCCGGAAGCCCGTGCAGCCGGGCGACACGATCGAGTATCGTGTGCGCAAGGCGCGGAACCGCGGGAACATCTGGAAGTTCGATGCCGAAGCCATGGTCGATGGCGCCAAGGTGGCGGAGGCGACGATCAGCGCGCTGATCGCCGACGGGTAGGTGCCGATGGTCGAAATCCACAAGTCGGCGATCGTCGAGGACGGCGCCCGCATCGGGGCCGGCGTGCGCATCGGGCCTTACGCCATCGTCGAGCGCGACGTGGTGCTCGAGGACGATGTCGTCATCCATTCGCATGTCGTGGTCAGCGGCCACACGACGATCGGTGCCGGAAGCCAGCTCTATCCGTTCGCCGCGGTCGGCGGCCCGCCGCAGGACACCAGCTACAAGGGCGAGCCGACGACCGTCGTGGTCGGCCCGAACTGCATCATCCGCGAGCATGCGACCATCAACCGGGGCACGGCGCGCGGCCGCGGCGAGACCCGGATCGGCGCCGATTGCTTCATGATGATCGCCTCGCACGTCGCCCATGACTGCCTGGTCGGCGATCGCGTGGTGCTGGTCAACAACGCAACGCTCGGCGGCCACGTCGAGGTCGGGGAGCATGCGATCCTCGGCGGCCTCGCGGCGATCCAGCAGCACTGCCGGGTCGGCGCACACGCCTTCATCGGCGGCCTTTCCGGCGTCAACGCCGACGTCATCCCCTTCGCCTCGGCCATCGGCGAGCGGGCCGAGCTGGGTGGCCTCAACGTCGTCGGCCTCAAGCGCCGCGGCTTCGACCGGCCGACCATCCATGCGCTCCGTGCGGCCTATCAGGCGATCTTCAACGGCGGCGGCACCCGCGCGGAGCGCGTCGAGCGCGTGGCCGAAAAGTATCCGGACGTGCCGCCGGTGATGATGATGGTCGAGTTCATCCGGAAGAGCGGCGACCGTCCCCTCTGCTCGCCGCGGGCCTAGGCGATGGCCGCTCCGGCGCCCGACGCTCCGTCCGCGCGCGGGCCGCTGGCGATCATCGCCGGGGGCGGCCCCGTGCCGCTGATCGTCGCCGGTGCCGCCGCGCGGCAGGGGCGGCCGGTGTTCATCGCCGGCATCGCGGGCGAGGCCGAGCCCGGGATCGCGGCGTTCCCCCACGAGGTCCTGAAGTGGGGCCAGTTCGGCCGGCTGATGACCCTCCTCGCCGAGCACGGCACGCGCGAGATCGTGATGATCGGCACGGTGAGCGCGCGGCCCGAGCTCCGCGACCTCAAGCTCGACATGGGCGCGGTGAAGCTGATGGCCCGGGTGGCCGCGCTCCTGATGCGGGGCGACAACGACCTGCTGTCGGGGCTGATCGGCCTCCTCGACGAGCGCGGCTATGCCGTCGTCGGCGCCCATGAGGTCGCGCCCGAGCTCGTCGCCGCGGAGGGCCAGCTCGGCGCCCACGGGCCCGACAGGGACATGCTCCGCGACGTCAGGCGGGCGATGCGGGCGGCGCGCGGCATCGGCCTGCTCGATGCCGGACAGGCCGCGGTGGCGATGAACGGCCTGATCGTGGCGCTCGAGGCGTACGAGGGGACCGACGCGATGATCGAGCGCGTGGCGGCGCTCCGGCAGAAGGGACGCATCCGGTCGAAGGGCCGCGTCGGCGTGCTGGCGAAGTGCGCCAAGCCGCAGCAGGATCTCCGCGTCGACATGCCGACCATCGGCGTGCGCACGGTCGATGGCGTCGTCGCCGCCGGTCTGGCCGGCATCGCGATCGAGACCGGGCGGGTGATGATCGTCGACCGGCCGGCAGTGATCGAGGCGGCGGACCGGCAGGGCATCTTCATCGTCGGTCGCACCAAGCGCGAGGCGAAGGAGAAGCTGCCGTGAGCGGCGAGCCGGGGCGGCCGTTCACCGCGTTCCTGATCGCCGGCGAGGAATCGGGCGACGCGCTCGGCGCCAATCTCATGGAGGCGATCCGCGCGCGGGCCGGCGGCGAGGTCCGCTTCGTCGGCGTCGGCGGGACGCGGATGGAGCGTCTCGGCCTCCGTTCCCTGTTTCCGATGCGCGACATCAATCACGTCGGCGCCACCGCGATCGTCGCCAACCTGCACAATATCCTCGCCCGCATGCGGCAGGCGGCGCGGGCGGTGGTGCAGGCGCAGCCGGACGTCTTCGTGATGATCGACTGTCCCGGGTTCAATCTCGGGGTGGCACGGCGGGTGCGCAAGAAGGATCCCAGCATCCCGATCGTCGACTACGTCTCGCCGACGGTGTGGGTATGGCGGCCGCGGCGGGCGCCGCGGATGGCCCGTTTCGTCGACCACCTGATGGCGATCCTGCCGTTCGAGCCCGAGGTGCACGCGCGGCTCAAGGGGCCGCCCACGACCTATGTCGGCCATCCGCTGATCGAGAAGATCGACCGCCTCCGGCCCGCTGCCGGCGAACGGCCGCCGCTGGCCGCGGTCGAGCGCCCGACCTTCCTCGTCCTTCCGGGTAGCCGCCATGGCGAGATCAGCCGCCTGCTCGACGCCTTCGGCGAGACGGTGGCGCAAGTGGTTCGCGACCGCGGGCCGATGGAGGTGCTTCTCCCCGTGGTCCCGCGCTTCGCCGACGAGATCCGGGAGAAGACGGCGCGCTGGCCGGTGCGCCCGGATATCGTGGAGGGCGAGGAGGCCAAGTACGCGGCCTTCCGGCGGAGCCACCTGGCGCTCGCCGCCTCGGGCACGGTGACGCTCGAGCTGGCCCTGTCCGGGGTGCCGATGGTCGTCGCCTACCGCATCGACCCCGTCGCCAAGTCCGTGAAGCACATCGTTCTCCGCCGCCTGCACTCGTTCGTCTTGCCCAACCTGATCACCGATACCAGGGACGTGCCCGAGTTCCTCGACCACGAGACCACGCCCGAGCGGCTGGCAGCGGCCCTCGCGCCGCTTCTGTCCGATACGCCCGAGCGCGAGCGGCAGCTCCGTGCGTTCGCCCGGCTCGACGGACTGATGACGCTCGACCACGGCACGCCGAGCTCCCGCGCGGCCGAGATCGTGATGGAGATGGCGAGGAGGCGCTGAGTCGCGCCGGCGGCACTGGGCTTCCGTCTCCGGTGTGATAGAACCGGAAGCATGTACATCCCGCCCGCCTTCCGCGAAGACGATCCCGCCGCCTTGCGCACGATCATGCGCACGGCCCGGCTGGCGACGCTGGTGACGGCGACGCCCGATGGCCCGATCGCGACTCCGCTGCCGCTTCTCCTCGACGAGACGGAAGGCGCATGGGGCGTCATCTACGGCCATGTGGCGCGGGCCAATCCGCAATGGCGGCTGCCGGTGATCGGTGAGGCGCTTGCCTTGTTCTCCGGCCCCGAGGCCTACGTGACGCCGTCGTGGTATGCCGCGAAGGCGGAGCACGGAAAGGTCGCTCCGACGTGGAACTACGTCGCCGTGCACGCCTACGGGCCGGTGGAGTTCTTCGAGGATCCCGACCGACTGCAAGAGGTCGTGACCCGCCTCACCGATCTCCACGAGGCCGGACGCGCCGAGCCCTGGAAGGTGACCGACGCGCCCGACGATTATGTCGCCGCGCAGCTCGGCCGCATCGTCGGGCTGCGGATGCCGATCGCGCGGATCGAGGGCAAGCGGAAGATGAGCCAGAACCGGTCCGTGGCGGACCGGAAGCGTGTGGCCGAAGGGCTCGCCGCGAGCGAGCACGAAGCGGACCGCGAAGTGGCGGCGATGATCGAGACGAAGTAGACGATGCGCCTCGAACGAAGCGCGGACATCGGTCCGCGCTACTTCCGCTTCGACACCGGGACGTAGTCGCGGCGCGGCGAGCCGATATAGAGCTGGCGGGGGCGGCCGATCTTCTGGGACGGATCCTCGACCATCTCCTTCCACTGGGCGATCCAGCCGACGGTGCGGGCGAGCGCGAAGAGGACGGTGAACATCGTCGTCGGGAACCCGAGCGCCTTCAGCGTGATGCCCGAGTAGAAATCGATGTTCGGATAGAGCTTCTTCTCGATGAAATACTCGTCGGTGAGCGCGATCCGCTCGAGCTCCATCGCGACCTCGAGCAGCGGATCGTCCTGGATGCCGAGCTCGGCAAGCACCTCGTGGCAGGTCTTCTGCATGATCTTGGCGCGCGGGTCGTAGTGCTTGTAGACCCGATGGCCGAAGCCCATGAGGCGGAACGGATCGTTCTTGTCCTTGGCGCGGTTGATGAACTCGGGGATGCGATCGGCGGTGCCGATCTCCTGGAGCATGTTGAGCGCCGCCTCGTTGGCACCGCCGTGCGCCGGCCCCCAGAGGCAGGCGATGCCGGCCGCGATGCAGGCGAACGGATTGGCGCCCGACGAGCCGGCGAGCCGCACCGTCGAGGTCGAGGCATTCTGCTCGTGGTCGGCATGGAGGATGAAGATGCGGTCCATGGCGCGCGAAAGGACCGGGTTCACCTTATACTCCTCGCAGGGTACCGCGAAGCACATGCGGAGGAAGTTCGAAGCGTAGTCGAGCGCGTTGAGCGGATAGACGAAGGGCTGGCCGGCGTAATACTTGTAGGCCATCGCCGCGATGGTCGGCATCTTGGCGATCATGCGGAGCGAGGCGACCATCCGCTGGTAGGGGTCCGAGATGTCGGTCGAGTCGTGGTAGAAGGCCGACATCGCGCCGACCACGCCGCACATGATCGCCATCGGGTGCGCGTCGCGCCGGAAGCCTGTGAAGAACCGGTTGATCTGCTCGTGGACCATCGTGTGGTTGGTCACGCGATGGTCGAAATCGGCCTTCTGGGCCGCTGTCGGCAACTCGCCGTAGAGCAGGAGATAGCACGTCTCGAGGAAGTCGCCGTGCTCGGCGAGCTGCTCGATCGGGTAGCCGCGATAGAGCAGGATGCCCTCGTCGCCATCGATGAAGGTGATCTTGGACTCGCACGACGCCGTCGAGGTGAAGCCGGGATCGTAGGTGAACATCCCGGTGTCGCGATAGAGGTGGGCGATGTCGACGACGTCCGGCCCGAGCGTGCCGTGCTTGACGGAGAGGTCGACGGGCGCGTTGTCCACGGTGAGGACGACGCTGTTCTGCGCGGCCGCTTTGTTTTCGTCGCGGTCGGCGGTGCCGGCCTCCACCATTGTCGATGCGTTGGCCATGGCTCAAACCTCGCTGGAGTCTTTTTTGGATGCGTCGTTGGCGCGCATTATATTGCTGCGACGCACTATGTCCATCGCGCCGAACCGGGTCGATGCATCGCTTTGTGAGCGAATCCGCCCGGCTTTCAGGCTGTGGCCTGGTCGCGAATCCGCCCGAGGCTTTCGTCGCGGCCGAGGATCGCGAGCACGTCGAAAATGCCTGGCGAAGCCGCCCGTCCGGTCAGCGCGGCGCGGAGCGGCTGGGCGATGGCGCCCAGCTTCAGACCGGCCGCCGCAGCGTGCGCCTTGACCGCCGCCTCGATCGCGGCGGCCGACCAGTCCGTCACCGCGTCGAGCACCGCGAGGAGCGCCGTCAGCGCGGCGCGTGCGCCGTCCTTGGCGAGCAGGCCCGCCGCCGCCTCGTCCATGGCGAGCGGCCGGTCGGCGATGATGAAGCCGGCTCCGTCGATCAGGTCGAGGAGCGTCTTAGCCCGCTCCTTGAGGAGCGGGAGCGCCTGCCGGAGCTGCGCCCGCCGGTGGTCGTCGAGCTTCGCCGCGAAGACGTCCCCTTCGGGGAGAAAGCGGAGCGAATCGAACAGTGTCGCGAGCAGTTCGTCGTCGGGCCGCTGGCGGAGATAATGGGCGTTGAGGCTCTCGAGCTTCTGGAGGTCGAAGCGTGCCGCGGCCTTATTGATGCCGGGGATGTCGAACCAGGCGATCATCTCGTCGCTCGACATGACCTCGGCGTCGCCATGGCTCCAGCCGAGGCGGACGAGATAGTTCCGCATCGCCTCCGGCAGGTAGCCCATTGCCCGGTAGGCGTCGACGCCAAGCGCGCCGTGCCGCTTGGAGAGCTTCGCCCCGTCCGGGCCATGGATCAGCGGGATGTGCGCCATCGCCGGGATCTCCCAGCCGGCGGCCTCGTAAAGAATCTTCTGCCGCGCGCCGTTGGTCAGGTGGTCGTCGCCGCGGATGATCTGGGTCACGCCCATGTCGTGGTCGTCGACGACGACCGCGAGCATGTAGGTCGGTGTCCCGTCCGAACGCAGGATGACGAAATCGTCGAGGTCCTTGTTGGGAAAGGCGACGCGGCCCTGCACGCCGTCCTCGATGACCGTCTCGCCCGCGAGCGGCGCCTTGATGCGGACCACCGGCGCGACGCCGGCCGGCGCTTCGCTCGGATCGCGGTCGCGCCAGCCGCCGTCGTAGCGCGCGAAGCCGCCCTCGGCCCGCGCCTTGGCCCGCATCGCGTTCAGTTCGTCCGCGGTGTCGTAGGCGTAGTAGGCCTTGCCCGCCCGCACCAGGCTCTCGGCCACCTCGCGGTGCCGGTCGGCGCGCGCGAACTGGTGGATCAGTTCGCCGTCCCAGTCGAGCCCGAGCCACGTCAGTCCGTCGAGGATCGCGGCGATCGCGGCATCGGTCGAACGCTCGCGGTCGGTGTCCTCGATCCTGAGCAGCATCTTTCCCCCGGTGTGCCGCGCGTAGAGCCAGTTGAACAGAGCCGTGCGGGCACCGCCGATGTGGAGGTAGCCGGTGGGGGAGGGGGCAAAGCGGGTGACGACGGGCGGCATGCTCTTCTCGTGGGAATTCGTTCGCGTCCGTTTAGCACGCCGTCGGCGCCGGTGCGAAACTGTCCCCGACACGCCTCGTATTGCGCGCGTGCCGAAGGCGTATTACATTGGGCGCCATGAAGACGATGGTTATCCGCGTGCCCGAAGCTCTCGCTGCCGAAATCGAGGACGTCGCCCGTGCACGGGGAGTCTCGAAGTCCGAGGTGGCGCGCGAGCGCCTGGCGCGGCCCGCCGCCGGCGAGCCGGAAGCCGACCCTCTTGCCAGCATCCGGGACTTGATCGGTTCGGTGAAGGGAGGGCCGCCAGACCTCAGTGCCCGTAAGAAGCACTACCTTCGCGAATGGGGTTATGGCCGCAAGCGCTCGCCTCGCTGACGCGAGCTTTCTCGTGGCGTTGCTCGACGAGGACGATCGCCATCATCGATGGGCGGCCAAGACCGCCCGGACATTCCGGCCCCCATGGTCGACATGCGAGGCGGCTCTTTCTGAGACGTTCTACCTTCTCGGCCGTGACGGAACGGTACAGTGTATGGACCTTGTCCGACGTGGAGCCGTCACGCTGTCATTTGACCTCGGTGTGCAACTCGATTCCATCCTCACCCTCATGGACAAGTACGCCGACGTGCCGATGAGCCTCGCGGATGCCTGCCTCGTCCGTATGTCGGAGATTCTGCCTGACCCGGTGGTGCTGACCACCGACAGCGACTTCCGCGTCTACCGCCGCCACGGCCGCCTGGTGGTGCCCGCCGTCCTGCCGGACTGAGCCCTTGGCCTTCCGGCGCGGATTTGGCACATAGGCGCGAACGCATGCCGCCGCTTCCGGCGGCCGGGAACCACATATGACCTCCACCGATGCGCCCGTCCGCGAGGCCGGGCAGGACTTCATCCGCGACATCGTTGCCGCCGACCGCGAGGCCGGGCGGGTCGGCGAGGTCGTGACCCGCTTTCCCCCCGAGCCGAACGGCTATCTCCACATCGGCCACGCCAAGTCGATCTGCCTCAATTTCGGCGTGGCGAACGAGTTCGGCGGCCACTGCAACTTGCGCTTCGACGACACCAACCCGACAAGGGAAGAGCAGGAATACATCGACGCCATCGAGCGCGACGTCCACTGGCTCGGCTTCGACTGGGGCGGACGGACGCGCTACGCTTCCGACTACTTCGAGCAGCTCTATGACTGGGCCGTGAGCCTCATCCGCGCGGGCAAGGCCTATGTCGACGATCAGAGCCAGGCGGAGATGCGGGCAAGCCGCGGCACGCTGACCGAGCCGGGGCGAGACAGCCCGTTTCGGAACCGCAGCGTCGAGGAGAACCTCGACCTGTTCGCCCGGATGCGCGCTGGCGAGTTCCCCAACGGCGCTCGCGTGCTGCGCGCGAAGATCGACATGGCGTCGGGCAACATCAACCTCCGCGATCCCGTGCTCTACCGGATCCTCCACGCCCATCATCCGCGGACCGGCACGGCGTGGTGCATCTACCCGAGCTATGACTACGCGCACGGGCAGTCCGACGCGATCGAGGGTGTCACCCACTCGCTGTGTACGCTCGAGTTCGCCGACCACCGGCCGCTCTACGACTGGCTGATCGAGAACCTGCCCGTGCCGTCGCGGCCGCGGCAGTACGAGTTCGCCCGGCTCAACCTCACTTATACGCTGCTGTCCAAGCGCGTCCTCACCGGGCTCGTCCGCGGCGGTCATGTCGACGGCTGGGACGACCCGCGGATGCCGACCATCGCCGGCTTTCGCCGCCGCGGCGTTCCGCCCGACGCGATCCGCGACTTCATCGGACGGATCGGCGTCGCCCGCGCCGACAGCCTGGTGGACATGGCGATGCTCGACGCCTCGATCCGCGACGTGCTGAACCGGACGGCGCCGCGTCGGATGGCGGTGCTTCGGCCGCTGAAGGTCGTGATCGAGAACTATCCCGAGGGCGAGGGCGAGTTGCTCGAGGCTGTCAACAACCCCGAGGATCCCTCCGCCGGGACGCGGCCGGTCCGCTTCACGCGCGAGCTCTACGTCGAGCGCGACGACTTCATGGAGGTGCCGGAGAAGAAGTTCTACCGGCTGTTCCCGGGCAACGAGGTGCGGCTCCGATACGCCTATTTCGTCACCTGCCGCGAGGTGGAGAAGGACGCCGATGGCAACGTCGTCGCGCTTCGCTGCACCTACGATCCCGTGACCCGCGGCGGTGAAACGCCGCCCGACGGACGGAAGGTCAAGGCGACGCTGCACTGGGTCTCCGCCGCCGATGCGGTGCCGGCCGAGGTGCGCCTCCTCAATCCGCTGTTCACCTCGCCGGAGCCTGACGCCTCCGATTTCGCCGCAAGCCTCAACCCGAACTCGCGCGAGGTACTCGCCGGCTGCATGCTCGAGCCGGCTGCGGTCTCAGCGAACGAAGCCGGGGCCGTGCAGTTCGAGCGGCTCGGCTATTTCCATCGCGACCCCGATTCCGTGGCGGGGAGGCCCGTATTCAACCGGGTCGTCGGCCTCAGGGACAGCTACGCGCGGCAGGCGGGTCGGTAGAGCCGACCGTTCCACGATCGCTTCCAACAGGCTCCGATAACCCGGGGTTCTCGCGTAGGTGCACCTTGAGGTAGCATCGGACCGGGGAGGGGAGCCTCGGGATGAGCGACATCCAGTCCGAGGCCGGCCGTGCCGCGGGCGAAGTCGGGCGGCCGGCGCGGCGGTGGCCGATGCCGGTCTCGCGCATCGGTGACGGATTCGGGCCGTGGCGGCTCGCGGCGGCGGTGGCGTTCGAGCGGGAGATGGAGGCGGGGAGGGGTTTTCTGTGGCTCCCGGTCCTCGCCGGCGTCGGCATTCTGGCCTATTTCGCGCTGCCGGTGGAGCCGTCGCTCGCCGCGCTCCTTCTCCTGCTTTCGGTGCTCTCCCTTTGCGCCTGGCGGCTCCGACGCCGGGCCGGCGCCTTTCGCCTGTTCGTGGCGCTGGCTGCGGTCGTCGCCGGCGTCACGGTCGTGACCCTGAGAACGGCCATCGTCGCCGCGCCGGTCCTGCCCCGGGAGATGACCGTCAGCGTCACGGGATGGATCTCGGCGCGCGAGGCATCGGCCGGCGGCGGCGCCAGGGTGCGCCTCGAGGTCAAGGACATCGAGGGCATTCCGGCGAACCGAACGCCGCCGTCGGTGCGCGTGACCGTCCGCGCCGGGGGCGACGGACTCCGTGTCGGCGACGCCGTCTCCATGCTCGCCCGCCTGCGGCCGCCGGGCGGACCGGTGATGCCCGGCGGCTACGATTTCGGGCGCGGCAACTTCTATGACGGCCTCGGTGCTTCCGGCTTCGCCTATGGCCGCGCCAAGGCCGCCGACATCGGACCACCGCCGCTCGGCGTCGCGCTCCGGGCGCCGCTGGCAGAGTTGCGCGAGACGCTCCGCCAGCGGGTCGTCGCGGTGCTTCCCGGCGACACCGGGGAGATCGCGGCGGCGCTGATCATGGGCGACCAGCGCGGCATCTCGGATCGCGCCCAGGAGGCGATGCGCGCTTCGGGGCTCGGGCATGTGCTCTCGATCTCCGGACTGCACATGGCGCTGGTCGCAGGCTCCGTCTTCTGGCTGCTGCGGGCGCTGTTCGCGCTTTCCCCGACCCTGGCCCTGACCCGCCCGATCCGGAAATGGTCCGCCGCCGGCGCGCTCATGGTCGCGACCTTCTATCTCGCGATCTCCGGTGCCGAGGTCGCGGCGCAGCGCTCCTACATCATGCTGGTCGTGATCCTGAGCGCCGTGATGCTCGACCGGCGGGCGATCACGGTCCGCAACGTGGCGATCGCTGCGCTCGTCGTGCTCGCGCTGGAGCCGGAGAGCGTGCTGACCGCGAGCTTCCAGATGTCGTTCGCCGCGACGCTCGCCTTGGTTGCCGGCTACGAGGCCATCGCCAGGCGCGCCGACCGCGCGGTGGACCTCGCCGCCGCCAGTTCCGGGGTCGTCGGACGGGCTCGCCGCGCGACCAGCGGCCTGACGTTGACCTCGGTGATCGCCGGCCTCGCGACGGCGCCCTTCGCGATCTATCACTTCCAGCGCGCTGCGCCGCTCTCGCTCCTCGCCAATCTCGCAGCGATGCCGGTGATCGGCATCCTGGTGATGCCCATGGCGCTCTTCGCGGTGCTCCTGATGCCGTTCGGGCTGGAGCACCTTCCGCTCATGTTCATGGGCTGGGGCATCGACTGGATGCTCGCGGTCGGCGAGACGACGGCCGCATGGTCGGCCGGCTGGGGCGGCATCCCGGCGATCCCGGCGTTCTCGCTGCTGCTGGTTGTTGCCGGCTTCCTCTGGCTTTGCCTCTGGGGCGAGCGCTGGCGCCTCGCCGGCATCGTCCCGATGCTGCTCGCGGTGCCGGTCGCGATGGCGGCATCGCATCCGGACATCCTTGTGGAGGCAGACGGGCGCGTGGCCGCGGTCCGCGGTGCCGACGGCCGCTACCGGATCGTGAACCCGAAGGCGGACCGCTTCGCCGCCGAATACTGGCTTCGTGCCGATGCCGATACCCGCAGCCTCGACGACGACAGCATCGGCGACGGCATTGCGTGCGATGCGGCGGGCTGCGTCGTCCGCCTTCCCGACGGCGCGGTGGTCGCGGTCGGCGTTTCGGCCGAGGCCTTCGCCGACGATTGTCGCCTCGCCGCCGTCATCGTCTCACGCTTCCAGGCGCCGGAATGGTGCGACCGGCCGGACGTCGTCATCGACCGGGTCGCGCTCACGCGCGGCGCACACGCCCTCTATCGGATTCCCGGCGATGCCGACGGGGACCAGCCCCGCTTCCGGGTCGAGACCACCCTCCCGCCGGCGGACCGTCGCCGCCCCTTCATGCCACCGGGTCAGTAGCGCCGCAGCAGCCCGACCAGCTTGCCCTGGATCTTGACGCGGTCGGGACCGAAGATGCGCGTCTCGTAAGCGGTGTTCGCAGCCTCCAGCGCGATCGAGGCGCCCTTCCGGCGGAGCCGCTTCAGCGTCGCTTCCTCGTCGTCGACGAGCGCCACGACGATGTCGCCGGTATCGGCCGACTCCGTGCGCCGGATCAGCACCGTGTCGCCCTCGAAGATGCCGGCGTCGACCATCGAATCGCCGCGCACCTCGAGTGCGAAATGCTCACCGGGCGACAGCATGTCGGGCGGCACGACGATCGAGTGGCTGTGCATCTGGATCGCCTCGATCGGCACGCCCGCGGCGATGCGGCCCATCACCGGAACCGTGACCGGCTCGTAGACGCCGTCGCCGGTCGCAACCGGGCGAACCCGCCCGAGGCTGCCTTCGATCACGCTCGGCGAGAAGCCGCGCGCCCGCGGCTGCGCCGGGCTCGTGGATTCCGGCAGGCGCACCACCTCGATGGCGCGCGCCCGGTTGGGCAGGCGGCGGATAAAGCCACGTTCCTCCAGCGCCTTGATCAGCCGGTGGATCCCGGATTTGGACCGGAGGTCGAGTGCATCCTTCATCTCGTCGAAGGAGGGGGGCACGCCCGCCTCCTTGAGGCGCTCGTTGATGAACATCAGCAGTTCATGTTGCTTCCGCGTCAGCATCTCGTCGGTCCCCCTGACCGGCCAAGGCGAGTCCGGTACAAATCACGAACAAGGCATACGTGTTCTATATGTGTTCCGCAAGCCCTGAATTTTCCGTAAAGCCGAGTACCGACGTTGCAAGACGGTTGACTTCCCGGGTACGATGAATAACCATACGGTTATGAATAAGGAGCCCTGCATGTCCCACGGTCTTGAAGTGACCCTGCCCGACGCCCGTTCCGTGCGCGTCATCCGGCGTTTCGACGCGCCGGCGCCCCTGGTCTTCGACTGCCACACCCGGCCCGAACTGGTGAAGCGCTGGCTGACCGGTCCGGACGGATGGAGCATGCCGGTCTGCGAGATCGACCTCCGCGTGGGCGGCGGCTACCGATACACGTGGCGGAACGATGCCGACGGCGCCCAGTTCAGCGCGACCGGCGTCTGGAAGGAGATCGTGGCCCCGACGAGGCTCGTCCACAGCGAGCGGATGGAGGGCTTCGACGGCGAAAGCCTCTGCACGTGGACGGCGGAGGAAAAGGACGGCGTCACGGTGATGACCATGACGATGGAGTTCCCCTCCGAGGAGGCCCGCGACGGCGCGGTGAAGACCGGCATGACCGACGGGATGGGGATGAGCTACGACCGCCTCGACGCCGTCCTGGCGGAGGAAGGCTGAGGCGCTCGGGCCGTCGAACGGAAAAGGGGCACGGCTCGCACCGCGCCCCTTGTCATCGTTGGCGACTTGTCAGGCGACGAGGTCGAACCGGTCGGCGTTCATCACCTTGTTCCAGGCCGCCACGAAGTCCTTCACGAATTTCTCCTTGGCGTCCGCCTCGCCGTAGACCTCGGCATAGGCGCGAAGCTGCGAGTGCGAGCCGAAGATCAGGTCGACGCGGGTCGCGGTCCACTTGACCTCCGTGGTCTTGCGGTCGCGGCCCTCGAACACGTCGCCGCTGCTGTCGGCCGCCTGCCACCGGGTGCCCATGTCCAGGAGGTTGACGAAGAAGTCGTTCGTCAGCGTCCCCGGCCGCGCCGTGAACACGCCGTGCCCGGCGCCGTCGAAATTGGCGCCGAGAACGCGCAGCCCGCCGAGAAGCGCCGTCATCTCCGGCGCGGTCAGGGTCAGGAGCTGTGCCCGGTCGATCAGCGCCTCCTCGGGCGTCAGCCGGTGCGGCCGGGTGGCGTGGTAGTAGTTGCGGAAGGCGTCCGCGACCGGCTCGAGCGGCGCGAAGGAGTCCACGTCGGTCTGCTCTTGCGAGGCGTCGGTGCGGCCCGGCGCGAAGGGCACCGCCACGTCGCTTCCGGCGTCCTTCGCCGCCTTCTCGATCGCCGCCGCGCCGCCGAGCACGATCAGGTCGGCGAGCGAGATCCGCTTGCCGCCGGCCTGGCTCGCGTTGAACCCGCCCTGGATCGCCTCGAGCTTCACCAGCACCTCGGCGAGCTGCGCCGGCTGGTTGACGGCCCAGTCCTTCTGCGGCGCGAGACGGATGCGGGCGCCGTTGGCGCCGCCCCGCATGTCGGAGCCGCGGAAGGTGGAGGCCGAGGCCCAGGCCGTGGTCACGAGTTCGGCGACCGTCAGGCCGGAGGCGAGGATCTTCGCCTTGAGGTCGGCGATGTCGGCGTCGTCGACCAACTCGTGGTCCAGCGCCGGCAGCGGGTCCTGCCAGATCAGCTCCTCCGCCGGCACCAAGGGGCCGAGATAGCGCACCTTCGGGCCCATGTCGCGGTGGGTCAGCTTGAACCAGGCACGGGCGAAGGCGTCGGCGAACTGGTCGGGATTTTCGTAGAACCGGCGCGAGACCTTCTCGTATTCCGGGTCGAAGCGGAGCGCCAGGTCGGTGGTCAGCATCGACGGCGAGCGGCGTTTGTTCGGGATGTGCGGGTCCGGAACGGTGTCGGCGCCGGCGCCGCCGACCGGCGTCCACTGGAAGGCGCCCGCCGGGCTCTTGGTCAGCTCCCACTCGTAGCCGAACAGGATCTCGAAGAAGGTGTTGTCCCACTTCGTCGGCGTCGTCGTCCAGATCACCTCGAGGCCGCTGGTGATGGTGTCGTCGCCCTTGCCCGTGCCGTATTTCGAGATCCAGCCGAGACCCTGGTCGACGAGGGGCGCCGCCTCGGGCTCGGGGCCGACGAGGGTGGCGTCACCGGCGCCGTGGGTCTTGCCGAAGGTGTGGCCGCCGGCGATCAGCGCGACGGTCTCCGCGTCGTCCATCGCCATCCGGCCGAACGTCTCGCGGATGTCGCGGGCGGCGGCGAGCGGATCGGGCTTGCCGTTCGGTCCCTCCGGATTGACGTAGATGAGGCCCATCTGCACGGCGGCCAGCGGGTTCTCGAGGTCCCGATCGCCGGTGTAGCGCTCGTCGGCGAGCCACTTGCCCTCCGGCCCCCAATAGATGTCCCGCTCGGGTTCCCAGGTGTCGGCGCGGCCGCCGGCGAAGCCGAACGTCTTGAAGCCCATCGATTCGAGCGCGACGTTGCCGCTGAGCACGTAGAGGTCGGCCCAGGACAGCTTCTTCCCGTACTTCTGCTTGATCGGCCAGAGCAGGCGCCGCGCCTTGTCGAGATTGGCGTTGTCCGGCCAGCTGTTGAGCGGGGCGAAGCGCTGTTGCCCGCCGCCCGCGCCGCCGCGCCCGTCGCCGATGCGGTAAGTGCCGGCGCTGTGCCAGGCCATGCGGACGAACAGCGGTCCGTAGTGCCCGAAGTCCGCCGGCCACCATGGCTGCGAATCGGTCATCAGGGCGCGGAGATCCTCGATCACGGCGTGGAGGTCGAGGCTCTTGAATTCCCTGGCATAGTCGAAGCCCTTGCCCATCGGGTCGGACAGGGGCGAGTTCTGATGAAGCACGCTGATGTCCAGGTGGTTGGGCCACCACTCACGGTTCGTATGGGCGCCGTGCGCCACCGGACATTTGCCCGTGCTCTTGTCGTCCACCTTCGCGTCCATGTTCCCCTCTCGGTAGATGTCTGGCCGGCGGAACCGACGGTTCCGCGCGTTGATGGAACGGTGCCGATCTGGTGTGATAAAATCCAATCATATTGATTGCGTTCATCGATAAGCTATTCTTATCGGATGGTCTCGTTGAAGCAGCTCCGCTATCTCGACCTCCTGGCGAGCGCCGGTCATTTCGGGCGGGCCGCCGAGCGCGCCGGGGTTACGCAACCGGCGCTGTCGATGCAGATCGTCGGCCTCGAACGCGAGCTCGGCGCCCCGCTCGTCGAGCGCATGGCGAGCGGCGCGCGGCTCACGCAGTTCGGTGCCGAGGTGGCGGCGCGCGGCGCCCGCATCCTGGCCGCGGTCCGTGATCTCGAGGCGTTGGCCCAGGCGCGCGGCGAGGTCCTGTCGGGGCCGTTCCGGCTGGGCATCATCCCTTCCGTCGCGCCATTCCTCCTGCCGCGCCTGCTCGATATCGCGGCGGTCCGCTTTCCTGCCCTCCGCATCTCCGTCCGCGAGACGATCACGACCGTGCTGGTCGACGAACTGGTCGGCGGCGACCTCGATGCCGTCGTCGCCAGCCTGCCGCTGAACAGCGACGAGCTGGAGGAGGCGCCCGCGTTCGACGATGCGTTCCTCCTCGCCGCTCCGTCCGGCACGCGGCATGCGCTCCAGTCGCCGGCGCTGGCGGAGCTGATCTCGGCCGACGAGCTGCTGCTCCTCGAGGATGGTCATTGCATTAGGGACCAGGCGCTCGCCGTCTGCCATGCGATCGATCCCCGGCGACTCAGGAGCTTCGGCGCCACCAGCTTCTCGACCCTCCTGCAGCTGGTCGCGGCCGGGCACGGCATCACGCTCCTGCCGGAGCTTGCGGTCGAAGCAGGGATCGCCGCCGACGAGCGGCTGGCCGTGGTCCGCTTCGCCGCCCCCGAGCCCAGCCGTACCATCGGCGTCGCCTGGCGCCGGCGCTCGCCCCGCGAGCGGGATTTCCGGGCGCTGGTCGAGGTCGTCAAGGAAGCCGGAAAAGGGGGTGTCGCATGATGGTGCTTCGGCTCGGGCTGACGCTTGCATTCGGCCTGATGGCGTTCGGCGCGGCCGCCCAGAGCGTGAGCGGCCGCTACACCGTCGAAGGGCGGAACTTCGACGGCTCGCGCTACCGGGGCGTCGCCGAGATCATGGTCACGTCGAAGAACACGTGCCGGATCATGTGGAACACCGGCTCGACGTCCGAAGGCATCTGCATGCGGAACGGCGACGTGTTCGCGGCGAGCTACGGCCAGGGCGATGCGGCCGGGCTGGTCATCTACCAGATCCGCCCCGACGGCCGGATGGAGGGGCTGTGGACGATGGCCGACCGCGACGGGGTCGGCACCGAGACGCTCATCCCGATGGAGTAGCGGCCTCGCTCGAATCGAGGTCCGCCCGCAGCGGCAGCTCGCGCATCATCGCCTGGAAGACGAAGGCGATGAAGAGGGCAAGCGCCGCCGCATAGAACACCCCGCCGAAGACGGGGCCGAAGTCTTCGCCCGACGTGTTGCCCATGAGGATCGCCGACTGCATGGACGATGCGCCCGAGCCGCTCGCGGCGGCGAGGAACACGGCGCTGAACGCCGGGAGCAGGATCGCGCCGCCGAGCGAGCGCGAGAAGTTGAGGACCCCCGTCGTCGTGCCGAGCTGGCGGAGCGGAACCGCGTTCTGGGCGGCGGTGATGGTGATCGGGAACACCGTACCGATGCCGATGCCGATCACCGCCAGCACGATCTCGACGCCGACGAAGGGCAGGGTGGTCGGGAAGGTCGCGAGCAGGACCGTCACCACCGTCGCGAGGCCGAGGCCGGTGACCACCGTCCACTTGTAGCGGGGGCGCCGGGCCATCACCCGCCCGGCCAGCGTGGCGCCGGCGACCGTGCCGCCCATCAGCGCGATCAGCGAGGTGCCGGAGGCCGCGGCCGAGAGCCCGAGCACCACCTCGAAGTAGATCGGGATGAACACCGAGAGGCCGACCATCGCGCCGACGGCGAAGAACAGCGAGACCACCCCGCAGAGGACCACCTGGTGGCCGAGCACGGCGAGGGGGATGAAGGGCTCGACGGCCGTGGTCAGGCGCCGCGCGAACAGCACCCAGCCGACCAGCGAGAGCCCGAGCATGCCGAGGATCTCGGGCGATCCCCAGGGATAGGTCTCGCCGCCGAGCGTGAGCGCGAGCAGGAGCGCCACCGTCGCCACCAGCATCAGCAGCGCGCCGAGGATGTCGATCCGGTGCGGCTGCTCGTGGCGCGGCAGGCGCTTCAGCACATGGTGGGTGAGAAGCCATGCGCCGAACCCGAGGGGCAGGTTGATCCAGAAGATCAGCGACCAGTGGAGATACTCGGCGAAGAAGCCGCCAAGCACCGGGCCGCCGACCGACGAGGTCATGAACACGGTGGCGAAATAGGCCTGGTAGCGCCCGCGCTCGGCCGGCGGGACGATATCGCCGACGATGGTCTGGCCGAGCGAGATCAGGGCGCCGCCGCCGACGCCTTGCAGCGCCCGGGCGCCGATCAGGAAATAGATGTCGCGCGCGATCGCGCAGAGCACGGAGCCGACGAGGAACACCGCGATCGCGAGCAGGAGCATCGTGCGGCGGCCGTGGATGTCGCTGAGCTTGCCGTAGATCGGCGTCACCACGACGGAAGTAACGAGATAGGCGGTGACCACCCACGACAGGCTCTGCACGTTGCCGAGCTCGCGGCCGATGGTCGGCAACGCGGTGGCGACGATCGTCTGGTCGAGCGCGCCCAGGAACATGGCGAGCATGACGCCGATGAGGATCATGCGGATGTCGGCATCGGACAGCCGGCGCGGCGCCGACACGACGGAGGCGGGGGCATTCATGGCGAGGGTTCCGAATGACCGAACGGTTCGGTCAGCCGTTGACTTATCACCGGGGGATGAGTCATTTCAAGTGAAGCGAACCGTTCCGAAACGCCATGACCCAGCCCGCCCAGCTTGAAGCCGTCCCCGAGCCCGCCGAGCCGGATGCGACCAAGGCGCGGCAGATTCTCGAAGGCGCTCGGGACGTCTTCCTGAAGCTCGGCTTCGACGGGGCGAGCATGGGCGACATCGCCCGGGCCGCAGGCGTGTCGAAAGGCACGCTCTACGTCTATTTCGGCAGCAAGGAAGAATTGTTCTCGGCGCTGATCGCCGACGAACGGCGCCGGGCGAAGCGCGAGTTCCATCTCGATGCGAGCCACGCCGACGTCACCGCCGATCTTCGCGGCTACGGCCGCAACCTGCTCGCCTATATCAGCCGCTCGCGGAACATCGAGCTGGTGCGGACCGTGATCGCCATCGCAGAGAAATTCCCCGGGGTCGGGCGCGACTGGTATCGCGACGGCCCGCAGCGCGGCCTCGGCCACATCCGCGACTATCTCGAAGCGCAGGCCGCGGAAGGCCGGCTCCGGATCGACGACAGTCTGACGGCCGCGCGCCAGCTCCAGATGCTGCTCTATGCCGGAATCGTCAACGAGCTGCTCTACGGCGTCCGGGAGACGCCGGACGAGGCCGAGATCGGCCATGTCGTGGACGAGGCGGTGGCGACCTTCCTCGCCCGTTACGGCACCGATCTCGGCTGACGCCTCAGAGCACGATGACCCGGGCGCCGACCTTGGTGCGGTTGTAGAGGTCGACGACGTCCTTGTTGAGCATGCGGATGCAGCCTGACGAGACGTTGAGGCCGATCGTCCAGGGCTCTGACGTCCCGTGGATCCGGTACAGCGTGTCGTTGCCGCCGCGATAGAGGTAGAGCGCGCGCGCACCGAGCGGATTGTTGGGGCCCCCGTCCATGCGGGCCGGGAGGTTGCGGCCCCGGGCGCGCTCGCGCGCCACCATCTCCGGCGGCGGCGTCCAGGACGGCCACTCGGCCTTCCGGCCGACGCTCACCGTTCCGTTCCAGCCGAAGCCCTCGCGGCCGACGCCGATGCCGTAGCGGATCGCCTTGCCGTTGCCGAGCACGTAGTACAGGAAATGCTGGCGCGGCCTGACGATGATGGTGCCGGGCTTCTCCTTGGTCTGGAAATTGACCACCTGGCGGCGGAACTGGCGCGGCGCGACCCGGTTCCGGTTGACGTCCTCGGGATAGAAGGAGCCGCCCGGCGTGAGGTTGAGGTTCAGTCCTAACGGCCCGCGGCCGCTGGTGCTGCTCGTGGTCCCTCCGCCCCCGAGCGGGCCGGAGGGCAGGTCCATGTTGTCCACGAGATCGCGGAAGAAGCCGGCCTCGGCCGGGATTCCGGTGGCCGCGGCGGCAGCGAGCGCCAGCCCCAGTGCGAGCCTTCGCCAGATCATACGCACCTCCCGACACCGGGTGACGGCGTGCCGGACGATACCGGCAGCTTCGCACGCATGCACCCGCGCGGAGGATACGGACCCTCGGCAAATCGGGCAAGCCGCTCCAGATAAAGTTGCGGTGAGGCCACGGCTTCCGCCCATACGCCGACTCGTGCGAGAATCGCGGGATGGCCCTGCGCGAGGCAATCATCACCGGCGACGACGGCAGGCCCCGCTGCTTCTGGGGCGCGAGCACGCCGGACTATGCCGTCTACCATGACGGAGAATGGGGCCGGCCGGTCGCCGACGATTTCCGCCTGTTCGAGAAGATCTGCCTTGAAGGCTTCCAGTCCGGCCTGTCCTGGCTGACGATCCTCAGGAAACGCGAGAATTTCCGCCGTGCCTTCGCCGGCTTCGACTTCAACCGGGTTGCGAGGTTCGGCGACCAGGACGTTGCGCGGCTTCTCGAAGACGCCGGCATCGTCCGCCATCGCGGCAAGATCGAATCGACCATCAACAATGCCCGCCGCGCGGTCGAGTTGGTGGAGAAGGAAGGATCGCTGGCTGCCTTCGTCTGGCGGTTCGAGCCGGATCCGAAGAGTCGCCCGCAAAGTTTTGATTGGGCCACGCTTTCGGCGATGCCCAAGACTCCCGAATCGACCGCCTTGTCGAAGGAGTTGAAGAAGCGCGGCTGGAGCTTCGTCGGCCCGACGACGATGTATGCCTTCATGCAGGGGGTCGGCGTCGTCAACGACCACCTCGACGGCTGTTTCTGCCGGAAGGACGTCGAACGGACGCGGAAAGCGTTCACGCGGCCGGCGTAGGCCGACTTCGCGAGTTTTCCGCGGCAGGTGGGCGGGCCCATCCGCTGCGAGCCTCTCTCCTCCGTCATCCTCGGGCTTGACCCGAGGATCGGCCTCCGCCTCCCCCCACGTCGAAGGAGAGACGTGCCGCCGTGCGCCACTCCGCCGTCG
>JBIQKL010000015.1:34162-51123 GCA_044506555.1 Hyphomicrobiales bacterium | reverse complement strand
ATGACGCCGGCGTCCTTGATCGCCTGCGGCAGCATGTCGTGCAGCGCCTGGTCCTTCTCCAGTGCCGGCAGCCCGGAGCCCACGACCTCCTCGAACGTCTGCGGCGCGGCGGCCTCCTCGGCGAGCGCGGAACCTCCCGCGAGCGTCATGCCGGCCGCCGCTGCGGCAAGCATAAGCTTCATGGCATGCATTTGCATTCTCCTCTCCTGGTCCGGCCCGGAACGGTGGCCGTTGTTGCGCCAAAAATGTATAGACAAAAGAAAGGAGCCGTCAATCAGGAACGGTGCGAAGACGGGGAAGATCGCCGGCAGCGGAAAATCAAGGGGCGCTTTGCCGGAAACGAGAAGCGCCCCAGCGTAAACCGGCGGAGATCACCGATATTTCAGCTCAGCCGGTCAGATCGCTGGAGGAGAAGGCCCCGATTCAGATCTCATCCTCGGGGTTGCTCGCAGGGTCTCGCAGGTGTCTTCGGAGCGCACGACGTCTATGGACAGTACGGTTTTATGTCTATACGAAACCGAGAGCGGCCCACGTCTTTCAGCGATCCCGGCCGTCGACAAGGAATGGATTCCATGAGCGCAAGACCTGTTCCGGCAGGCGGTCCCGACGGAGGATCCGGGACGCGGGCGCAAGGAGTGAGCCTGTCGGAGACGATCCAGGGCGACATCGAGGCCCGGATCAGGTCGGGGGAGTGGGCGCCGGGCGATCGAATTCCAAGCGAATCGGAGTTCGTCGCACGCTACCGCTGCTCACGCATGACGGTGAACCGGGTCCTTTCGCGGCTCTCGGAGCGCGGCGTGATCGTCCGCCGGCGAAAGGCGGGCTCCTTCGTGGCTCCGCCGCGGAACGACAGCGCCATGTTCCTCGAGATCCGGGACTTCGCGCGCGAGGCCGCCGGGCAGGGACGGCGTTACCGCCACGAAATCCTGCTGCGGCGGATCGAGACCCCGCCCCTGGCGCGCGCCTGCAGCCTGAAACTCGACGCCAACCAGCCCGTGCTGCGCGTGCTCTGCCTCCACGTGCTCGACGAACAGCCGCATGCCTATGAGGACCGGGTGATCTCGCTCGCCGAGGTTCCAGCGGCGCGCGGCGAGACTTTCGAGGCAAGCCCGCCCGGCACCTGGCTTCTCGGCCACGTGCCCTGGACGGAGGCGCGGCACACCATCCGCGCCGTCAATGCCGACGTCACGCTCGCCGGCATCCTCGGCATCGGGGAGCGCGATGCGTGCCTGGTGCTCAACCGGCGCACCTGGAACCAGTCGGGCTTCGTGACCGACGTCGACATCACCTACCCGGGGGAAGGGCACGAGCTCACCGGCCAGTTCTCGTCGACGATGGGCCGCATGCCCCGGATCGACCTGCCGCATCGATAGACGACGAGTCAGAGGAGGAAGCCGAACGCCATGAAGAAGCTGATCAACGACGTGCCCGAGGTGGTGCGGCAGTCGCTTGAGGGGCTCGTCGCGCTCCATCCGCAACTGGCGCTGCTCGCGGGCGAGACGACGGTGCTCCGCGCCGACATCGCCGCGTTCCGCGAGAGCGGCAAGGTGGCGATCGTCACCGGCGGCGGGGCCGGGCACGAGCCCGCCCATGCCGGCTATGTCGGGCGAGGGATGCTCACCGCCGCGGTGAGCGGCGACGTGTTCGCATCGCCGAGCACCAATGCGGTCTACGCCGCGCTGAGAACGGTAGGGGGCCCGGCCGGCGTCCTGCTCATCGTCAAGAACTACACAGGCGACCGGCTGAATTTCGGCCTCGCCGCCGAACTGGCACGGGCCGACGGCATCCCGGTCGAGATGGTGGTCGTCGACGACGACACGGCCCTCGGTTCCGCGGAGAATACGGCGGGGCGCCGCGGCATCGCCGGCACCGTGCTGGTCCACAAGATCGCGGGAGCGGCGGCCGAGGCCGGGTTGCAGCTCGTCGCGGTGGCGGAGGCGGCGCGGGGCGCCGTCGCCCGGATCGGCTCGATGGGCGTGGCGCTGTCGGCCTGCACGGTGCCGGCCGCCGGCAGGGCCAACTTCACGCTCGCCGCCGACGAGATGGAGCTCGGTCTCGGCATCCACGGCGAGCCGGGCGTCGAGCGCACGACCATGATGCCGGCACGCGACGTCGTGGCGCGGCTTCTCGAACGGATCGTGGCCGACCGGGCGATCACCGCCGGCCAGCCGGTGGCGCTGCTGGTGAACAATCTCGGCGCGACCCCGGTGATGGAGATGACGATCACGGCGGGCGAGGCGCTCCGCTGGCTCGCCGACGCCGGCATCACGGTCGACCGCGCCTGGTGCGGCACCTTCCTGACCGCCATCGACATGGCCGGCGTCTCGCTCAGCCTGCTGCCGCTCGATTCCGCCATGGTGGCGGCGCTCGACGCGCCGACCGAGGCGCCGGCATGGCCGGGGGGCGGGGTGCTGCCGACGGACGTAGGGACGATGCCCGCGCACACGCCGACCGGGGCGGCCCTGGCCGGCACCGGACCCGTCGCGCCCGATGCCTTCTTCGACGGCCTCTCGGCCGCCTGCGCGGCGCTGATCGCAGCGGAGCCGGAGCTGACCGAAATGGACCGCCTGGTCGGTGACGGCGACATCGGCCATTCCCTCGCCGCGGGCGCCCGCGCCGTTCTCGGCGGTATCGGCGGCTGGCGCGGAAAGCCGCTCGACGCGGTGCTCCGCGACATTGGGCTGGTCGTGCGGCGGAGCGTCGGGGGGACCTCGGGCCCGCTCTATGCCGCTTTCGTGGTCGCGGCCGGGCAGCAGCTCCGCACGGGCGAGGCCGGCGCCGCGGCGTTCCGTCGTGCCTTTGCCGCCGGAACCGAGGCAATCACCACGCTCGGCGGCGCGGCTGCCGGCGACCGCACCATGGTCGACGCCCTGCTTCCGGCCGCCGCCGCGCTCGACGCCGCCGAGACCGGCACCGATGCGCTGGTCCGGGCCGCAGCCGAAGCTGCGCGCGCGGGCGCCACCGCGACCAGCAGCATGGCGCCGCGGCGCGGCCGATCGAGCTATCTCGGCGCGCGCGCGATCGGCAACCCCGACCCCGGTGCGGTGGCCGTTGCGATGATCCTGGAGGCACTGGTCCGCCCTTGACGTCCGGTTGCGGGCGCTGTCAGCTCTGCGGCGTGAAGCGCGCGACCAGCATGTGCCGGCGGCCCGGATAGGTGAAGCGCACATAGGTCACCGGCCCGGCGGGGCTCCAAGTGCGGCGTTCGATGACCAGGCAGGCGGTGCCGGGTGCGACATCGAGGAGGCGCGCCATGCCCTCGCCCGCCTCGGTTGCCTGGATGCGGTGCTCGGCGCTGGTCCAGGGCACCTGCTCGAGAAGCCACTGGCCCGGAGGCCGCTCGGCGAAGTCGACGTCGGCGGCGGCTGGCACGGTGTCGAGGCTGATCAGCCGCTCCTCGACGCAGAATGGCTCCGATCCGGCGAAATGCACCGCGACCACGTCGAGCAGGCGCCCGCCGGCCGGCAGTTCGAGCCAGCGGCGATCCGTGCGACGCGCCGGCCGCTCGCGGCGGCTCTCGACCCGGAAGCTGTAGTCCTGTCCGAGCTGCTCCACCTCGTTGCGGATGTCGTGGATCTCTAGCACCGCGGACTGGGCCCGCGGCTGGCGGACGAAGCTGCCCGAGCGCTTGCGGCGCTCGACGAGTCCCGCTTTGGCGAGCTGGGTGAGCACCTTGTTCGCGGTCATCCGCGACACGCCGTACTGGGCGGCGAGATCGACCTCGAAGGGTATCCGTTGCCCGGGCGGCCATTCGCCTGAGACGATCCGGCCCTCGATGTCGCGCAGGATGCGCTCGTGCTGCGTCGGGTGCTTGTCCGTCTTCATTGCTCGCCCCGTTGCCGGGTGCATGTAGGGCATACCCGGTGCCCGCAGACAAGGGCCGCGCCAGGCCCGGAAACTACGACGAACGCAGCCGCGCCATGGCTTCGAGGAAGCGTGCCTCGACGGCATTCCGCGCGGCATGGCGTCCGCCGGCAACGCGCTTCCGCCCCATCGCCCAGACACTGTCGACAGCCACGGCGTCGGCGAAGATCCAGGCGTCCAAGACTTCGTCGCCGGCGAGATGGCGGGCAGCGCCGAGGTCGAGCGCCACCAGATCCGCCGGCCGACCCGGCGCGATCCCGCCCGGCGCCGCCAGCGCCTGGCCGCCGCCGGCGAGCGCCGCATCGAAGAGCGTCCGCCCGGTCGAACCGCCGGGATCGGCGATCGCATTCCGGACCCGGTTGGCGAGCCGCTGCGAATACTCGTACTGCCGGAGCTCGCCGGTCAGGCTGATCGAGACGTTGGAATCGCTGCCGACCGCGAATCGCCCGCCGACGGCCCGGAAATCCATGCCACGGAAGATGCCGTCGCCGAGATTGGCTTCCGTGATCGGGCAGAGCCCGGCGACCGCGCCGCTTGCAGCGACGCCCGCGATCTCGTCGTCCGTCATGTGCGTGGCGTGGATCAGGCACCAGTGCCCGTCGACCGGGGCATTGTCGAGGAGGAGGCGCACCGGTCTCGTGCCGTGATGTGCGCGGCAGGCGTCGACCTCGGCGGTCTGCTCGGCCACGTGGATGTGGACCGGTCCTCCGGCTGCGAGCGGCAGGATCTCCGTAAGCTCGGCAAGTGTTGCCGCGCGAAGGCTGTGCGGCGCGATGCCGAGCCTGCCGCCGTGCAGTCCGGCGACGATCTCGCCCGTGCGCGCGACGAGCCGGGCGTAGGTGTCCGGCGCCGAGACGAAGCGCCGCTGCTCCGGCCGTGGCGGTACGGCGCCAAACCCGCCATGGGCGTAGAATACCGGAAGCAGGGTGAGGCCGATGCCCGCCGTCTCGCTGGCCGCAGCGATCCGTCCCGCCATCTCGCCGATATCGGCATAGGCGCCGCCGTCGCGGTCATGGTGCAGGTAGTGGAACTCGCCGACGCGCGTGAACCCGGCTTCGAGCATCCGCACATAGAGCATCGCCGCGACCGCCTCGACGTCGTCGGGGTTCATGGCGAGCGCGAAGCGATACATCAGGTCGCGCCACGTCCAGAAACTATCGTCGTCGGGGCCGCGCCGCTCGGTGAGGCCGGCCATGGCGTGCTGGAAGGCGTGACTGTGGACGTTGGCCAGCGCGGGTACGATCGCGGCGTGGTGCTCGTCCTCCGGGGAACGGGATGCCCCGGGCGTCACCGAGGCGATGTCCCCGTCGCCGAGCTCGATGCGGACATTTCGTCGCCATCCTTCCGGCAGCAGCGCACTGGCCGCGAAGATCGTCGTCATTCCGGCATCCTCCGATACGCGCGACCCGCGCCATTTCACGCTTGTCACGTCCGGATATATGTCTATACATAATCGACGCGAAACACTAGCCGTCCGGTTCGGGATTTCACGCCGGCGAGGAGGCGCAGCATGAATATCTGGCGGGACGCGAGGCTCGTCACCGTTGCAGACGGCTCGGCCGCCATTGTCGCGGACGGCGTGGTGATCACTGACGGCGGACGTATAACCTACGCCGGGCCGCGTGCCGGGATGCCGTCCCACGACGCGGAGAGCGTATCGCTCGGCGGCCGCCTGGTCACGCCGGCGATGGTCGACTGCCATACCCATCTCGTTCATGGCGGCAACCGGGCACGCGAGTTCGAGATGCGGCTCGCAGGCGCGACCTATGAGGAAGTGGCCCGGGCCGGTGGCGGCATCGTCTCGAGCGTTGCGGCCACCCGCGCCCTCGATGTCGACGGCCTCGTCGCGGCGGCGCTGCCGCGCCTCGATGCGCTCCTCGTCGAGGGCGTGGCCACCGTCGAGATCAAGTCCGGCTACGGTCTCTCCATCGAGGCCGAGCTCGCCATGCTCCGTGCCGCGCGGAAGCTCGCGACCCTGCGGCCGGTGCGCATCGTAACCAGCTATCTCGCCGCCCATGCGGTGCCGACGGAATACCGCGGCCGTGCTGACGATTACATCGCCGAGGTCGTTCTGCCGGGTCTTCACGCCGGCCATGCCGAGGGGCTGATCGACGCTGTCGACGGGTTCTGCGAATCGATCGCCTTCTCACCGGCCCAGATCGCCCGCCTGTTCGACGAGGCCGTCTCGCTCGGTCTGCCGGTCAAGCTCCATGCCGAGCAGTTGACCAACCTCGGCGGGGCACGACTCGTGGCCGGCTATGGCGGTCTCTCGGCGGACCATCTCGAGCATCTCGACGACGCCGGCATTGCGGCGATGGCGGACGCCGGCACGGTGGCCGTTCTCCTGCCCGGCGCCTTCTACACGCTTCGCGAGACCGAGAAGCCGCCGGTCGCCGGACTGCGCGCAGCGGGCGTGCCGATGGCGGTGGCGACCGACTGCAATCCGGGCACATCGCCGCTCTCCTCAATGCTGCTCGCCATGAACATGGCGGCGACGCTGTTCGGGCTCACCGTCGACGAGTGCCTGGCCGGTGCGACCTGCCACGCCGCACGCGCGCTGGGGCTCGCCGATGTCGGCACCCTTGAGGCCGGCAAGGTCGCGGACATGGCCGTGTGGGATGTCGAGACGCCGGCCGAACTGATCTACCGGCTCGGCTTCAACCCGCTTCACGCCCGCATCTGGCAAGGCGAGAGAATCTGACCCATGACCATCGTCCTTCGACCAGGCCTGGTTCCGCTCGAGACGCTCGAGACGATCTTCTGGACGGGCGAGCCGGTCCGGCTCGATCCCGACTGCGACCCCGCCATCGAGAAGACGGCAGCGCGGATCGCCGACATCGCCGCCGGCGATATGCCGGTCTATGGCGTCAATACCGGCTTCGGCAAGCTCGCCTCGATCCGCATCGCCCCGGCCGATGTTGAAACGCTCCAGCGCAATCTCATCCTTTCCCATTGCTGCGGCGTCGGCGCACCGCTTCCGGAGAACATCGTCCGCCTGATCCTGTCGCTGAAGCTGATCTCGCTCGGCCGCGGGGCGTCGGGCGTGCGGCTTGCGATCGTCCGCCTGATCGAGGCGATGCTCGAGCGCGGCGTGATTCCCATGATTCCGGAGAAAGGTTCCGTCGGGGCGTCTGGCGACCTCGCACCCCTCGCCCACATGGCCGCGGTCATGATGGGTGAGGGGGAAGCTTTCATCGGCGGCCGCCGCATGCCCGGCGCCGCGGCGCTGGCCGAGGCGGGGCTCGCGCCCGTGGTGCTTGCCGCCAAGGAGGGCCTCGCCCTCATCAACGGCACCCAGGCTTCGACGGCGCTGGCGCTCGCCGGCGTCTTCCGTGCGCTTCGTGCCGCGAGATCGGCGGTGATCACCGGCGCTCTTTCGACCGATGCCGCGATGGGCTCGCCGGCGCCGTTCGCCGCCGAGATCCACACGCTCCGCGGCCATCGCGGGCAGCGGGACGTCGCCGCCGCTCTGCGGGCGCTCCTCGCGGGCTCGGAGATCCGCAACAGCCATGTCGATGGCGACGAGCGCGTGCAGGACCCTTACTGCATCCGCTGCCAGCCTCAGGTCGACGGCGCCTGCCTCGACCTCCTCCGTACCGCTGCCGCGACGCTCGAGGTCGAAGCCAACGCCGTCACCGACAACCCGCTCGTCCTCTCTGACGGCACGGTGGTCTCGGGCGGCAACTTCCACGCCGAGCCGGTCGCCTTCGCCGCGGACCAGATCGCCATCGCGATCTGCGAGATCGGCGCCATCGCGCAACGCCGGATCGCGCTGCTGGTCGATCCGGCGCTGTCCTACGGGTTGCCTGCATTCCTCGCGCAGTCCCCCGGGCTCAATTCGGGCCTGATGATCGCCGAGGTCACGTCGGCAGCCCTGATGTCCGAGAACAAGCAGATGTCGCATCCCGCTTCGGTCGACTCGACCCCGACCTCGGCCAACCAGGAGGACCACGTCTCGATGGCCTGCCACGGGGCTCGGCGCCTCCTGGCGATGACCGACAACCTGTTCTCGATCGTCGGCATCGAGCTGCTGACCGCCGCGCAGGGGGTGGAGCTTCGCGCGCCGCTGCGCACCGGCGATGAGCTCCGCAAGGCGCTGGCGACGGTTCGCCGAGCCGTTCCTACGCTCGAGCGCGACCGCTACATGGCACCCGATCTCGAGGCCGCCGCCCGCCTCGTGGCCGACGGTACCCTCGTCGCCTCGGTCGACAAGGCCGTGTTCGCGGAGATGGGAGCGGGGCCGTGAGCGACGTCGTCGCGGTCGAGCAGGGTGCTTCTCCCGTCATCCTCGCCTTCCCCCACAGCGGCACCGCGCTGCCCGACGAGGTCGCCGGGCGTCTCAACCGCAATGGGCGCCTCCTGGCCGACACCGACTGGCACCTGCCCCGGCTCTATGGCGGGCTTCTGCCGGGCGCCACGATCGTGCGGGCGCTGCAGCATCGCTACGTGATCGACCTCAACCGGGACCCGACGGGCGCCTCCCTCTACCCGGGTCAGAACACGACGACGCTGGTACCGACGACCGACTTCGACGACCAGCCGATCTGGCAGGAGGGCGCGACCCCGGACGCCGCCGAGATCGCGCGCCGTGTCGCGACCTTCCACGCGCCGTACCACGTCGCGCTTTCGTCGGAGATCGCCCGGGTGCGGGCCTTGCACGGCATCGCGTTGGTCTATGACTGCCACTCGATCCGCTCGCGGATCCCCTTCCTGTTCGAGGGCCGATTGCCGGACTTCAACATCGGAACCGACATGGGGCGAACCTGCGCCGGCGCGATCGAGGCCGCCGCTCTTTCCGTCGTGGCGGAGGTGCAAGGCTATTCGCACGTGGTGAACGGGCGCTTCCGCGGCGGTTGGACGACCCGTCACTATGGCCGCCCGGCGGAAGGGTCGCACGCCATCCAGATGGAGCTGGCCCAGGCGACCCATCTCGCCGCCGAGACGCCCCCCTTCGACTACGACGTCGGCAAGGCGGAACGCCTGCGCCCGGTGCTTCGCGCCGTTCTGGAGCGCATCGAGGCGGCGACCCGCATGACCGCCACTGCCTGACCCTATCCCCGCATCGCCGAGACCGACATGACCGATCCCCGACATAACGCTCGCACCGTCCGCGCGCCCCGCGGCACCGTTCTCAATGCGAAGAGCTGGCAGACCGAGGCGCCGCTGCGGATGCTGATGAACAATCTCGACCCCGAGGTGGCGGAGAGCCCGAACGAGCTGGTGGTCTATGGCGGGATCGGCCGCGCCGCCCGGAGCTGGCGGGATTTCGACCGCATCGTCGAGAGCCTCAAGGAGCTCGGGAGCGACGAGACGCTGCTCGTCCAGTCGGGCAAGCCGGTCGGCGTGTTCCGCACCCACGCCGATGCACCGCGCGTCCTCATCGCAAACTCGAACCTGGTGCCTCACTGGGCGAACTGGGACCACTTCAACGAGCTCGACCGCAAGGGCCTGGCCATGTACGGCCAGATGACGGCCGGGTCGTGGATCTATATCGGCACCCAGGGCATCGTGCAGGGCACCTACGAGACCTTCGTCGAGGCCGGGAGGCAGCACTACGGCGGCGACCTCAAGGGCCGCTGGATCCTCACCGCGGGCCTCGGCGGGATGGGCGGCGCCCAGCCGCTGGCAGCCGTGATGGCCGGGGCCTGCTGCCTCGCGATCGAGTGCAATCCCGAGTCCATCGAGTTCCGCCTGCGCACCCGCTATCTCGACGAGAAGGCGGAGAGCCTCGAGGAGGCGCTCGCCATGATCGCGCGCTGGACGAAGGCGGGCGAGGCGCGCTCGGTCGGCCTTCTCGGCAACGCCGCCGAGATCGTTCCGGAGATGCTCGCCCGCGGCATCCGCCCGGACATGCTCACCGACCAGACCTCCGCGCATGATCCGGTCAACGGCTACCTGCCGAAGGGCTGGACCATGGCCGAGTGGCGCGAGCGCCGCGAGCGCGACCCGAAGGCGGTCGAGCAGGCCGCCCGGGCCTCGATGCGCGAGCACGTCGCCGCCATGGTGGGCTTCTGGGAGCAGGGCGTGCCGACGCTCGACTACGGCAACAACATCCGCCAGGTGGCGAAGGACGAGGGGCTCGAGAACGCCTTTGCCTTCCCCGGCTTCGTGCCGGCCTACATCCGTCCGCTCTTCTGCCGCGGCATCGGGCCGTTCCGCTGGGCGGCGCTCTCGGGCGACCCCGAGGACATCTATCGCACCGATGAAAAGGTGCGCGAGCTCACGCCCGGCAACGCCCACCTCCACAACTGGCTCGCCATGGCGCGCGAGCGGATCGCCTTTCAGGGCCTGCCGGCGCGCATCTGCTGGGTCGGCCTCGGCGACCGCCATCGCCTCGGCCTCGCCTTCAACGAGATGGTGCGGAACGGGGAGCTGAAGGCGCCGATCGTCATCGGCCGCGATCATCTCGACTCGGGCTCGGTCGCCTCTCCCAACCGCGAGACCGAGGCAATGCGCGACGGCTCCGATGCGGTGTCGGACTGGCCGCTGCTCAACGCGCTCCTCAATACCGCGTCGGGCGCGACCTGGGTGTCGCTCCACCACGGCGGCGGTGTCGGCATGGGCTTCTCCCAGCATGCCGGCATGGTGATCTGCGCCGACGGGACCGACGACGCTGCGGCTCGGCTCGGTCGTGTGCTGTGGAACGACCCCGCCACCGGGGTCATGCGCCATGCCGATGCCGGCTACGAGATCGCGATCGACTGTGCCCGCGAACAGGGTCTCGACCTGCCCGGCATTCTCGATCGATGACGCTGCGCCGGCTCGGTCCGGGGAACGTTCGCCGCATGCCGTGGAAGAACGGCGGCGGCGAGACCGTCGAGATCGCGATAGCCCGGTGATGTCGCCCGCCCCGCCCTGCGAGGTGAGGAAGGTGATGCATCGCGTGGAACTGGAATGTCTTAGTTGTTCTAAATACAACCACGCCGATATGTGTTGACGTACTCATATCCACGAGTATCGTCGCGATGTCCTGAATGTGGTCGGCAAACGACGAGGGCGCTTCCTCGCGATTGATCGCCTCGGGTCTCTAGCCAGGTCTTCGCCCAGCACGTCTCCGGGCCGCCCAGCCAACAAATCGCCGGCAGAAGAACGCTGAAAGCGAGCGCTTTCGGCGAACAGGACCGGCTTGTGACGGCGCCGGATACCCGACGCTGCGGCCTCCGCACGGCGGCCCGCGGCGTGCTGCGGGTAGTCCCCTTATGAGCAGGAACGACGATGAGCACGAACGAAGCACCCACGATCACCATCGACAGCGACGGCCTCGCTTTCCTGCCGGGCGAGGCGGTCACCGAAGCGCCGCGCGGCGTGGTGAACGTGAACGTCGCGGACGTCGACAACGACGGCGACCTCGACCTGGTGGTCGGGACCTACCTCGGCGACCCCGGCGTCTACGTGATGCTCAACGACGGCACCGGCAGCTTCACGCTGGGGGCGCAGATCACTGAGAACCTCGCCTGGCGGACGATGCTTGCGGACCTCGACGGCGACGGCAACGTCGATTTCGCGAGCGTCGACCACGCGAACGAGACCACCGTCTGGTACAAGGGCAACGGCGACGGCACCTTCGGCACGGCGCAGCAGCTTGCCGCGGGCACCCAGCAGGTCATCGCCGTCTCCGACCTCGACGCTGACGGCGACCTCGACGTCGTCACGCTCGGCTCCAGCGCCATAAACATGCAGGAGAACAACGGCGACGGCACGTTCTCCGAGGTCGCGATCGCCACCGGCGTCACCGGCGTCTACAGCGTTGCCATCGGCGACCTCGACGGCGACGGATCGCTCGACTTCGTCGCCACGACCTCGACCGCGGATTTCGTCGCCTATCTCGGCGACGGGAACGGCGGCTTCACGTCGGCGGACAGCCAGTCCCTCAAGGAGGGACTCGGGCTTCGCTACGGGCTCGAGAACGTCAAGGTCGCCGACGTCGACGGTGACGGCAATCTCGACGCTGTCGCGATCAGCGCCAATGACCAGGGAATCTACCTGCTCAGGGGCAATGGCGACGGAACGTTCTCCGATGCGGAGGTCGTGGCCTCGGGGCGGGTCGGCGGCCTGCCGCCGACCGTCGACTTCAAGATTCTGGACATCAACGGCGACGGTCGCCTGGACATCGTCGCGCCGTCGATGGCGACGACTCCGTCCGGTGGCGGCACGCTGTCCTGGTTCGAACAGAAGACGGACGGCAGCTTCGAGGAGCACGTGATCGAATCGGCCGTCCATACGACGGCATCGGAGTTCGTCAACATCGCGACCGACGACTTCAACGGCGACGGTGCGCCCGACCTGCTCAGCTCCGGCGACGTCCGCGACAGCGGTGGCGGCGCCACCAGTTACGTCCGCATCGCGTCGGGCTCGCCGTCGCTCCTGGTCAACGAGAACGCGGACACGGCGGTCACCGGCGTCAGCTTCGCGGACGACCTGGAAGGTCCGGTGGTCGTCACCTTCTCCGTCGATCGCGGCACGCTGTCGGCGGTGACCGGGGGCGGCGTCACGGTCGGGGGAACCGAAACCGAGGTGACGCTCACCGGCACGGTCGCCGACATCAACGCATTCATCTCGGGGGGCAATCTCACGTTCCTCACCGACCTCCACGACGAGACCGCAGCGGTCCTCACCGTGTCGATCGATGACCAGGACCCTGACGCTCCGGCAACGACGACGACGGAGCTCCTCCTCGCGGTCGAGCCGATGTTCGACGAGGCGCCGACCGATGTCTCTATCGACAACGCGACGGTCGCCGAGGACGCGGCGGTCGGCACCGTCATCGGGACCCTTTCGGCCACCGATCCCGAAGGGGGCGCGGTCACCTTCTCCCTGGTCAGCAATCCGTGGGGCGTCGTCTCACTCGACGGCGACAAGCTTGTGCTCGGCATCGCGGTCGACCACGAGGCGCAGTCGTCCTACGACGTCGTCGTCCGCGCCACCGACGTCGGCGGCGAGATCACGGACACGACGATCACGATCACGGTCGGCGACGTCAACGAGGCGCCGACGAATGTCGCGCTGTCGAACGCCAAGGTGATCGAGGATTCGCCCGCCGGCACGGTCGTCGGCACGCTCTCGGCGACCGATCCCGACACCGGCGAGACGCTCACCTATTCGATCGCCAATGATTCCGGCGCCTTCGAGATCGTCGACGACCAGCTGGTCGTGAAGGACCTCGGCGGCGTGCTCAGCCACTCGGTCACGGTCGTCGCCACCGATTCGGGCGGGCTGACGACGGAGAAGACCTTCAAGATCATCACCACGGATGCCGACGGCAATCCGCTCGGCTCCGCCGGCACGATCACCGTCGACGCCTCGACCGCCACCGCCGGCATCGATTTCGAGGCCTTCATCCGCGGCGGCTTCATCGCCGACGCTGCCGGTGGCGGCTTCCCGGTGTTCGACAACGGGGCCGCTTTCTCCGGCGAGGAGATGTTCATCGGATACGGCACCGACCCGGCATCGAAGTACGTCTTCGCCCACGGCGAACTCGAATACTACTTCGGCACGCACACGGTTGCCGGCACGATCAACACCATCCAGTACGGCACCCGTGGCGAAGGGACCTACGACGCCGACGGCTACTTTCATGGCGGGGCGGCCGAGCTCACCATCACCGGCCTCGGCCTGAACAATCCGATTCCGGCCAACGGGACGGAAGAGGCCGAGATCGAGGCGAACGGGCCGGTCCACAACTTCGCGGTCGCCTACATGTACGGCGCCACAGCCGACCAGGCGCGTCTCGACAAGTACGCCGACTCCCTCGACGACTATGCCCAGCATTTCGTCGGTTCGGCCTTCGACGACGTCTTCACGGGGTCGGCCTTCAACGACGTCCTCGAAGGCGGCGCCGGCAACGATTCCCTCTATGGCGGCGGCGGCAACGACGAGATCACCGGCGGCACGGGCACCAACACGATCGAGGGCGGAGACGGCGTCGATACCTATGTCGTCGACGGCAACCGCGCCGACTACGATCTCTACATCTACTCGTCGGCGACCTACCTCAACGTCAAGTCGGCGACCGACTACGACACGTTGAAGACGATGGAGTACGTCCGCTTCAACGACGTGCTCGTCAACCTCGTGACCAAGGAAGAGACGCCGATCGGCGGCGATCTCCCGCCGACCGGCCTTGCCCTGTCTTCCGCGACGGTTGCCGAGAATGCGTTGGTCGGCGCGGTGGTCGGGATCCTGTCGGCGACCGATCCGGAGGGACAGCCGCTCACCTACACGCTGACCGACGACGCGGGCGGGCTGTTCGAGATCGTCGGCAACGAGCTCAGGGTGAAAGCGGGCCTCGACTACGAGACCGCGCCCTCGCACGGCATCTCGGTCAAGGTCTCGGACGGCGTCAACGAGGTGACGGAGGACTTCACGGTCGCGGTCACCGATGTCGACGAAAGCGGGCCGGTGGGATCGATCACCATCGACGCGCGTGGCTCGGACGGCATCGACTTCGACGCCTTCATCCTGGGCGGCTTCCTCGCCGATACCGCAGGCGGCGGCTTCCCGGTCTTCGACAACGGCGCCGAGTTCTCGGGCGAGGAGATGATGATCGGCTTCGGCACCGATGCGGCGTCGAAGTACGTGCTGGCCCACGGCGACATCGAGTACTTCTTCGGCTCCCACACCGTGCACGGCACGATCAACACAATCGAGTACGGCACGCGCGGCAGCGGGACCTACGACGCCAACGGCTACTTCACGGGCGGCGACGCCGCACTGAAGATCACCGGCCTCGACCTGTTCAACGGGCTGACGCCGGAGGCCGAGGTCGAAGCGACCGGTGCGGTGCACAATTTCTCCGTCGCCCACATGTACGGCTCGGCTGCGGATCCGGCGCGCCTCGCGCTCTTCGCCGAGCAGCTCGACGCATACGCCCAGACCTTCCTGGGCTCCGAGGGCAACGACGCCTACGTCGGCACCCGGTTCGGCGACACGATCAACGGCGGCGGCGGCGAGGACATCCTTGCCGGCGGCGGCGGCAACGACAACGTCGACGGGGGCGAGGGCGTCGACACCTTCGTCTTTACCGGCAACTACGCCGACTACGGGATCGTCACCGCGGGCGGCGTGACCACGGTCACCGACCGTCGCTCGAACCCGGCGGACGGGGTGGCGACGCTCCGCAACATCGAGCTGCTGCAGTTCGTCGACCAGCAGGTGGCGCTCGTCTCCGACCTGCCGCCGGTGGGGCTTGCGCTGTCGGCGACCAGCGTCGTCGAGGACGCCGGGATCGGCTCGGTGGTGGCCGTGCTCTCGGCCAACGACCCGGAGGGCGGCGCCGTCACCTATGCGCTCTCCGCCGACGCCGACCAGAAGTTCGAGATCGTCGGCGACCAGCTCCGCCTCAAGGCCGGCCTCGATTTCGAGACCAAGTCCAGCCACGAGATCGCGGTGACGGTCAGCGACGCGGGCGGCAACACCTCGACCAAGACCTTCACCATCGAGGTCACCGACGTGCTCGAGCCGACCATCGCCGGCAAGGAGGGCAAGGACAAGATCAAGGGCACCAAGGGCGATGACGTCATCTTCGGCTACGGCGGCAAGGACAAGCTCAAGGGCGGCAAGGGTGACGACATCCTCGACGGCGGTGCGGGCAAGGACAAGCTCGTCGGCGGCAAGGGCGACGACACCCTGATCGGCGGAGCCGGCAAGGACAAGCTGAACGGCGGCAAGGGCGACGACATCCTGATCGGCGGTGCCGGCAAGGACGTGCTCAAGGGCGGCAAGGGCGCCGACACCTTCGTCTTCCAGTTCGCCTCGGACTCGACGGTGAAGGGCAAGGGCCGGGACGTCATCCAGGACTTCAACCGCAAGCAGGGCGACAAGATCGATCTTTCCGCCATCGATCCGCTCAACGACAGCGGCGCCTTCGACTACATCGGCAAGTCCAAGTTCAGCGGCGAGGCCGGCGAGCTGCACTACCAGAAGAAGGGCGGCAAGACGTTGATCTCCGGCGACATCGACGGCGACGGCAAGGCCGACTTCGCGATCCAGCTCTCGAAGGCGATGAACATGAAGGAAGCCGACTTCATCCTCTAGGCGGCCTCATCGTCCGCCCGGGAGTTGCCGGGCTCCCCGCACCCGCGGGGACGCCCCCGACAGGACACGGAGCGCGGCGGCCAGACCTTTCGCCAAACGGTGGCCGCGCGCCGAGGAGGAGGGATCGGGACGGTGCTCCCAGCGCTTCCCGGTCCCTGCTTCGAACAGCTTCAACACGGGGTCGCGCGCGCCATCCGGTTCGGCGGCTGAGGCGACCCGCAACCCACACGGAAAGGAACGGACATGATCAAGATCAAGCTCGGCGGCAAGAAGGGCGTCGACTACAACGCCTATGTCGACGACTACTTCGCCGACTTCGCCATGGACGGATTCCCCATCTTCCTCGGCGGCAAAGGCGAGTACGACGGGAAGCAGCTTCTGCTTCTCGACAAGGTCGAAGCCAATCCGAAGGACACCAAGGTGATGGTCCTCGAGGGCAAGGACCTGTTCTACTACTTCACCGGCCATACCGTCTCGGGGACGCTCAAGTCGGTGACGCTTGCGACCCTCGGCAAGAGCTACAAGAAGGGGGGCGAGTTCAAGACCGACAAGAAGGGCCTGATCGCCCATACCACCGACACGGTCGAAATCTCCGGCCTCAAGATCTCCAACCCGGAGAACGTCCGCGGCGACCTCCACAACACCGTCTACGCCCTGATGGGCGGCGCGCACGAGGGCGGCGGCACGTCCGACCCGAGCCTCCTGCTCTCGTTCGTCAATGCCCAGGGCCACAAGGTCAAGGGAACGAAGAAGGACGATAAGTACAAGGGCACCGACTTCAAGGACAAGATCGACCTCGGCAAGGGCGACGACGTGCTGAACGGCGCCGGCGGCAAGGATGCGCTGAAAGGCGGTAAGGGCAAGGACGCCTTCGTCTTCGACACCGCGCTGGGGCCGAACAACGTCGACAAGATCAAGGACTTCACCTCGAAGGACGACACGATCCACCTGTCGAGCGCGATCTTCGCCGGCCTCGCGACGGGCAGCCTCGCCAACAGCGCCTTCACCAAGGGCGGCTCGGCCTCCGATGCCGACCACCGCATCATCTACGACAGCAAGAGCGG
>JBIQKL010000015.1:22406-34062 GCA_044506555.1 Hyphomicrobiales bacterium | reverse complement strand
AAGCCCGGCATCCGGCCCAAAAGCGAACCCGGTGCGTCTGAATTCCCTGGCGCGCGGCGGGGCCGCGAAAGAACGCGACGGCGAGGGCGATCATCGCCGACCCGCCCTTGAACCTGCGCTGTCGCGGCCTGCGCCCGACTCCGCCGAAGTTTCACGAGAAAGAGACGTTGTCGACAACTGTGATCAAGTGTACACAGAGACGAGCGGCATTGTCGAGACGCCGTGGGGATGCAGCCTGGGAGTGGAGAATTCCATGGAGGTAGTCGAGGCGCGGCCTGTTCCGGTGTGGCACGCGGTAGTGTACGAGGCCCTGAAGCAGAGCGGGGTGCGCCTCGCCGTGAACGTGCCCGACAACGTGCTGTCGCCGCTTCTCCGCAGGCTCGACGACGATCCCGATATCGTCACCTTTTCCGCGACGCGCGAGGAAGAGGCCGTCGGGATCGTCAGCGGTGCCTGGCTCGGCGGGCTGCTTGGCGTGGCGTTGATGCAGACCAGCGGTTTCGCGACCTTGCCCAACGCCCTGGCGTCGCTCGTCGCGCCCTATCAGATTCCGCTCGTCATGGTCGTCTCCGAGCGTGGCACGCTCGGCGAGTTCAACCCCGGCCAGGCGATCGTGTGCCGGACGATGCGGCCCATTCTCGACTCGATCGGCATCGAACACCACACCATCACGCGGCTGGACGAGGCGGAGTTCATCGTCACCCGTTCGGTGCGGCAGGCGGTCGCCACCCAGGCGCCGACGGCCCTGATCCTGTCGCCGCTGCTGACCGGCGGCAAGGTCGAGAAGAGAGAGGGCTGACGATGACGCGCAATTCCGACCCGGCCGTCGCCGCCGTCATGAACCGCTTCGAGCTCATGAAGCGCCTCGTCGCCAGGCTGACGCACGACGAGGCCGTGATCGCCGGAATCGGCTTCACCAATTTCGATCTTTGGGCGACCGGCCCGCGGGCCCAGAATTTCTACATGCTCGGCAGCATGGGCCTTGCCTTTCCGATCGCCCTGGGCGTCGCCATCGCGCAGCCGGAGCGGCAGGTCGTTGCCATAGAGGGCGACGGGTCCATCCTGATGCAGCTCGGTGCGCTCGGCACCATTGCCGCACGACGGCCGCCCAACCTCACCCTCATCGCCCTCGACAACGGTGCCTACCAGATCACCGGCGGCCAGCCGACGACGACGGATACGGTGGCCGACCTGGTCCGCCTGGCGCGCGCCAGCGGCCTCGCCGAGAGCAACTGGGCGGGGAGCGGGGCGGAGTTCGAAGCCCTCGTCGACGCGGCGCTGACCCGGGACGGTCCGTCGTTCATCGGCGCGCGGATCGATCATCAGCGTGCCGTGGGCACGACCCACCGCGATCCGGTGCTGATCCGCGAACAGTTCATGCGCGGCATCGGCGTTCGCTCCGACCCGCACGTGGCGGCTCAGGAGGGACGCAGTCGATGAGTGTCATCCTGGGGAGCGGGGAGTACACGTTCCGCGGCGAAGATGTCTGGCCGAAGCTCCCGGAGGACATCGTGCTCGGGGACGTTTCTGCGGTCGCCGTCGACCGTCGCGACCGTGTCTATCTCTTCAATCGCGGTCCGCACCCGATGGTCGTCGTATCGACTGAAGGCGAACTGCTCGCGACCTGGGGAGAAGGCGTCTTCAGGAATCCGCACGGCCTCCATATCGGGCCGGACGACTGCATCTATTGCACCGACGACGGCGACCACACCGTCCGCAAATGCACGCTTGACGGCAAGGTGCTGCTCACGCTCGGTGTCCCGGGCAGTCCGAGCCCCGCCATGAGCGGGCGACCGTTCAACCGCTGCACCCATACCGCCCTTTCGCCGGACGGCGACCTCTATGTCTCGGACGGCTATGGAAATGCCAGCGTCCACAAGTTCGCCCCCGACGGCCGCCGGATCCTGTCCTGGGGGGAACCCGGCATCGAGCCGGGCCAGTTCAACTTCCCCCACAACATCTGCTGCGATGCCGACGGATGGGTCTATGTCGCCGACCGCGAGAACCATCGCATCCAGATCTTCGACGGCGATGGCCGCTACGAGACGCAGCTCAACAACTTCCATCGACCGAGCGCGCTGTTGCTGACGCCGGGACGGTGCCCGCTCTGCTATATCGGCGAGATCGCCCCCTACATGTCCGTCAATCGCGATCGACCGAATCTCGGTCCTCGGATCACCATCGTCACCCATGACGGCAAGGTGCTGGCACGCCTGGCGACGACGCCCGCTGCCGGCAACGGGCCGGGCCAGTTCACGTCGCCGCACGGTCTGGCACTCGATTCCACGGGCAGTCTCTACGTCGGGGAGGTGGCATCGCGCGCCTGGCCCTCGCTCTTTCCGGGCCAGCCCGTGCCGAGCGACCTGCGGCGGGTCCGCAAGCTGACACGCATCTCGGGCGAGGACGCGCCGGGGGCGCCTCTCCGGAGATAGCGACCTCGTCCCACAAGAACGTCGAATGCAGCGCCTCCCTCAGCCACTGCAGCTTCTTGCCCTGTACGGGCTTACGGCATTGTCGGGCGGGATCGCGTCGGCGCTTGCGGTTCCACTGCCTTGGATGATCGGCCCGCTGCTTGCCAGCGGCGCCGTGGCGCTTGCCGGGTGGGAGGCGCCGGTGCCGCCGGTGACCCGCCTTCTCGGCCAGGTCACCGTCGCCGGCGCCATCGGCATGACGTTGACCGCGACGACCCTCGGAGTGGCCGCAGCGTCGGCCGCCTGGATGGTCCTGCTCGGCTTGGCGACGCTGCTACTCGGCGGCGCGGTGGCGATCATCGCCGCGCGGCTGTCACGGCTCGACCTCGGCACGCTGTGTCTGGTGTGCATCCCCGCCGGACCGATCGAGACCGCCAACATCGCCGTACGGTACGGCCTCCGGACCGGACCGATCGTCTTCGGGCAGACTCTGCGCATCGCGATGATCGTGCTGATCCTGCCGCCCCTTGTCGTTTGGTTGGAGAACGTCGAGGTGGCCGCCGCAGTGCGTCCCTCCTCGACGCTCCAGTGGTGGATGGTGCCGCCGTTTCTGGCCTGGTGCGGTGTCGTCGGCATGGTTTTCGCGAGATTGCGGATACCGAACGCCTTCTTCCTCGGGGCGCTGATCGCCGCCGCCCTCGTCGCGGCGACCGGAGTCGCTGCCGGCGGCACGCCGCCGGCCGTTCTTGCGGCGGGACAGATTCTCCTCGGCACGTGGCTTGGAACCGTCTTCAGCCGCCGTCAGATCGCGAGAGCCCGCGCCGAGCTTCCGGTCGTGGTGGCATCCACCGTCGTCGTGATGGCGCTCTGCTGTGGGCTCGGCTTGTTCGTGAGCTGGGGGGCGGACATCGAGTGGGAGACGATGGTCCTTGCCGCGGCGCCCGGCAGCCTGACCGAAATGGCGTTGACCGCCGAACTGGTCCATGCCGATCCGGTCATGGTCACCGCCTTCCACGTGGTCAGAATCTTCATCATGATACCGCTGACCAGCCTCATCTTCGTGGTCTTCGGCCATCGTCTCGGCAGCGCCCGCCCATCCGAGGCTTCGCCCCCGAGCGACGACTCCTGACGCGTCGATCACGCAGCTATTGAGCCCGAAAGGAACATCCGATGATCCGCATGACGCTACTTGGCTTCGGTGAGGCCGCGCAGTCGATCGCAGCAGGTTTGGCCGAGGAGGGCAAAGCAGCCCTGTCGGCCTTCGACGTCCGGTTCGCGGACCCCGAGGCTTCGGCGAGACTCCGGGAGCAGGCGGAGGCTCTGGGCGTGACCGTGTGCGACAGCATGGCCGACGCGGTGCGCGGCGCCGATGTCGTGCTGTCGCTGGTCGTCGGCTCCGCGGCTGAAGCGGTCGGCCGGTCGGCGGCTCCGCATCTCGCGCCGGGACAGATATTCGTCGATCTCAATTCCATCTCGCCGGCCGGAAAGGAGCAGGTCGGAGCGGCGATCGGAGAGGGGTCGGGAGACTTCGTGGAGGGCGCGGTGATGGCGCGGGTGCCGCCTTACCGGCATAGGGTGCCGATCCTCCTGGCCGGCCCGGCAGCGGAGCGGGCCGCCGCGTCGATGCGGGCGATCGGCATGGATTGCGAGGTCGTCGGCGACCGCATCGGCCAGGCTTGCGCGGTGAAGATGATCCGCAGCGTGATCGTCAAGGGCGTCGAGGCCCTCCTGATCGAGAGTCTGACCGCCGCCGAGCGGACGGGTGTCACCGAACGGATCCTCGATTCGGTCAATACGACGTTCCCGGGCATCGACTGGCGGAAGACCGCGACCTATTACATCGGCCGAACGCGCCTGCACGGTGCGCGCCGCGTGACGGAGATGACGGAAGCCGCCGGCACGCTCGAAGGCATCGGCATCGAGCCGATCATGTCCACGGCGATCACCCGCACGATCGAGAAGGCGCATCGGAAGTTCTCCGAGGCGGATACGCCGTCCGCCGGGAGCGACCCGGACTACCGCGCCATGCTCGCCGCGCTTGCCCGGGACTGACATATCGCAGCCCTGCCGCGATGCCGCCGGAGTTGTCGCGGATCCTGGGGCGTGCGGGGCCGAAACGAACTGCAGCCGCCACGAGGACGGCTGCAGCCCGGGAGGGCAGGCGCGACCGCGGTCGGCGGTCAGGCGGCCTGCTGGGAGTCGGATGTGTCTCGGGTGGTGACGCGTCGCAGATCGCGCCGGTGCGCAGGGTCGTAGCGCAGGCCCCGGTGCAGGGTGATGCGGTTGTCCCAGATCACGAAGTCGCCGACCTGCCAGCTATGACGGTACCGGAACTGCGGCTGCGTGGTGTGCTCGAGAAGTTCGAAGAGGAGAGCCCGGCCCTCGGGCACCGGCCAGCCGAAGATGTGCGAGGCGTGGGCACCGAGATACAGCGCCTTCCGGCCTGAACCCGCGTGCTCGCGCACGAGGGGATGCCGTACCGGCGGCAGCGCCTTCTGCTCTTCCTCGGAATGGCTCGGGAAGCCGAGGTGGGCGCGGGAATATCCGTACACGTGCTCCGCCTGCAGGTCGGCGATCAGCGTCTTGGTGTCCTCCGGCAACGCGTCGTAGCCGGCGCGCGTATCGGCGAACTCGGTTTCGCCGCCGTCCGGCGTCACCACATAGGCAAACAGCATCGACCAGGCGCCGACGATCGGCCGGAACGAGGCATCGGAGTGCCAGAGCCGGTTGGACAGCGATTCGAGACGCTGGCGATCGTCGCGGTCGCGGGGCTTGTCGTCCGGCCCGATATTCGAGACATCGATGATGGCCTGCTGCGATGCCATACGGTGCGTGTTGGCGGACCGGTAGATCTGCGAGGATACTTCGAGCTCGCCGAAACGCCGCGCAAAGGCGGCTTGCGTATCGTTGTCGAACTTCTGATCGCGTGCCACCAAGACACCGTAACGGTCCATCGCGGCCGCGATTGTTCGGCAATCCGATTCGCCGATCGGCTGACTGAGGTCCGCACCGACGATCTCGCCGGCGAACGTTTCGGGTATCCGACGGATTTCCATGATCATCTCCTCTCTGCTGCCCCGACGTGGGGAGGCCTTCTTCACGCTGCGCAGGTCAGCGAGGCGTCATGGTACGGGGGTCAGCGGAGGCTTCCCGGCCAGGTGGGCCTCGACGTTGCGCAGGAAGAGCTGAAACGTGTTCTCCGCGGTTTCGGGCGCATAGCCGGCGCCATGGGGCGTCATGACGATGTTCGGCAGGCTCCGGAACTCTGGCGCGATGTTGGGTTCGTTCTCGAACGTGTCTATTCCGGCACCCGCGATCGTGCCGTCGCGCAGCGCGGCGATCAGCGCCTTCGTGTCGACTACCGATCCGCGGCCGACATTGACGAGAAAGCCATCCGGCCCGAGTGCCGCCAGCACCTCGGCGCCGACGAGATGACGTGTGTCGGGGCCGCCAGGTGCGGCGATGACCAGGATGTCGGCGGCGGACGCGAGACCGAGCACCGTGTCGAAGTAGCGGTGGGGGACGGGACGGGGCCGCCGCGCATGATAGGCGATCGCCATGCCGAACGCCTCGCCTCGACGGGCGATGGCGCTGCCGATCTCTCCGAGACCGATGATGCCGAGCGTCTTGCCTGCAAGTTGCGGGCGGTCGCGCCGCGGCCATTGCCCCTCGCGGATGGCGCGATCAAGCGCCGGCACGTCCCGGACGACGGCGAGCAGCAGCGCCATCGCATGGTCGGCCACGCAGGACGAATTGGCGCCGCGCCCGTGAACGACGACGATGCCGCGTCTCTTCGCCGCCGCGAGGGCGATGCCCTCGTAGCCGGCCCCGGATGCGGCGATGAATTCGAGCGCCGGCATGAGCGCCAGTTGCTCGTCGCTGACGCCGATCGATCCGTCGGTGAGAAGCAACCGGACGTCTCGGCCGACCTCCGCCGTGACGGCGGTGCGCTCTGCGCGGTCGGTGGCGAGATGGACGACGAAACGCTCGCGGAGCACGGCCAGCCGCTCGGGCGTGAGCAGGATGTAGACGAGAAGCTCGGGCTTCGTGGCGGCAGCCGGATCGACGAGCGCTGTCATGCGGGTCTTCTGCATCGCCGCCGTCAATCCTCTACGAAGACGTCCTGCCGACCGCGGGCGATCCTCGGTACGGTGACGATGACCAGCATGATGCAGGCGAGTGCGAGCAGCCCCGCGCTGATCGGCTGGGTGATGAACACGCTCGGATCGCCGTGCGAGAACAGCATCGCGCGGCGTAGGTTCTCCTCGAGCAACGGCCCGAGCACGAAGCCGAGCAGGAACGGCGTCGGCTCGCAGTCGAGCTTGATCAGCACGTAGCCGAGCAGCCCGAACAGCGCCATCGCGTAGAGATCGAAGGTGTTGAACTGGATGCTGTAGGTTCCGATGGTCGCGACCACGATGATCGCCGGAAACAGCACGACATACGGAATCTGCACCACCTTCACCCAGATGCCGATGAGCGGCAGGTTGAGGAGAAGCAGCATCAGGTTGCCGATCCACATCGAGGCGATCAGTCCCCAGAAGAGGTCGGGGCGATGGTTCATGACGTTCGGGCCGGGCGCGATGTTGTGGATCAGCAGTCCGCCGACCAGGAGGGCCATCACGGCGTTGCTCGGGATGCCGAGGGTCAGCATCGGGATGAAGGAGGTCTGGGCGCCTGCATTGTTCGCCGATTCCGGACCGGCGACCCCTTCGATGGCGCCGTGGCCGAAGCGCTGCGGCGTGCGCGAAAGACGCTTCTCGACGGCATAGGACGCGAACGAGGAAAGGAGCGCGCCGCCCCCGGGCAGCACGCCCAGGATGGTGCCCAGGAGCGTGCCCCGCGCGATCGGCCAGCCGGAGGCCTTGAGGTCTTTCCGGTTCGGCAAGAGATGCGTGACCTTTCCGCTCAGTATGCTGCGGTCGGTGTGGCCCTCGAGGTTGCGGAGGATCTCGGCGATGCCGAACAGGCCCACGGCGACGCCGACGATGCTGAAGCCATCGAAGAGATTCGGCATGCCGAAGGTGAAGCGGGGAACGCCGGAATGGATATCGGTGCCGATGAGGCCGACGAGCAGGCCGAAGGTCGTCATCGCAAGCGAGTTCAATACCGAGCCGTGCGCGAGCACCACCGCCGAAATCAGGCCGAGCACCATCAGCGAGAAGTACTCCGCCGGCCCGAACTCCAGCGCCACGCTCGCAAGCATCGGCGCGAACAGCGCGATGACGAATGTCGCCACCGTTCCGGCGACGAACGAGCCGATCGCGGCGATGCCCAGAGCCGGGCCGGCACGGCCCTGGCGTGCCATCTGATAGCCGTCTATGGCCGTGACGGCAGACGTGGCCTCGCCGGGCAGATTGATCAGAATGGCGGTGGTCGAGCTTCCGTACTGCGCCCCGTAGTAGATGCCGGCGAGCATGATGATCGCGGCGGTCGGGTCGAGCGAATAAGTGAGCGGCAGGAGAATCGCGATCGTGGCGGTCGGTCCCAGCCCGGGCAGGACGCCCACGAGAGTCCCCACGAGGACGCCGAGGAAGCAGTAGAACGCGTTCTCGAGCGAAAGCGCGACGGATAGCCCCAGGCCGAGGTTGGCGAAGATGTCCATTCGCTAGCCTCCGAGCCACCGGCCGATCAGGGGAAGATTCAGGCCGAGCAGTTGGACGAACAGGATGACTGTCCCGGCCGTCAGCCCGGCGACGATCAAGATCCGGTTGCGCCACGTCACCTCGGCGGTCGCGAGCGAGGCGGTGGCCGTGGTCAGGGCCACGGAACCGATCATGCCGAGGCCACGCAGGGTCAGCGCGAAGATCAACGGCGTGGCCGTGATGGCGACGATGGCGCGCCACGAGGGCCGGGTGATCGGTTCGTCGCTCATCTGAAGGCCCCGCACCAGGATTGCGATGCCGAGGAGCGCAAGGAGGATGCCGAGCACCAGCGGAAAGAAGCCGGGTCCCATGCGGAGTGCCGTGCCGATGCCGAGCTGCGCATAGGCGATGCCGGCGAATGCGCTGCCGATCACCAGGAAGATGATGCCCGAGGCTACATCTTTGCGTTTGACGCTCATGGCTCAGTCGGCCGGGGCGAGGCGATGCCAGCGGGTGGCCCGCTCGTAGCCCGCGGCTGCGCGATAGAGCAGGCGCTCGGCAAAGGCCGGTGCCGCGAGCTGGAACGAAATCGGCAGGCCCTCGCCGCTGAGCCCGCACATCATGGCGAGTGCCGGATGTCCGGTGACGTTGAACGCGCTACGCGCATGGAGCGGCTGGAGCCGTTCGAGGCTCTCCTGATCGTCGATGCGGCACGGCACGTCCATGCTGTTGGCCACCAGAAGCACATCGCAATCCGCAAAGGCTGCATCGATGCTGGCGATGAGTTCGGCGCGGCGACGCTGCGCCTGGATGTAGTCGACGGCGGAGAAGAACAGGCCGGGGAGCAGGCGCTGGCGGGTCCAGGCCGCGAAGTCCTCGGGTCGCTCGCGAAGGGGCCGTTCGTGGATGGCCGCTGCTTCGCTCAACAGGAGGACCCGGCTGATCGCGTTGAACTCGGCGAGCGGCACCAGGACGGTGTCACGAACCTCGGCACCCTCCTGCCGGAAGGTCCGTGCGGCTTCCTCGAGTGCCGCCGCCACTTCGGCGGTTGCCGGTACGTCCGCCTCATGGAAATGGCGGACGAAGCCGATCCGAAGTCCCTTGAGCCCGAGCGAGAGGTCGCCGGTGTAGTCGTCGGTCGCGGGCCCGGCGATACAGTTCAGGAGAATCGCGTTGTCTGCCACGGTCCGCGTTATCGGCCCGACGTGGTCGAGAGATGGGGAAAGCGGAAACACGCCCTCGCGCGGCACGAGGTCGTATGTCGGCTTCATGCCGACTACGCCGCAGGTGCCGGCGGGGTTGCGGATCGAGCCGCCGGTGTCGGAGCCGAGCGCCGCCGGCAACATCCGCGCGGCGACCGCCACGGCCGACCCCGACGAGGAGCCGCCGGGGTGCCGCGAGCGATCCCAGGGATTGCGCGCAGGCGGAAAGGGCAGGTCGAAGCAGGGACCGCCGAAGGCAAATTCATGGGTGCTGAGCTTGCCGAGGGGAATTGCTCCCCCGTCGCGCAGCCGGACGACGACGGCGGCATCCTCCGGCGCAAGGTAGTCGAGACGAAGCTTCGAATGGCAGGTGGTCGGGATCCCCTTGACGTCGAAGATGTCCTTCAACCCGACCGGAATGCCATGAAGCGGGCCGCGCGGCCCATCGCGCATGATCTCCGCCTCCGCCGCTCTCGCGTCGGCGATCGCCATCTCCGGATCGACGCGGATGAAGGCATTGAGTTTCGGGTCGAGAGCTTCGATTCGCTTCAGGCAGTCGACGACAAGTTCGACCGGAGAGAGTGTCCGTGTCCTGATGCCCGTGGCAGCTTCGGCCACGCTGAGGCTATGCGGCGAAGTCATCGGGAGACGCCGCGCTTCTTCGCGTGGAATGGATGTGTGATTACCTGCTCGACGGCGGGATCGTCGGGGCGGCGATACAGGGAACGAAAGCGGTCGGCGTCGGCGATCGCCTTCTCTACCTCGGCCGGGTACCGCGACCACGTCCTCTCCAGTCCGACGCGTCGTGCAAGCTCAACGAGATCAGGCATCGTCGCCTCTCGAACTGGCGGTTGAGGAAAGGACCGGCGAGGGCGCTTCAGCCGAGCTTGCGGAACATGCCGTGCTGCCGGTTCAGGGTGTAAGGACGCACGTCCCGGATCCAGTCGCCGACCTCGAGGGCCGCCTTCCACTCGGGGCTCTCCTTGACCTCGGGCGAATCGAGTTCATAGACCGCGAGGTAGCGCGGCGTCTGGTCGTTGCTGGAGTTCACCAGGGCGTAGCGATAGCAGGTCCGAACGCCGGGAACCTTGAGAAGGCTCGGCACGTGTTCTTCGTCGTAGATGCGGTTGAACGTCTCTTCCTTGTCCGGCTCGACGTCCATCTGCGCCACAAAGATGTAGGGTGCCTTCTCCGAAGCCATGGCCGACTTTTCCTTCTCAGCTGCCATATCGTAATGCGGGCCTTGCCCGGCCGCCAGAATTGCGGCCGGGCAAGCGAGGTGCGGTCAGTTGGGAATCTCGATTCCGGCGTCCTTCACGATGCCGGCCCAGAGATCGACATCCTTCTTGTAGTACTCGGCGAATTCGGCCGCGGTGAGGGGCATCGGGATGGCGCCGGAGGCAGCCAGCTTGGCCACGGTCTCCGGTTCGGCCAGCACCTTGGCCATGGCGTCGTTGAGAACGGTGGTCACCTCCTCCGGAACGCCCTTCGGTCCGAGAAGCCCGTACCAGTTGCCGGCCTCGGTGCCTTCGAAGCCGATCTGTTCTGCGACCGTCGGCACGTCCGGCATGGTGTCGCTGCGCTTGGTGGACGAGATGCCGACAATCTTGACCGTTCCGGCCTTCGCGTGCTCACCGGCCACCCCGAAGCTCGAGAAGAGCAGGTTCACGCGGCCGGCAAGAAGATCGGCGACGATGGCGCCGTTGCCCTGGTAAGGCACGTGCAGGAGCTCCACGCCGTTCTTCATGGCGAACAGTTCGCCGGCGAGGTGCGGGGAACTGCCGATGCCCGACGAGCCCAGAGTGACCATGCCGGGATTGTCCTTGGCGTAGGTCACCAGTTCGCTCACGCTCGTAACAGGCAGGTTGTTCGATACGAAGACGAAGTTCGGCGTAAGACCGATCGAGACGATCGGAGTGATATCCTCGACCGTGTCGTAGGTCAGTTCGTAAAGAGACTCGACCGCGGTCGTCGACGACGTGCCCATCATGAGCGTGTAGCCGTCGGGATCGGACTGCACGAGCGCCTGGTTGCCTACCACGCCGCTGCCGCCGGGAAGATTCTCCACGACGAAAGGCTGACCGATCTGGACCGAAAGCCGGTCGGCGATCAGGCGCGAAATGGTGTCCGCACCGCCGCCCGCCGCAAAGGGCACGATGATCTTTACCGGCTTTGTCGGATAGCCTTGAGCGACTCCCGCCGTCACTCCGAGACCCATCGCCGCAGTGAGGGCCCCGATCGCCATTCCCCATCGAATAAGCTGTCGCATTCTCGCTCTCTCCCGTTTGCCTGGCTTGATCAGCCGATGACGCACCGCAGCTCAGTCCTGGAGTTCAATTTCTCCAGCTCAGTCTTTTTCTACACCATTCTTTGTCGACAAATGTATACCAATCACAACAGGCGTCAACGAGAGTTTTTCGTTTCGTCACCGTTTGCGCAACGGGCCAGCACCTGCGGC
>JBIQKL010000015.1:18507-22306 GCA_044506555.1 Hyphomicrobiales bacterium | reverse complement strand
CCGAGCGCCTCTTCGAGCTCAGGCAGGAGCTCGAAGACGTCGCCCACCAGTCCATAATCGGCGATTCGGAAGATGGGCGCTTCGGCATCCTTGTTGATCGCGACGATCACCTTGGCCGCCTTCATCCCCGCGAGATGCTGGATGGCACCCGAAATGCCGCAGGCGATGTAGAGGTCCGGCGCCACGACCGCGCCGGTCTGGCCCACCTGGATGCTGTTCGGAGCATATCCGGCGTCGACCGCCGCGCGAGAGGCCCCGATCGCCGCGCCGAGCTTGTCTGCGACCGGCTCGAGATGCTGCCAGAAGCGTTCGGCGGATCCGAACGCGCGACCTCCGGAGATCACGATTCGGGCCGTCGCAAGGTCCGGCCGCGCCGAGGCCTGAAGAGGATCGCCCGCCACCTCGGACAGTTCGTTCGAGATCGCGACGGGTACCGACGTGATCGGGGCCGGATCGCCGCCTGCACCGACGGGCTCGAAGGCGGACGTCCGAACGGTGATCACCCTTCGCGGGTCGGTCGTGCGCACCGTCTCGATGACGGCGCCGGCATAAGTCGGCCGCTGAAAGGTCCGAGAATCCACGACGGCGATGACGTCGGAGACCTGCATCACGTCGAGAAGTGCCGCGGTGCGCGGCATGATGCCCTTGCCTGCCGGGGTGGCCGGGGCCACGAGTGCGTCATGATCGTCGGCAAGCGAGACCAGCAGGGCCGCCATCGGTTCGGCGAGCTGGTGGTGGAGCACCTCGGCATCGGCATGGAGCACGCGCGCTACGCCATCGAGGCACGCCGCGGCACGGGCGACCTCGAGGCAATCCCGCCCCGCGACCAGGACGTCGACCGGGTTCCCGAGCGCCTGCGCGCAGCGCAATGCCCGGGCCGTCGTCTCGAGCAGTGCCCGGCCATCGTGCTCGGCAAGGAGAAGCGTCGTCATATCACCCTTGCCTCGTTCCGCAGCAACCCGACCAACTCCGTCACCGAAGCCACCTTGACGCCCGCCGCCCGCGAAGGCGGCTCGCTGGCCGTGACGACGGTGAGCCGCGGCGTGTCGTCGACACCGAGTTCCGCCGGCGTGGTCTCTGCGATGGGCTTCTTCTTGGCCATCATGATGTTCGGCAAGGACGGATAACGCGGCTCGTTAAGGCGAAGGTCGGTCGTCACGACCGCAGGCAGGCGCAGGCGGACGGTCGGATGGCCCCGATCCACCTCGCGGGTGACCGCCACCATGGTCTCGTCTTCGATCGCGATCTTCGAGGCGAAGGTGCCCTGGCCCCAGCCGAGAAGCGCAGCGAGCATCTGCCCGGTCTGGTTGCAGTCGTCGTCGATTGCCTGTTTGCCGAGGATGACGAGGCCCGGCTTCTCCTGCTCGACGACCGCCCGGAGGACCTTGGCGACCATGAGCGGTTCGGTCCGCCGATCGGTCTTCACCAGGATGCCGCGCTCGGCACCCATCGCAAGGCCCGTTCGGATCGTTTCCGCGGCCGCCTTCGGACCGACCGACACGAGGACAATCTCAGACGCGTCTCCCGCTTCCCGAAGCTGCAGAGCCGCCTCGACGGCAATTTCGTCGAACGGGTTCATCGACATTTTCACGTTGCCGAGTTCGACTCCCGTGCCGTCGGCGCGCAATCTGACGACGGTGCTCGGGTCGACGACCCGCTTGACCGGGACGAGGATCTTCATAGCGCTTCGGCGTCGGCTGCAACTGGCACGGGGCGTCGGACAGAAGACTTCCCCGCGCTGCGTCCGGCGATACGCCCGAAGACTGCGCCGGACATGAGGCCCGTGCCGCCCGGGTAGTTGAAGTAGAACAGCCCGCCGACGAGCTCACCGGCAGCATGCAAGCCGACGATCGGTTCCAGGTCGGTGTCGAGCACCCGGCCGTGCTGGTCGATCTTGAGGCCACCGAAGGTGAACGTGATGCCGCACGTGACTTGGTATGCCTCGAAAGGCGGCTCGTCGATGCGGTTTGCCCAGTTGGATTTCGGAACGGCGAGGCCGTTGGTGCGCCTTCCGTCCTTGATGTTTGGATTGAACGGGATGCTGTCGTCGACCGAAGCGTTGTAATCGGCGATCGTTTGCAGGAACGCCGCCTTGTCGACCCCGTCGAGACGTGCGGCGAGTTCTTCGAGCGTATCGGCGCGCACCTTGGTGACCTGTCGGATCCGGTACTCGTCACGCAGGAGGCTCGTTACCTTGGCGTCGAAGATCTGCCAGGCGAACTGCTGCGGCTGATTGAGGATCACCCGTCCGTATTTCGCATAGGTGTAGTTCCTGAAGTCCGCCCCCTCGTCGACGAAGCGCTGACCGGTGGCGTTGACCATGATACCCCACGGGTAGCTGTGCTTCTGGAACCCGTCACCCACGGCGAGATCGCCGAAATCCGGTGCGTTGCGGTCCCAGCCCACGGCGTGACAGCCCGACCAGTTGCCCCAGGGCATGGCGCCGGCAGCGAGAGCCATGGCGATGCCGTCGCCGGTGTTGAAACGGCTTCCGCGCACCTTGGCGAGGTCCCAGCCCGGCCCGAGATAACGGGTGCGCCAGGCACTGTTCGCCTCGAAACCACCGCTCGCCAGCACCACCCCGCGATGAGCAGCGATCTCCTTGGTCGCCCCGTCGATCTTCACCTTCACGCCGCTCACCCCGGCGTCGTCGGCGATCAGCGACAGAGCGCGCGCCTTGTACAGGATTCGGCCGCCTTTTCGCTCGACGGCGGCGGTGAGCGCGTCGACGAGGCCGGGGCCGCCACCCCATGCCTCCACCGTCAACCCGCCCCAGAACTTGAACTTGCCGTCGATCTTGAACGCCTGCCGGCCATAGATCGGCACGAAGCGGACGCCGTTCTCGCGGAGCCAGACGACGGTCTCGAGGCTCCGCGACACGAGCATGTCCGCCAGTTCGGGGTCGGTCCGGTACTCCGTCACCCGGGCCATGTCGTCATAGAACTGATCCCGGCCGTAGGTACCGAAGTCGGTGTTGGCGATCTCGTCGGCGGTGAGATCCGGCATGACCTTCAGGAGATCGTCGAGGCCCTGATAGGCAAAGCGAATGGCGCCGGCGGTGAAGGTCGAATTGCCCCCCCGCTCCTCATATGGCGCTCTTTCGAGCACGATGACGGAGGCACCTTCTTCGAGCGCGGCCAGCGCGGCGCACAAGGCGGCATTCCCGGCGCCTACAATGATCACGTCGCTGGCAATGTCTGACATTCTGATCCTCAGTTGAGAACGTTCGTTGGCTGTTGGAGATCAGTGTATACAAACGAATACACGTGCGCAAGCGATTCGCAGCATGAGCGGTACGGGTCACCGCGGAGCGGTCGGCGATAGATCGTCGCAGCGGCGGAAAAGTCGGCTTCCGTCCGCGGGGAGGCGACACGGCGGCCGATAGTCCATATCGACACCGGAAGATCCGGCATCGGCGAGCGGACGCCGGGCGGGAGTTTCGTGCGTCAGCCCCGTGCCGCGTGGTCGGCGGCCTGTGCCTCCGCAATGCTCGCCTTGGCGCCGGCGAGCAGGAAGGTGCTGTCGACTCCGGTGAAATAGCACCGTGCGGCACCCATTCTGACATAGGGCGCCACGTGTTCCCGCTTGCGCATGCCGCCGAGGAGCACGGGCTTGCCCGCCGCGCGGCCGGCCTCGATGATCGAGCCGATGGTGGAGCGCAGGCGCTCGTGGCCGAATTCGCTCTTGATGCCCATCGCCGTGGTGAGGTCGTTGGCGCCGATGTGGAGCGCGTCGATACCGTCTACGGCGGCGATCTCCGTAGCCGCCTCCACGCCTTCGGGCGATTCGATCATCGCGA
>JBIQKL010000015.1:15030-18407 GCA_044506555.1 Hyphomicrobiales bacterium | reverse complement strand
CGCGTCGTTGAGCATTTCCGGCGCGATGCCGCGTGTCCGCGGCGTGGGAATGCCGGCGGCGACCGACCGGTGGCCCCGCGGCTCGAGCAGCGCCGCCTCGACGAGGCGGGTGGCGTCGGCGGCGGAGCGGATGTCAGGGGCGATGATCCCTTGTGCGCCGGAATCGAGGAGGCGCGCGATCAGGCCGGGCTCGAGGCTTGGCACGCGGACCAGCGCGGTCGCCGTCGTGGCTTGCGCGGCCTGGCAGATCTGCGCGGTCGTATCGAGCTCGATCGAGCTGTGTTGCAGGTCGACGTAGAAGGCATGGAAGCCGGCTGCCTCGGCCAGCCATACCAGGTCGATCGTGCGTGCGAATCGGGCTGCGAAGATGAAGCTCGGCTGGTTCGCGGCGAGCCGGGCCTTGAGCAGGTTTCCCGCCATGTCGTTCCCTTGCATGTTCGTGCTCGACGGCGCGCTACTTCCGCGGGTTGTTGGCGATGATCGTGTCGATGTCGATCTCGATCTCGAGCAGGGCGGGGCGGCCGGACGCCTGCGCCCGCTCGAACGCGCCGGGGAAGGCCTCGGTCGTCTCGACGGTTTCGGCATATGCTCCATAGGCGGCCGCGAGCGCGGTGAAATCCGGGCTGACGACACCGGTGCCGAAGGTCCGGCCCGGATACTCGCGCTCCTGATGCATGCGGATCGAGCCGTAGCTGCTGTTGTTGAGCACGATGACGATGACGGCGATGCCGTACTGGCTCGCCGTCGCGAGTTCCTGCGAAGCCATCAGGAAGCAGCCGTCGCCGGCGAAGCAGACCACGGCGCGCTCGGGGTGCAACAGCTTGGCGGCAATCGCCGCCGGCAGGCCGTAGCCCATCGCCCCGCTCGTCGGCGCAAGCTGCGTCCCGTAGCGCGGGAACTGGAAGTAGCGATGGACGAAGCCGGAATACGTTCCCGCGCCGTTGGTGATGATCGCGTCGTCGGGCAGCGTGTCGCTGAGATGCGTCACCACCTTCGCCATATCGATCCGCAGCGCGTTCTGGCGCGGCGCGATCTTGTGCTCGTAGGCTTGGCGGCCACGTTCGACCCACGCGCGTCGGCCGGGCGACGGGGCAGCGGCGGGGCGTGCGCGCGCGGCCCGTGCGAAATCGCCCATCGTCGCGTTGATCAGCAGATCGCTGCGATAGACGATGCCGAGCTCGTTCGCATCGGGATGGACGTGGATCAGCCGCTGGGTCGGATTGGGAATGTCGATGATCGCGTAGTGCTTGGTCGTCGCCTCGCCGAGCCGTTCGCCCACGACCAGCAGGAGGTCCGCCTCGCGCACCTGTGCGACGAGCGACTTGTCGATGCCGAGGCCCATGTCGCCGATGTATTGCGGGTGGCGATTGTCGAAGAGATCCTGCCGTCGGAAGCCGACCGCGACCGGCAGGTGGTGTGCCTCGGCGAACGCCTGGATGTCTGCGCATGCCTCCGCCGACCAGCCGCCGCCGCCGAGCACCAGGATCGGCCGCTCCGCAGAAGCCAGCATCCCGTCCATCTCGTCGAGCGCGGTTGCGGTAGGTGCGGCTCCGGCGCGACGGTAGGCGGTCGGCGCCGGTGCCGTCCACGTGTCGGTGAATACGTCTTCCGGAAGAACGACCACGACGGGGCCGGAGCGTCCGTTGACGGCGACATGAAAGGCGCGGCCCACGAGTTCGGGGATGCGAGCCCCGTCGTCGATCTGCACCACCCACTTGGCGGTCTTGCCGAACATCTGGCGGTAGTCGATTTCCTGGAATGCCTCGCGATCCAGGAAGCCGCTGTTGACGTGGCCGACGAACAGGATCAACGGCGTGGAATCCTGGAAGGCGGTGTGTACGGCGATGGAGGCGTGCGAGGCTCCGGGCCCGCGCGTGACGAAGGCGATCCCGGGCGCGCCGGTCAGCTTCCCGGCGGCCTCGGCCATGTTCGTGGCGTTCGCCTCGTGGCGGCAGATGACGAAGCGGAAGCGGTCCTGCAGATCGTACATCGCGTCGAGCGCGCCGAGGAAGCTTTCGCCGGGAACGCCGAACGCGGTGTCGGCGCCGCTGGCCAGCAGCGTGCGGAGGAGAATCTCACCGCCCGTGCCGGTAATGGTCTGCTCTTTGTTCTCTCCCGATGCTGCACTTGCGGCCACGCTAGATGCTCCCGTGTGATACGAATTTCTGGATCTGATAGGTCGCGACCGCTTCGATGCCGCCTTCGCGGCCGAAGCCGCTGTCCTTGACGCCGCCAAACGGTGCTTCCGGTTCGGACACGCTGAAGCGGTTGATCGACAGCGCGCCGACCTCGAGGCCGTCGATCACCGCGTTGGCGGCGGCGTGCGAATCGGTGAACGCATAGCCGGCGAGTCCGAATGGCAGGCCGTTGGCGCGGGCGATGGCATCGGTCGTCTCGCGGAAGGACGTGACGATCGCCACCGGGCCGAACGGCTCCTGCGTCATCACCGCGGCGTCGTCGGGAACGTCGGCGAGCACGGTCGGCTCGAAGAAGTAGCCGCTGTTGCCGAGCCGCCGGCCGCCGGCCAGCACCCTGCCGCCGCGTCTCTGCGCATCGGCGACCAGGTCGCCGATCGCGGTCACGCGGCGGCCGTTGGCCAGCGGACCCATCCGGACGCCGGCGTCCATGCCGTCGCCCACCTTGATGGTCTGCGCCGCTTCGGCGAGCGCTTCGGCGAAACGCTCATGGATGTCGGCGTGCACGAAGAAGCGCGTCGGCGCGGTGCAGATCTGGCCGGCGTTGCGGAACTTCGCAGCGGCGCTGAGCCGCGCCACCTTCACCGGATCGCTGTCGCCGAACACGATCACCGGCGCGTGCCCGCCCAGTTCCATCGTCGCCGCCTTCATGTGCTGGCCCGCAAGCGCGGCAAGCTGCTTGCCGACCGGGACCGAGCCGGTAAAGGTCACCTTGCGGATGACCGGCGACTGGATCAGACGGCGGGAGACGTCCGCCGGCTTGCCGAAGACGATGTTGAGCACGCCGGCAGGCAGGCCGGCGTCGTGAAAGGCGCGGGCCAGCGCAAGCGCCGAGCCCGGCGTTTCTTCCGCCGGTTTCAGGATGCAGGTGCACCCGGCGGCGAGCGCGCCGCCGATCTTGCGGCTGGGGATGAAGGCGGGGAAGTTCCATGGCGTGAACGCGGCCACCGGGCCGACCGGCTCTTGCACGACGATCTGGCGGACATTCGCCTCGCGGGCGGGAATGACGCGGCCGTAGGTCCGCCGACCCTCCTCGGCGCACCAGTCGATCATGTCGGCGGCGCGCGCGATCTCACTCCGCGCTTCCGCGATCGGCTTGCCTTGCTCCAGCGTCATGGTGACCGCGATGCTCTCGAGGCGCTCGCGGATGAGCCCCGCTGCGGCTCTCATGATGGCAGCCCG
>JBIQKL010000015.1:0-14930 GCA_044506555.1 Hyphomicrobiales bacterium | reverse complement strand
TGCTCTCGAGGCGCTCGCGGATGAGCCCCGCTGCGGCTCTCATGATGGCAGCCCGTTCGGCGGGGGGGCGCTTCCGCCAGCCTTCTGCCGCGCGGGCCGCTGCGGCCAGCGCCCGGTCGAGATCCTGTTCCGACGCATGCGGCAGACGGCCGAGCACCGTCTCCGTCGCCGGGTTGATCACGTCTTCGCCGGCGGCGGTGTCAGTGAGCCAGGCCCCGTCGATGTAGTTACCGAGCTTCTCGTATTGCGCTTCTTTCTGCATCCGACTCTTGCCTGGTGAGATGTCCGCCGATTGGCCGGCGGGGCGGTGGAGATGCCGATGTCGTCAGTCGGCGAACGGATCCGCCGGCGCGTCGCCGGAGAGGTTGACCACGACCGTCTTGATCGCGGTGTATTCGTAGAGCGAGGAGAGGCCGTTCTCGCGGCCCATTCCGCTGAGCTTGTAGCCGCCATAGGGCAGCATCCAATGCACCGGACGGAAGGTGTTGACCGACACCACGCCGGTGCGGATCCGCGCGGCGACGCGGTGGGCGCGTGTGACGTCACGCGTCCACAAGCCGGATACCAGGCCGTAGTCGATGTCGTTCGCCTTGGCGACGACTTCCTCCTCGCTGTCGAACGGCAGAATGGCGAGGACCGGCCCGAAGATCTCCTCCTGGGCCAGCCTGCTGCGGTTGTCGACGTCGGCGAAGATGGTCGGTTCGATGAAGTATCCCTTCGCGAAGCCGTCGGGACGACCGCCGCCGGTGACGAGGCGCGCGCCTTCCTGCTTGCCGATGGCGATGTAGCCCTCGGTCTTGGCGAGCTGTGCGGCCGAGGTCTGCGGACCGATCTGCGTCGCCTTGTCGAGCGGCGCGCCGACCCGGATGCGCGACGCGCGCTCCGCCAGCCACGCGATCACCTTTTCGTAGACGGGTCGTTCGACGAAGAGCCGCGACCCGAGCGAGCAGGACTGGCCGGTGGAGCGGAATGCGCTATGCAGCGCCACGACGAGTGCGTGTTCGATCTCCGCATCGGCGAAGATGATGTGCGGCGCCTTGCCGCCGCACTCGAACGAGCAGCGCTTCAGCGTTCCGCTCGCCGCCTGCATGATCTTCTGTGCCGTGCGGTGATCGCCGGTGAAGGAAATCTTGTCGACGCCGGGGTGGACGGTGAGTTCGTGACCGGCTACGGCGCCGTAACCCGGCACCACGTTGACGACGCCCGCCGGGAACCCGGCTTTCTCGACGAGGAGAGCGAGCTCCATCGCGCTGGCCGCGGTAAGCTCCGCCGGCTTCATGACGACGGCGTTGCCGGCGGCAAGCGCCGGGCCGAGTTTCCAGCACGCCAGGAGAACGGGGGAGTTCCAGGGAACGATCGCGCCGACGACTCCGACGGGGTCGCGCCGGGTGTAGGCCAGCGCGTCCGGCTGGAACGGAATCTGTTCGCCGTTGATCTTGTCGGCCGCTCCGGCGAAGAACGTCAGCCAGTCGGCGGCGCGCCTCATCTCGTTCAGCGTGTCGCGGATCGGCTTGCCGTTATCCCGACTTTCGACTTCAGCGAGCGCTCCGGCTTCGGCGCGGACCAGCTCGGCGAGCCGGTGGATGAGCCCGCCGCGCTCGCTCGCGGTCAGCTTCCTCGTCCATGGCCCGTCCATCGCCGCGGCGGCCGCCTGCACCGCGCGGTCGACATCCACCGCATCGGCCTCGGCGACTTCAGCCCAGATCTCCTCGCTGGCCGGGTCGACGAGCTCGATCCGCCGTCCCGAATGAGCTGCCACCCATTCGCCGCCGATGAAAAGACGATCATAGACCTTGCGCGCATCCATCATGCCTACCATAGGGCCTCTGGACGGACCCTTTGTTGTCGACGCCTGTGATCATTAGTATACAGATACCGCGCGTTTGTCGAGGTTCGTAGGGAAGAGCAGGGAAGGGACCGGGGAGCTCCACGCCTGCGCTCGCACTGCCAACCATGATCCCGTGATCCCCTCCCGCCACCTGCCCCGAGGTGCGGCTGCGACACACCATGCCGCATTCTCCGCGACGAGGAAGGCTTGTCGACCGGCGCCGGTCGCAGATGTGGTATACAGAAGGGGACGATCGTCTTCGGGGCGGGAATCGTGCTAGGCGCTAAGGCCCATGGTTTTCGCTACAATGGGGAAAATGCGCGACGCGTCGCGGCTATTCGGAGCCTATGTTGACAACCGAAATACTTGATATCATTGACGGGTATGAACGGAGTGAAAATGAGAGCTCACACGGAGCGCGGGCATTCGCTTGCATTGGTTCCACCGGAGGGTGCCTATACGTCGCGCTCCGGGTCTCGCGGTGAATTTGTCTATCGGGCGCTGATCCAGGCGATCCAGCGCGGGGTTCTCGGTCCCGGCGACAGGATCCGGGAAGAAGAGGTGGCCCAATCCTTGGGCGTCAGCCGCACCCCCGTCCGCGAAGCATTGCAGTTGCTGCAGACCAGACGCCTGATCGAGATGGCCCCGGGTCGCGGCGTCGTGGTGAAGGAGCTCACCAAGCAGCAGGTGCTGGAGCTCTACGCGATGCGGGAGGTGCTCGAAGGTGCGGCCGCGCGCTTTGCCGCCCAGCATTCCTCGCCGACCGAGATCGCGCTCCTGCACCAATTGCTGGATGAGTTCACGAACAGCGCCGGTGACCCGGAAAAGCTGGCCGAACTCAACCACATGCTGCATCGCACGATCTACGAGGCCGCCCGCAACGTCTACATGGAGGAAGCGCTGGCCAATCTCGAGGACGGGCTGTCGCTCCTGCAGAACACGACGTACAGCATCCCCGAGCGCCACGCCTCGGCGGATCGCGAGCATCGTGCCATCGTCGCGGCAATCGAAAGCCGCGACATGGATGGCGCGGAAGCGCTGAGCCGCCTGCATATCCGCGAATCGCAGCGCATTCGCCTGTCCATGCTCATGAACGTTTCCGGCGACCGCCGCACCCAGAGCTGAGCGGCGCTGGCAGACGCACCGTCCGCTGCCTCAGGCAGCGGGTGCCTGCCGTGCGAGGAACCGGGCGAGCGCGCCGCGGATGTGGTCGGTGACGGGAGAAGCCGGGTCGGCGGCCACCGTCCGGTAGACGGAGGCGGCGCCCCGCGCCATGCCGTCGGCCGGCGTGCCGGCGAGGAAGTCCGCGATCTCGTCCATCTCCGGAGCCCAGCGATGCGCTTTGGCCAGCATGGGAGGGAACTCGCGCTGGAAATATTCGAGAAGATAGGGCTTGCTGAAGTGCATCTCGTCCCAGAAGGCGTCGAGCACGTCGTTCTCCGCCGCGCCGGCGATCATGCCGAGGGCAAGCGCCTGGTAGGCCTTGGTGACGCCCGAATACGCGAGCTTGAGCGCCGAGGCCGAGCCGATCCGGTCGGAGACGGGAAAGACCTCCATGCCGAAACGCTTCAGCGTGTCGGCCGCAGCGAGCCGCGGACCGGACACGTAGAGGCGCGTGCCGGTGGAGCCGGGCCGGGGGGGCGCACCGATGATCGAGGCATCGACGAAGGCTATGCCCTTCTCCTCGTAGGCCTTTGCCGCGCCGAGGATGGTTGAGGGCGCGATGGCATTGCAGTCGAAGTAGGTTGCGGTGGGCGCGTTCCGGGCGATCACCTGGAGGAAGGCGTCGGCGGTCTCGCGTGCCCGCGCCGGCGGCACGATGGAAAGAAAAATCTCCGCTCCCGCGATCAGCGCGTCCGGATCGTCGATCGCCGTGACGCCGGCGGCCGTGGCTCGCGCGGCGCTTTCCGCACTGCGTCCCTTGAGCGACGTCACCACGTTCGCACCGTTCTCGACGAGACGCCCGGCGATGGCGGCGCCCATCTGGCCCATGGCCACGACCACGATTTTCGTCATTCCCGCTTCCCTGTCTCCATCCGCCACCGTCGCCCATGCTCATGTGGTGGATTTGATCCCGATCTTCGTCTACGATTGTATGCGACAGTGTTCAATAGGGGCAAGCCGATCATGGCAGACAAGGACGCGTCCACACGCGGAGCGTATATCTACATCATCCAACTCGATATTCCGGGCGAGCATGAAGACGATTTCAACCGCATCTACGACACCCAGCATGTGCCGGCGATCCTGGAGGTGCCCGGTGTCCGCGGCTGCCATCGCTATCGGCTGACATATGCGGACGCCGAGACGCCGCGCTATCTCGCGCTCTACGAACTGGATTCGCCCGACGTCATCAAAAGCGACGCGTGGCGCAAGGCCGCCGACAGCGGTGACTGGGCACCGCGGATTCGTCCCCACACGCAGAACCGCAGGCGTCAGGTGATGGAGAAGATCAACTGATGGGAGCGAGCAAAGCGGGCGGCAGCGAGGATTTTCTCGCGCAGACCACCGGCATGATCCGTCGCTGGCATGCCGTCGAGCCGCCGAACGTCGTGGCGGAGAAACTGGCCTCGGAACTCGAGGGCGTCATACGCGCCTTCGAGAAGGTGCGGGACCGCGGCACGTTCGGCGAGGAGCCTGCCGACTTCGTCGCGGCGCTCCACGACCTGAGGGACACGCAGTGAGCGCGGCCGATCTTTCGCTGGTCGAAGCGGCCGATGCGATAGTCGCGGGCGACCTGACCTCACGCGCGCTGGTCGAGGCCGTGCTGACGCGCATCGACGGCCTCGACGCCACGCTCAACGCGGTCATCTGGGTGGACCGCGAGGCGGCGCTTGCCGCAGCCGACACTGCCGACGAAGCACGCGCGTCGGGCGTGGCAGTCGGTCCCCTGCACGGCGTGCCGCTCATGCACAAGGACATGTTCGATGGCGCGGGCCGGCGTGCGACGGCGGGCTCGAAGATCCGCAAGGACTACACCGGCACACGCGCCGCCACCGTGCTCGAGCGTCTCGCCGCTGCCGGCGGGCTCACCGTCGGCGGGCTCAACATGGCCGAGTTCGCGCACAACCCGACCGGCCACAACAGCCATTTCGGCGATTGTCACAACCCGTGGGATCGCGACAAGGTGGCCGGCGGCTCGTCCGCGGGATCGGCCGCCGCGGTCGCGGCCCGGATGATCTTCGGCAGCCTGGGCTCCGATACGGGCGGATCGATCCGCATGCCGGCGTCGATGTGCGGCGTTACCGGATTGAAGCCCACCCAGACGCGCGTCAGTCGCGCCGGTGTGATGCCACTGTCGTTCTCCGCCGACTGCGTTGGCCCGCTGGCGCGCACGGCACGCGATTGCGCACGGCTTCTTGGTGCGATCGCCGGCGCGGACATGCGCGATCCGACCGCGGCGAACGAGCCGGTGCCCGACTACGAAGCCGCGCTCGATGGCAACCTGGCCGGACAGCGCATCGGCGTGCCCGAGAACTATTTTCTCGATGGCGTCGACAGCGAGATCGCCGCCGCGTTCGAGGAGAGCGTGGCGGTGTTGAAGGAGCGCGGCGCGCGGATCGTCCGCCTGAAGGTGCCGTTGCTCGACGCGATCAATGCCTATGCCAGCGTCTTGTCGCGCGTCGAGGCCGGCGCGGCGCATGCGGCGTGGATGCGGGCGAGGCCGGCCGATTACGGCCTGCACGTCAGCGCGCGCCTCTATCCCACCTACGCCATTCCTGCCGCCTATTACATCGAGGCGCTCAGCCGGCGGGGTGCGGTGTTGCGCAGCTTCGTCGGCGAGGTCTTCGGCGCCGTCGACATCCTGCTCTCGCCGACCGTGCGCAACGCCGTGGCCACGCTTGCCGAGACCGACGTCGACGTCAGCCCGCCGGGCAGCGACAAGAAGTTCTTCGGCATGTCGGCCAATACCAAGCCGTTCAGCTATCTCGGCCTGCCGTCGGCGAGCGTGTGCTGCGGCTATGACGGCACCGGCATGCCGATCGGCCTGCAGATCACCGGCCGGCCGTTCGGCGAGGCGCGCATATTGCGGGTCGCCGATGGCTTCCAGCGCGATACCGACTGGCATCAGCGGGTTCCGCCGATCGTCGCGTCGATCTGAACCGCGGCGGGGAGCCGCCGCCGGGCGCGCGGCGTTCCCCGCCTGCCGCCCGGAACGTTCGGGCTCGATCTATTCCTGCGTCGGCATGGTGAAGCTGCCGGCACGGTTGGCGAGGTCGACGACGGAGACGCCGGCCGCAATGTCGCGGTGCCGGGCGGACTCCGCCTTGTGCACCTGACGGGCACGGTCGAGTACCTGGGCCGCGAGCTCCGCCGGGACGAAGCAGACCCCGGTATCGTCGGCGACGACAACGTCTCCGGGCGCCACCTGAACGCCCCCGACCATCACCATCTGATTGATCGCCACCGTCTGGATGCGCCACTTTCCGGTCAGCGGGCTGACCGACCGGCTCCACATCGGATAGCCGAGCTCCTTGCACTCGGCGACGTCGCGGACGCCGCCGTCCACCACCGCTCCGATCTCGCCCTGCCGCTTGCCGATCGACGCCGAGACCCCGCCGATATTCGAGACCCCGTCGACACCTTCGAACACGAGGACGTCGCCCGGCTCGGCGAGATTATGAGCCTCCACCTCCGCGAGCCGCGAGATGCGCTCCGAGGCTCCTTTGAACGGGCTGGTGCCCTGCGCGATGTTGCGCAGCGTCAGCGCACGGCCGATCACCGCGGCACCGGGGTAGATGGGCTTCAGCACGGAGGCCGGCACGACGCGCGCCACGCCCATCTCATCGAGAACGTCGGATATGAGGCTGGAGAGATCCGGTCCGAGCGCACGCAGGCCCGCGATCAGCCCTTCGGGCAACGGCGGCAGGCTGAGGCTGCCGATCAGCGACGGCGCGATTTTCCCGGTCAGTTTCCGGTCGCTCATTCTCTCTCTCCTTTGGTGACTTTCGTCCACATGCGCCGCGCCGCGTCCGCGTACGTTTGCATACAATTCCATACACAGATTATTGCAGCTTGCCAAATGGCCATCTGTAGGCTACCGTATGCAAGTGCGTACAAACTAGGAGTGGTTGCACACTTGGGGCGGAAGGGGCGAGAGGGCGCCCCTCGTCTGGATCGGGAGGGTCGATGATACGAGTGTCGCGCTATATGGCCTATATCGGGGGGGCCATATTCATCCTGTGCTCGTTCTTGATTTTCTTTGATGTCGTTGCGCGCGCTCTGTTCAATCGGACGCCATTCTACAGTTTCGAATTGACGGAATACGGTTTCGCCGTCGCAGTTGCGTTCGGATATGCACACACCCTTTTCAAGAAGGGACATATCCGTATCGATTTCATCTATCGATACTTTGGACCGCGCGCTCGACTATTCCTCGATTTCATGGCGCTTCTGGCGCTGCTGATCGTGATCGCCGTGCTCGCCTGGTACGCGGTCGACGTCGTCATGAGGAGCGTGCGTCTCGACGCCGTTTCGAACACGTCCCTGCAGATGCCGCTGGCGATCCCGCAGTCGATCTGGGCGGCCGGCATCATCTGGTTCGCGGTGGCTTGCGTGTGGCTGCTGGCGCGTGCCGCCCACGCGGTGATCGTCGGCAGGGTCGACGCGGCGCGCGAACTGCTCGGTGCCGAGGAGAGCGACGAGCTCGAGGCCAAGGAGGCCCTGGAGCAGGCGGACGAGGCGCTGGCGCGCGAGCATGAGCGCGAGCTGTTGGAAGCGGCCGAGTCGAACTCGAAGAACGGATCCCCGTAGATGGTCTGGCTCATAGGCTTGTTGATGACGGCGCTCCTGGCGCTCGGATTCCACGTCGCGACGTCGATGGGAATTCTCGCCTACGTCATCGGGGAGTTCGTCGCCTTCATGCCGCTGACCGGCGGATTCGGTCAGGTCGCCTGGTCCACCAACACCAGCTTCCTGCTCGTGGCGGCGCCGCTCTTCATCATGATGGGCGAGCTGATGCTGATCTCCGGCGTCGCGGACAAGATGTACCGGGCGATCGAGAAATGGATCACCTGGCTTCCCGGCGGCCTGATGCATACCAACGTCGCCGCGACCGCGCTGTTCGCGGCGAGCTCCGGTTCGAGCGCCGCCACCGCGGCCACCATCGGCAAGCTCGCGGTGCCCAATCTCGACCGGGGAAAATACAACGCCCCGCTCTTCCTGGGCAGTCTCGCCGCGGGGGGCACGCTGGGAATCCTGATCCCGCCGAGCGTCAACCTGATCGTCTACGGCGTGATGACCGAGATCTCGATCCCCAAGCTCTACCTGGCGGCGCTGATCCCCGGCATCATGATGGCGCTGCTCTTCTCGCTGACGATCCTGATCGCCTGCGTCATCCGCCCCCAATGGGGCGGCGTGAAGCAGTCGTTCACGTGGCGGGAGCGCATCACCGGGCTCATCGATCTCGTCCCGCCCATCGGATTGTCGCTGGTCGTCATCGGTTCGATCTATCTCGGCATCGCGACGGCGACCGAGGCGGCGGCGCTGGGCGTCGTCGCGACCATGCTGCTCGCCTGGTACCACCGGGCGCTTTCCGTCCGTGTCCTGTTCGGCGCGTTCGAGCGCACGATGCGCACCATCTGCATGATCAAGCTGATCGTGCTGACGGCGTTCCTGCTCAATTTCGTCCTGATCGGCAGCGGCTTCACCGACACGATCGCCGATTTCGTCACCAGCCTGAACATGCCGCCGCTGGTGACGATGCTCTACATCATCCTCTTCTATCTGCTTCTCGGCACGTTCATGGAAACGATGTCGATGATGATCGCCACGGTGCCGATCATCGTGCCGATCGTCATCGCCATCGGCTACGACCCGATCTGGTTCGGCATCATCCTCGTCATCCTGGTCGAGCTCGGCATGCTGAGCCCGCCGGTCGGCCTGAACCTCCTGATCATCCAGCAGGTCCGCGGCAAGGATCAGAACGACACCCTGATCGGCGCCATTCCCTTCTTTTTCGCAATGCTCGTGATGATCGGGATCCTGCTCATCTGGCCGAGCCTGGCGCTTTGGCTGCCGAGTATCTGGCGGCCCATCTTCTGACGGTTCGGATCGTCCGCACTTGGAAGCGCTGAAACAAACTGAAAGGGGAAGGACAATGATCGGATTCAGTAAACTGGCAGCGGCTGCCGGGGCATGCTTGATGATCGGTGCCGTGGCCACCGCCGCCCACGCGCAGGACGTCAAGAAATGGGCGCTCATCGGCGACCTGTCGTACCGACCGCACTTCAAGGAGGTCGAGACGCCGTTCTGGACCGAGGGCGTCGCCGAGGCTGCCGGGGGCAACCTCGAGATCCAGCTGCGCGGCTGGGACACGCTCGGCCTCAAGGGACCGGAAGTCTGGCACTTCATCCAGCAGGGGACTTTCACCGGCGGCTCGACCTCGATGTCGCGCAACGCCGGGGAGATCGCAATGAACGAGGGGCTCGATCTGGCCGGCCTGGCGCCGACGCAGGATGATCTCCGCAAGCTCCTCGAAGCCGCATACCCGATGTTCGCCGCGTACTACGAGAAGAACTACGGGATGAAGGTGCTGGGCTTCTACCCCGCCCCGCCGCAGATCATCTTCTGCCGCAGCGAGATCACGGGCCTGGAGAGCCTGAAGGGTCTGAAGGTGCGCGTCTCCGGCGCCTCGCAGGCGAAGCTGATGGAAGAACTCGGCGCGACGTCCGTCAACATCGCGTTTGCCGAGGTCCAGACGGCGCTCCAGACCGGCGTCGTCGACTGCGGCATCACCGCCGCCCTGGCGGCCTTCAATCAGGGCTGGCAGGAGGCGGCGCAGTACATCTACCCGCTTGCCGTGAACTGGCAGCCGAACATGCTCCTCCTCAATATCGATGCCTGGAACGATCTCGGCACCGAGGTCCAGGAGAAGATCATGGCGCTGCTTCCCGACTTCTACGAGAAGTCGTGGGCGCAGAACCTCAAGGAAGCGAACGGCGGCCTTGCCTGCATGACCGGTGACCCGCAATACGGCGAGTGCCCGAGCAACAACGATGTCGCCAGTATGAAGGTGGTCGACCTGGTCGAATCGGATCGCGCGCTGATCACCGAGGCGGTCAAGGCGGTGGTCGTTCCGCTGTGGGCCGAGCGCTGCGGGGCGGATTGCGTCGAGCTGTGGAACGGCTCGATCGGCGAAGCCTTCGGCATCACGGCGTCCGCCGAGTAGCGGATACGGCGGAAGGCGTCCGACGGGCGCCTTCCGCCTCTCCGCACGTCCGCTGACGGCGCCGTCCGCCAGTGCCGTCCCGCAGGGTTTCATTCCCGTCACAAGGAGCTCGTCTCGTGTCCGCAGGGCCAGTCCAAACCGTTACATTTTCCGCCGATGTGCTGCGCAGCCACGGCGAGGCTCTGCTGCAGGCCGCCGGCGTCCCCCCGGAGGACGCGGCGATCATGACCGACATCTGCATCGACGCGAGCCTGCGCGGAGAGGATTCCCACGGCGTTCGCCTGCTTCCGCCGCATCTCGGCCGGCTCAAGGCGGGGTCCATCCGCCAGAAGCCGAAGATCACGGTCCGCATGTCGAAGGGGCCTTGCGCGCTGCTCGACGCCCATCTCAGCATGGGCCCCGTCGTCGCGGTTCGCGCCATGCGGCTGGCGATCGAGAAGGCCAGGGAATTCGGCATCGGCATGGTCGGCGTTTACCAGGCCAACTCGTTCTCCTCGGCCAAGCACTACCCGCTGATGGCGGTCCGCGAGGGCATGATCGGCATCGTCCGGACCAACACCGGGCCGATGATGCCGCCGCATGGCGGCAGGACGCCGACGGTCGGCAACAACCCGATCTCCATCGCGGCCCCGGCCGGCGAGGAATATCCCTTCGTCTATGACATCGCCTGCGCCATCGCGCGCGAGAAGATCTGGCAGGCCAAGGCGGAAGGCCGGCCGATCCCGCGGGACTGGGCGCTTGGCGCCGACGGCAATCCCACCACCGATCCCGAGGAGGCGCTCTCGCGCGGGGCGCTGCTGCCCTTCGGCGACGGTTTCAAGGCCTTCGGCCTGGCGCTCTCCAACGAGGTGCTCACCTCGGTGCTATTCGGCGGCGCGGTGTTCTGTGGCGGCGCCGGCAAGTTCCGCCCTTATGAGACGCGGTACAACGCCTCGCATTTTTTCCAGGCCATCGACATCGGCGCCTTCACGCCGCTCGACGACTTCAAGGCGCGCATGGACGAGATGATCCGCAAGGTGAAGAGCTCGGAACTGCGTCCCGGCTTCGATCGCGTGTATCTGCCCGGCGAACGCGGCTTCATCGAGATGAAGAAGCGGGAAGTGGAGGGGATTCCGGTCGATGTCGGGGTCTTGAGCGAGCTGAACGAATGGGCCGACGAACTCAAGGTCCCGGCATTGCAGTAGCCGGGGCATTCGACGCTCGGGAGATGACGACCGGCCCATGACCAATCTCGGAATCGATCCGATCTCCCTGGAGATCATGTGGACCCGCTTGATCGGCGTGGTCGACGAGGCTGCCGCGACCTATGTGCGGACATCCTTCTCGACACTGGTGCGGGAATCGAACGACTACGCCGTGGTCCTTACCGATCACGAGGGTCATTCGCTCGCCCAGTCCACGCTCAGCGTCCCGTCCTTCATCGGCACGCTGCCGGCGACCGTGCGCCACTTCCTCGCCGCCCACCCGGTCGAGACGCTTTCGCCAGGTGATGTCCTGATCACGAACGATCCATGGATGGGCACCGGCCAGATCCACGACATCACGCTGGCGATGCCGATCTTCTGGAAGGATTCGGTTGTCGGATTCGCCGCGATCACCAGCCACATGCCGGACATCGGCGGGCGCATTCGCGGCTCGGCATCGCGCGAGATCTTCGAGGAAGGGTTGCAGATTCCCATCCTCAAGCTGATCGATGCCGGCACGCCCGACCCGACGATCATCGCCTTCATCGAGCGCAATGTGCGCGTCCCCGACCTCACCATGGGCGACGTCTGGGGAGAGGTATCCGCCTGCCGGATGTTGGGAGAGCGCATCGTCGCGCTGCTCGACGAGACCGGGATCGATCTCGCCGTCGTCGGTCGGGAATTGCGCCGCCGGTCCGAGATGGCCATGCGCGAGGCGATCGAGGCGATCCCCGATGGCACCTATCGGTACCACATCCAGCATGACGGCTTCGAGGAGCCGATCGATATTCATTGCCGGATCGACGTGGTCGGCGACACGATCGCCATCGACTACGCCAATACGTCCCGCCAGTTGCCGCGCGCGGTCAACGTCGTGCCGATCTATGCCTTCGCCTATTCGGCGTTTGCGCTGAAAACGCTGCTCTGCCCGGAGGTGCCCAACAACGAAGGCAGTTTCGAGCCGATCACCACCACCGCACCGTTGGGCTGCATCCTCAACCCGACATATCCGGCTGCGAGCGGCGCGCGCGGCATGGTCGGCCACATGCTCGTCCCCGCGATCATGGGGGCCCTCGCGGAAGTCCTCCCGGATCGCGTGATGGCGGAAGGCTCGGGCAACTCCGTGCTGACGCTCAACGGCCACCATGCCGGCCGCCGCTACGCCACCATCCACTTCTTCACCGCGGGGCAGGGGGCGACCGCTCAGGGCGACGGGCTCTCCTGCATCTGCTTCCCGAGCAATGTGTCGAATACGCCGATCGAGATCATGGAGTCGGAGTCGCCGATCCTGGTGAAGCGCCGCGCGATCCGCCGCGGCACGGGCGGCCCTGGTTGGCGCCGTGGCGGTGACGGGATCACCTTCGAGTTCGAGTTCGTCGGAGACGAGCCGGGGACGTGCGCCTTCATCGTCACGCGCATGCGCGTGCCGCCGCGCGGTCTTCTCGGGGGCGGCGACGGCATCAAGGGACAGCTCCTGCTCAACGGCAAGCCGATCAGCCACGACGAGAACTGGACCCTGACCGCCGGCGACCGGGTCGTCATCGAAACTGCGTCGGGCGGCGGGTTCCGTCCATTGGAAGGCTGAGGAAGCATACCCGAGATGAGGATCCGGATCGCCGTCGACATAGGCGGCACGTTCACCGATGGCGTCGCCGAACGCTTGTCCGACGGCAACGTATGGGTAGCCAAGCGCCTGACGACCCCGGACAATCCCGGTGAGGCGGTCAGCCAGGTGGTGTCCGACCTGCTCGACAGCGTGCAGGGCGCCGGCGGCCACGGCGCGGACGATGTCAGCGAGATCGTCCATGGCACGACGCTGGTCACCAACACGCTGATCGAGCGCAAGGGCGTGCGCACGGGGTTGGTCGTCACGGAAGGAACCGCCGACGTTCTCGAGATCGGACGCGAGGTCCGCTACGACCTCTACGACCTCAATCTCGAGCTTCCCGAGCCGCTGGTTGCGGTCGAAACGCGCTTCGAGATCGCCGAGCGCGTGAGCGCCACGGGCGACATCGTCATGCCGCTCCCTTCCGATGCGCTGGAGTCGCTCGCCGTACGGCTCAGGCAGGCGAAAGTGGAGGCGGTCGCCGTCTGCCTGCTCCATGCATATGCCAACGACGCCCACGAGAAGGCGATCGCGGCGGACATCGCGGCGCGCATGCCGGGGGTCGCGATCACCGTCTCGTCGGACATCGCACGGGAGATACGCGAATACGAGCGCATGTCGACAACCGTCGCCAACGCGTACGTGCAGCCGTTGGTCGATCGCTACATGACCCACCTCGACGAGCGCATGCTCGACCAGGGCATCGCCGCGCCGTTGCGCATCATGGTATCGAGCGGCGGATTTACCTCCGCGGCCGCGGCGGCGGCGTCACCGATCCTGCTGCTCGAATCCGGTCCGGCCGGCGGCGTGCTGGGGGCGGTCAACACCGCTCTGCAGGTCGGGATCAGCGATGTCATCGCCTTCGACATGGGCGGCACGACGGCCAAGGCATGCCTGGTCACCGACGGCGAGCCCGCGATCGCGCACACATTCGAGGCGGCGCGGGTCAAGCGGTTCCGGCGCGGCAGCGGTCTGCCGCTGCTGGTGCCGTCGATCGATCTGATCGAGATCGGCGCCGGCGGCGGGTCGATCGCCTGGCTGAACAAGCTCGGGCTCCTCAATGTCGGCCCGGAAAGCGCCGGTTCGGTTCCCGGTCCCGCCTGCTACGGCAACGGAGGCATGGACGCCACGGTGACCGATGCCGATCTGGTGCTCGGCTATCTCGACCCGGGCAACTTCCTCGGCGGCGAGATGAAGTTGCGGTCGGACCTCGCCGAGGCGGCGCTCGGCCGCGTCGCGGGCCAGCTTGGCATGTCCGTTGTCGAGGTGGCACGTGGCATCGTGAATATCGTCAATGAGAGCATGGCGACCGCGGCACGCGTCCACATCGCGGAGAAGGGGCATGACCCGCGCCGCTTCACGATGGTTGCGACCGGCGGTGCCGGACCGGTGCATGTCATCGAGGTGGCGCGCAAGCTGCGCATCCGGCGCGTGCTGGCCGGCATAGCCGCCGGGGCGGGGTCGTGCCTCGGCTTCCTCGCAGCTTCCGCGCGGGTGGATCGCTCATGGTCGCGACCGGCTCTGCTCGCCGAGGTGGACTGGGCGGAGGTCTCGGGCGAGCTCCAGCGCATGCGCGCTTCGATCGCCGAGGAACTCACCTCGGCCGGCGTCGATGTCGCGTCGGTCAACTGGGCGCTGGCAGTGGAAATGCGCTATGCGGGGCAGGGACACACGTGCCTCGTCAGCGTCCCCGAGGCCGATGCGGGGCCGGTTCTGAACGACAGGCTTCTGTCGCTGTTCGAGGAACGCTACCGCGGGCTCTACGGCCGGACCGTCCCCAACGGACTGCCCGAGGTCGCCACCTGGCGGCTCAGTGGCCGGTCGGTGGCGCAGAGCCGCGCGTTTGCGTGGAACGACGGTGGCTCGGCTGACCGGACGGCTGCGCCCGTGGGCCGGCGGCAGATCTATCTTCCGCTGAAGAACGCGTTCGGCGAGGCCGCCGTCTACAATCGCTATGCGCTGCCGCCAGGTACGAAGTTCGCCGGGCCGGCCATCCTGCAGGAGCGGGAGTCGACCTTCGTGATCCCGGTGCCGGCGGCGGTGACCATTCTCGATGACTTGACGGTTTCGGTCGAACTCGACGCAGACTAGCGAGGCGCGCGGGCGCAACCGCTATCGGCTGATCCGCCCGCAAGCGGCAAG
>JBIQKL010000133.1:2745-8599 GCA_044506555.1 Hyphomicrobiales bacterium | reverse complement strand
GCACTACCCTGGCGGAAGTCCACGCGGTCGGAGAGGTCGCAGCGCGCGGTGAGCGCACTGGCGGTCGTTACGAACTCGTCGGTGAGATCGAGCCCGGTGACGCGCACGTTGGCGGTCGCCGCCAGAAAGCGGGCCGGCCCGCCGATGCCGGAGCCGACGTCGAGAATGTGGGCGCCGGGCGGAAACGCGAGGTCGCCGGCGAAGGCGATCGTGGCGTCGCGCCAGCCGAGGTGGAACTCGTCGATGCCGGCGAGATCGACCGGATCGAGCCGGTCGGTGGATCTGCCGGCGCCGGCGAGCGCATCGAGGATCGCCTGTTCGAGACCGGGCCGCGAATAGTGGGCGGCGACGTCCTTTTCGATCGACACGTGCATTCCTCCCAGCGGGGGAAGCGATGCCGTGAGCATACACCTCCGCCAAGACGGCGGCGACAGGACTCTTACAGAAGGGGTAAGCGATGCGACTTCCGTTTTTCGGAGGGCGGGCGCCCGCGCCTGTCGGCGAGGCAAAGGCGTCGCGCACGGCGGCGCTGATCGCCTTCGACCTCGCCGGCCGCCCGGCATGGACGCCACGCGATTACGGGGCGCTTGCCCGTGAAGGCTTCGCGAGCAATCCGGTGGCTTATCGCTCGGTACGGATGATCGCCGAGGCGGCGGCCTCCGTGCCGTGGCTGCTCTACGAGGGCGAGAAGGAGCTCACCGAGCATCCGCTGCTGACGCTGCTGGCTCGCCCCAACCGCACGCAGGCCGGCGTCGCCTTCCGCGAGGCGCTCGTCGGGCACCTGCTGGTCGCGGGCAATGCTTATGTCGAGGCCGTGGATCTGGACGGGGCCGTGCGCGAACTGCACGCGCTTCGTCCCGACCGCATGAAGGTGGTGCCAGGACACGATGGTTGGCCCGCGGCCTATGAGTATGGTGTCGGCGGACGGACAGTGCGGTTCCCCGGTCCCGGCGAAGGCGGCAGGGCGCCGGTGCTGCATCTCGCCTTCTTCCACCCGCACAACGACCACTACGGTTTCGCGCCGATCGAGGCGGCGGCGAAGGCGCTCGACATCCACAATGCCGCGGCGGCCTGGAACAAGGCGCTGCTCGACAACTCGGCGCGGCCATCGGGAGCGCTCGTCTACCAGGCGAAGGAAGGCGGCAACCTCAGCCAGGACCAATACGAGCGCCTGAAGGCCGAGCTGGAAGCGAGCTTCGTCGGCGCCGTCCATGCCGGGCGACCGCTGTTGCTCGAGGGCGGGCTCGACTGGAAGCCGCTGTCGCTGACGCCACGGGACATGGACTTCATGGCGGCGAAGGACGGGGCGGCGCGGGAGATCGCGCTCGCCTTCGGCGTGCCGCCGATGCTGCTCGGCATTCCCGGCGACAACACCTATGCGAACTACCAGGAGGCCAACCGCGCGTTCTGGCGCCAGACCGTGCTGCCGCTCTGCGGGCGCCTCGCCGAGGCTCTGGGCGGTTGGCTGGGTCCTGCCTTTGCCGGCGACGGCGCGACGCTCCGTCTATGGTACGACGCGGACCAGGTCGAGGCGCTCGGCCCGGAGCGCGAGGCGCTGTGGGCGCGGATCGGCGCGGCGGACTTCCTCACCGTCGACGAGAAGCGTGCGGCGGTAGGTTACGGGCCGATCGTCCCGGCGGTCAGGTAGGCGCCGACGTGGACGACATCGCGCAGATCTTCGGCACGCGCGGCGACCTCGCGCACCTCGCGCTCTTCCTGTGGGCGAGCGGCGCCAGCGGGCTCCTCGTCTGGAGTCTCCGCGAGCTCGCCGCATCCAACCGGCGGTTCAACGACTTCGTCGCCGAGATCGCACGGCTGAACCGCTTCTTCAGCGACCGCGGCTGAGCGCGGCACCTCAAGGGAAACATCGAGATGATGACGCTACTCGGCCTCGCCCGCGGGCAGCCGGACCATACCGCCGTGTTCCACGCATTTGCCGAGACTCTCGCCAGGGTCATGCGCCGGCGGAGCAATATCGCCCGCGTGCGCGCCGTTCGGCCCTAGCAGGAGGGAGAGAATGGAGACCGAGACCAAGTTCGCCCGCGCCGCCCTCGCGGTGACCGAGGACGGAACCTTTGCCGGCTATGCGTCGCTGTTCGGCCGCACCGATCTCGGGCGCGACACGGTGGTGCGAGGCGCGTTCGCCGCCTCGCTCCGGCGCCGCGGGACGGGCGGGATCAAGATGCTCTACCAGCACGATCCCGGCCAGCCGATCGGCGTATGGGACGAGATCCGTGAGGACGACCGCGGCCTGTTCGTGAAGGGCCGGCTGACGGCTGGCGTGACGCGGGCGCGCGAGGTTCTGTCGCTGATGCGCGCCGGGGCACTCGACGGGCTCTCGATCGGCTACCGCACGGTGCGCGGCCGGACCGACCGCAAGACCGGCATCCGGCAGCTCCTCGAGGTCGACCTCTGGGAGATTTCGGTGGTGACCTTTCCGATGCTCCCCGAAGCCCGGATCGAGGCCGTGAAGGGCGGCGCGGCGCTGCTCGCGGCGATCCGCGGCGCGACGGTGGCGATGAGGATCGGCAATCGGCAATAGGCAGTCGGCAGTCGGAAAGAAGACCGGCAGGCGCCCGAGCCTGTGCACGACAATTCAACATCGCAGAAGCGAAAGGACGGATGACGATGCAAGCCGTGACCCATGACCATGCCCGGCCGGCGCCGGAGGTGAAGTCGACGGAGCCCGCACTCGCCGATGCCTTCGACGAGTTCCGCCGGACCTTCGAGGACTTCAAGGCCGACAACGACCGCCGGCTCGACGAGATCCAGCGGAAGGCGTCGGCCGACGTGGTGACCGTCGAGAAGGTCGACCGCATCTCGAAGGCGCTCGACGAGCAGAAGCAGGCGATGGACCAGGCGCTGCTGGTGGCCGGCGCCCGCCGCTCGGCGGCGACGGGCCGCGGTCGGTCATTGACATCGAGCACAAGGCTGCTTTCGACGCCTATGTTCGCGGCGGCGACGAGAACGGGCTGCGCCGGATCGAGCAGAAGTCCCTCGCGGTCTCCTCGGACGGCGGCTACACCGTGCCGGACGAGACCGAGCGCGAGATCGGACGACGTCTCGCCGCGGTATCGCCAATCCGCAGCATCTCGAGCGTCCGCCATGTCTCGGCCAACGTCTACAAGAAGCCCTTCACCACCACCGGCGCCGTGACCGGCTGGGTCGGCGAGACCGCCTCGCGGACCGAGACCACCGCGCCGGTCCTGGCCGAGCTGTCGTTCCCGGCGATGGAGCTCTATGCCATGCCGGCGGCGACGGCGACGCTTCTCGACGACACCGCCGTCGACATCGACGCCTGGCTCGCCGAGGAAGTGGAGATCGCCTTCGCAGTCCAGGAAGGCACAGCCTTCGTCACCGGGGACGGCAGCAGCAAGCCGAAGGGCTTTCTCTCCTACGACAAGGTCGCGCAGGCGAGTTGGGCGTGGGAGGACATCGGCTACATCGTCACCGGCGTCTCGGCCGATTTCGCCGAGGACGATCCCGCCGATAACCTGATCGACCTCGTCTACACGCTGAAGGCCGGCTACCGCCAGAACGCGACCTTCGTCATGAACCGCAAGACGCAGGCCGCGATCCGGAAGCTCAAGGACGCGGACGGCAACTACGTCTGGCAGCCGGCGACGCTGATCGGCGGCTCGGCGACGCTGATGAACTTCCCGATCGCGGAAGCCGAGGACATGCCGGACATCGGAGCGAACAGCTACTCGATCGCATTCGGCGACTTCCGGCGCGGCTACCTGGTCATCGATCGCATCGGCATCCGCGTGCTCCGCGACCCGTATTCCGCCAAGCCCTACGTCCTGTTCTACACGACCAAGCGCGTCGGCGGCGGCGTCCAGGACTTCGACGCGATCAAGCTCCTCAAGTTCGGCACGACCTGAGCCGCCCCCTCGACCCCGAGGTCGTGCCCGAAGGACGGCCCCGTCTCGCGTGAGGCGGGGCCGTTTCCGTTGGGAAAGAACGGCAGTCGGCAATCGGCAGTCGGAAGAAGCCGACGATGAAGCCTGGTTCCGACTGCCGACTGCCGACTGCCCACTGCCGACTGCCCCCTTTCGGAGTTCCAGAATGCCCGCAACGCTGCTCACCGGGCCGGCGCTGGAGCCGGTGTCGCTCGAAGAGGCGAAGGCTCACCTCCGCGTCGACCACGATGATGACGACGAGTTGCTGGGCGCCGCGATCGTCGCCGCGCGCAGCCATGTCGAGAATGCCACGAGGCGCGTGCTCATCGCGCAGACCTGGCGGGTCTATCTCGACCGCTGGCCGCGGAAGCGGATGCTGCGCGTGCCGGTCGCGCCGCTGATCTCGGTCGACGAGATCCGGGTGCGGACCGGCGACGGTCCGGTGACGGTGGACGAGGACGACTACGTCGTCGACACGGCGTCGGTGCCGGGGCGGCTGGTGGTGTCGGGAGATGCCCCGTCGCCGGTCGGGCGCATGGCGAACGGCATCGAGATCGACGTGAGCGCCGGCTACGGCGAGACGGCAGCGGACGTGCCATCGCCGCTGCGGCATGCGGTGATGATGCTCGTGGCGCATTGGTACGAGCAACGTGCCGCCGCCGGCGATGCGCGCCTCGGCGAGACCGTGCCGTTCGGCTTCCCGGCGCTGATCGCGCCGTATCGGGTGCTGTCGCTATGAGGACGGTGTCGTTCGATCCCGGATGGCTCCGGCACCGCGTCGTCATCGAGGCGGCCGAAGCCACGCCCGACGGCGCAGGCGGCGAGACGCTGGCCTGGGAGACGCTCGCCACCGTCTGGGCCCTGATCGAGCCCGTCTCCGCGGCCGAGCGCGTCGTCGCCGGTCGGCTTACGGGCGTGGTGACGCACAGGATCACGTTGCGGTTTCGCGACGACGTGACCGGCGGGATGCGCGTGCTGTTCCGAGGCAAGCGGTACCGGGTGCTCACCGCGGGCGACCCCGACGAGCGGCGGCGCTACCTCGTGCTCAAGACGGAGATGGAGACACCATGAGCGCTCGCGAGCTGACGCGGCAGGGACTGGTGCGGGCACTATCGGCGGCGATCGTGGGCAGCGCGGCGACGGATACGGTGCTGCGGTCGCGGGCCGAGGTGCTGGCGACGCGCGCAGCCGGCCGGGGCCTCGAGGCGCGCGTCCTGCGTCGCGGCGCCGGGCGATATGCCGTGGAGATCACAGGCCCCGGGCTGTTCTCCCGCGCCTTCGGGTCGGTGGAGGCGCCGCCGGACGACGTGGTGGACGAGATCGTCGGGGGCGCATCATGAGCCATTCCGGATTCGCCCTGCAGAAGGCAGTGCATGCCGCGCTCGTCGCCGACGCCGGCGTCGGTGCGCTGGTCGGCGACCGGATCTTCGATGCCGCGCCGCGGGCGGCGACGTTTCCATACGTGACGCTCGGCGATGCCCGCGCGACGGACTGGAGCACCGGGACCGAGGACGGCAGCGAGCATCGCCTGCTCCTCCACGTCTGGTCCCGCCAGCGCGGCAAGGCCGAATGCTGGGCGGTGCTCGCGGCGATCGGCGCCGCCCTGCACGACGCGGCGCTGGAGCTCGACGGCCACGCGCTCGTGAATCTCCGGAACGAGGCCGCGGACGTCGGCATCGATCGCGACGGGGTCACCTGGCACGGCGTGTCGCGGTTCCGGGCCGTGACGGAACCCGAATAGTCAGCACCGAAAGGAACACCGACATGGTTGCGCAGAAGGGGAAGGACCTGCTCCTCAAGATCGACACGACGGGCAGCGGGTCGTTCTCGACCGTCGCCGGCCTCCGGTCGCGGCAGATCGCGTTCAATGCCGAGAGCGTCGACGTGACCGATGCCGACTCGTCGGGCCGGTGGCGCGAGCTGCTCGCCGGCGCCGGCGTGAAGCGCGCCGG
>JBIQKL010000133.1:0-2645 GCA_044506555.1 Hyphomicrobiales bacterium | reverse complement strand
CTCGGCGGGCGGCGGGTCGTGCCGCCCGACCGGACGACGCTGGCGGCACTGATGCAGCGATTCCCGGATGGGGAGTGAGGAGGGACGAATGGCGACGAACGTGGACACCGTCGAGATCGGGGTCGCGCTCGACACCCGACCGATGTCGGAGGGGCTCGCACGACTGTCGCGCGAGGCGTCGAGCTTCTCGACCGCGATCACCGGTGCGTTCCGGTCGGCGGCGAGCGGCGGCAAGGCGTTCGAGGACGTGCTCAAGGACCTGGCGCTGCGGCTCGCGTCGATCGCGTTCGATGCGGCGATGCGGCCCCTGAGCAACGCGATCGGAGGGGCGTTCGGCGCATTGACGGCGGGCCTCGCCGGCACGTCGGGTCCGCGGCTCTTCGCCCGCGGCGGCATCGTCGACGGGCCGACGCTGTTCCCGCTCGCCGGCGGCCTCGGCATGGCCGGGGAGGCTGGCGCCGAGGCGATCCTGCCGCTTGCCCGCGGCGCCGACGGGCGGCTCGGCGTGCAGGGCGGCGGACAGCGGCCGACGGTCGTGCATGTCAACGTGACGACGCCGGATGCGGACAGCTTCCGGCGCTCGGAGGCGCAGGTGACCACGATGCTGGCGCGCGCCGTCGGCCGCGGCCGGAGGGGACTCTGAGATGCCGGCCCTGGTGCCCTTCCATGAGGTGCGGTTCCCGACCGAGATCGCGTTCGGCTCGTCAGGCGGGCCGGAGCGCCGGACCGAGATCGTGACGCTCGCCTCGGGCCACGAGGAGCGCAACACGCGCTGGGCGGATTCGCGGCGCCGGTACGACGCCGGCTACGGCATCCGCTCGCTCGACGACCTGCACGCCGTGATCGCCTTCTTCGAGGAGCGCCGCGGCCGTCTCTATGGCTTCCGCTGGCGCGACCGCATCGACTTCAAGTCGTGCCCGCCGGGCACGGTCGTGACCCCAACCGACCAGACCATCGGCGCCGGCGACGGAACGACCGCGACGTTCCAGCTCGCGAAGCGCTACGGCGCACTGCATGCGCCGTACTCGCGCACGATCCGAAAGCCGGTGTCCGGCACGGTGCGGGTTGCCGTCGACAGCGTCGAGAAGACGCAGGGCTCCGACTGGAGCTGCGACCTGACCACCGGGATCGTGACCTTCCAGTCCGGCGCCATCGCCGGAAACGGTACGGCGGTCACGGCTGGGTTCGAGTTCGACGTGCCGGTGCGGTTCGACATCGACCGGCTCGAGATCAACCTCACCAGCTTCGCTGCGGGCGACATCCCGGCGCTGCCGTTGGTTGAAGTGCGCCTGTAGCGCGGCAGTCGGCAATCGGCAGTCGGCAGTCGGAAGAAGGCGGCGCGTGGGCTGACGGTGCTCTGATCACGATTGCCGACTGCCGATTGCCGACTGCCCGAGGAGTATCCCATGCGACCTCTTCCCACCGGCCTCCAGGCGCACCTCGACGCGGGCGCGACGACGCTCTGCCGCTGCTTTCGGATCATGAGGCGTGACGGGGTCGTGCTCGGCTTCACCGACCATGACCGGCCGCTCGCCTTCGACGGAACCGACTACGAGCCCGCCGACGGACTCGACGCCACCGAGGACGTCAGTGCTACCGGGTTTGCGGTGGGCGGGATGGAGGTGACGGGCGCCCTGACCTCCGACCGTCTCGATCCCGCGGACCTGGCGGCGGGGCTGTTCGACAATGCCGAGGTGATTGTGCACCTCGTCAACTGGTCGACGCCGTCGGAACGGCACTTGCTCCGGGTCGGACGGCTCGGCGAGGTGACGCGCGAGGACGGCGCCTTCCGGGCAGAGATCCGCGGGCTCGCGGCCGCGCTCGACGAGACCAAGGGGCGGACGTTCCGTCCGACCTGCGATGCGGATGTAGGCGATGCGCGCTGCGGCGTGAACCTCGCGGCTTCGGCCTATAGCGGCACGGGAACGGTGAGCGGAGCGACGGACCGCCGTCGCTTTGCCGCGAGCGGGTTGGGCGGGTTCGCGGCGAAGTGGTTCGAGCGCGGGCGGCTGACATGGACCGGTGGGGCGAACGCGGGCTTTGCCGCCGAGGTGCGGACGCATCGGAACGAGGCGGGGAGCATCGTGCTCGAGCTGTGGCAGGCGACGCCGCACGACATTGCCGCGGGCGACGCCTTCACGGTGACGGCAGGGTGCGACAAGCACTTCCGGACCTGTCGCCAGAAGTTCTCGAACGGCGACAATTTCCGCGGCTTCCCGCACATGCCGGGGAACGACTTCGCGCTGAACTATGCGCGGAAGGGCGACAACAATGACGGCAAGCCGGTCATCGATGACTGAGGCGGGCGAAGCGCAGCGCGCCGCGATCGTCGAGGAGGCGGTGCGCTGGGTCGGCACGCCGTACCGGCACCAGGCCTCGCTCCACGGTGTCGGCTGCGACTGCCTCGGCCTGGTGCGGGGCGTGTGGCGGGCCCTCTACTGCGTCGAGCCGGAGCCGCCGCCCGACTATACGCCCGACTGGGCCGAGGCGATGGGCCGCGAGACGCTGGCCGAAGCGGCGGCGCGGCACATGGCGCCGGTGGGCGTCGAGGACCGGCGGCCCGGCGACGTGCTCCTGTTCCGCTGGCGGGAGACCCTGCCGGCGAAGCATGCCGGGATCCTCGTCGCGCCGGAACGCTTCGTCCA
>JBIQKL010000132.1:0-8640 GCA_044506555.1 Hyphomicrobiales bacterium | reverse complement strand
ACTGCATGCGGGCCGGATCGGGATCGTAGATGCCGGCGATCTCCGCATCCGGATGGTCAGCCACCAGCCGCAGCAGGTCGCCCATGTGCATGTGGTCGAAATTGATGCCGACAATACCGTGCTTCGCCAAGCTACGTCCTCCGTGACGGTTGGAGGCGCATGCTACGGACGGGTGCGGCAGCGATCAACCGCCGCACGCCACCGCCTCCCTATCGGTATCGCGCCTGGTTCCAGCGATGGCCGAGCAGCGCCAGCACGATGATCAGGCCGTTGAAGAACTGGACGTAGAAGCCGGTCAATCCGGCCGAGATGATGCCGGACTGGATGAACGAGATGATCAGCGCGCCGAGGGCGCCGCCCACCACCGTGCCGATGCCGCCCCAGGCCGGGGTACCGCCGACGAACACCGAGGCGAGCGCCGGAAGGAGGTAGCCGTCGCCGGTCGTCGGCCACCAGGTGAAGTTGATCATCACCGAGAAGATGCCGGCGAAGGCCGCGCCGAGCCCCATATACATGAAGGTGGCGATGCGCACCCGGTTGACGTCGATGCCCATCTGCGCCGCGCTGTCGGGATTGTCGCCGACCGCATGGACGCGAGCGCCGAACCGGTGGCGGTTGTAGAGGAACACGGAGAAAACGACGAAGGCCAGCGCCCAGAAGATCTGGACCGGCACGCTGCCCAGCGAGCTCGAGAAGATGTGATAGGCCGTGGTGTCGCGCAGCCCGAGCAGCGCGATCGACTTGCCCTCGGTGATGATCATGATCAGGCCGCGAAGCATGTAGTTCATGCCCAGCGTGGCGATCAGCGACGACAGCCCGGCATAGACCACGATCGCCCCGACGCAGGTACCGAGCACGATGCCGGTGATGATGCCGCCGACGATGGCGATGAACGGGTTGAAGCCGGCCTGGACCAGGAGCGCGAAGATCCACGCCGCGAAGCCCATGGTGGCAGGGAACGACAGGTCGATCTCGCCGACGGTGACCACGAAGACGAGCGGCACGACCAGGAACAGCGCCACCGGCAGCGTCACCAGCACCGAGCTGTAGAGCGGCCAGGACAGGAACACCGTCGGGTTCGCGACGATGAAGATCAGCATCATCACGATGAACACGGCGAGCGTGCCGAGTGCTGCCCGGTTGTTGACGACGAAACGCCGGACGGGCCGGCTGTTCGGGTGGCGCGAAACGCTTCCGGTGTCCGTGGTGGCGGTCATGGACGGGCCTCCGAGACGGCAGCGGTGGGATCGAACGCGGCGGCGCCCTGCGGGTGGGCGACGTGCTCCATGAACTCGATGAGCTTCTCGGCGCTGCCGATCTCGGCCTTCGTCGTCTCGAGCGCGACCCGGCCGCGGTCGATCACGACGAAGCGGTCGGCGACATCGTAGACGTGATGGATGTTGTGGCCGATGAACAGGATCGACCGGCCGCTGGCCCGGACAGTGCGCACGAAACGGAACACCTTCTCGGTCTCGGTCAGGGACAGCGCCGTGGTCGGCTCGTCGAGGACGATCAGGTCGGCCTTGTTGTAGATGGCGCGGGCGATGGCGACGCCCTGGCGCTCGCCGCCCGAAAGCTGGCCGACGATGGAATCGGGCGAGAACACCTTCGAGGTGAAGCCGATCTCGCGCATCAGCCGCTCGGCTTCCGCATGCTCCTTCTTGACGCGGAGGAAGCCGAAGCCGCCGGCGATCTCGCGGCCCATGAAGATGTTGCGGACGATGGTCTGCTGGACGGCGAGGGCACGGTCCTGGAACACCGTCTCGATGCCGGCATCGCGAGAGCGGGCGCCGTTCCAGCCGTGGACCTTGTCGCCGCGGACGAGGATGTCGCCCGAGGTCGGCTTGACCACGCCGGCGAGGATCTTGATCAGCGTCGACTTGCCGGCGCCGTTGTCGCCGAGCAGACCGACCACCTCGCCACGGTCGACATGAAGGTTCACGCCCCCAAGCGCGAAGACGCTCCCGTAGGACTTCGTCACGTCGCGGAGCTCGATCAATCGTTCTGCCAAGACTGCCTCCCGGGAGCTTCCCCGAGGGTCGATGCCCCCGGGGATCTGAGATCGGCTCTACGCGCTCAGCGCAGTCCCTCGGTGGCGAGCTCGGCGACCGCCTCGTAATTCTCGGTGGTCACGAAGCCGGCGCCGGTGTCGACATTGGCCGGGCCGAGGCCGTAGACCACCTGCTGGCACAGCGACAGGATCGGCATGTAGCCCTGCATGAAGGGCTGCTGGTCGGAGGTGAGCTGCACCCAGCCGTTCTTGAACGCCTCGACCACCTGCGGGCTGGTGTCGAAGCCGATGTTGATGATGTCGCCCGGCTGCTTGCCGGCCGCTTCCATGTAGGTCGGCGCCGTGCCGAGGAGCTGGCCGCCGGGATAGGCGATGATCTTCACGTCGGGATTGGCCTGGAGCGCGGCGGTGAAGGCCGGAATCCCGAGATTGGGATCGGCGGCCCACTCGGTCGGGGCCTGAAGGTGGATGACGGTCAGGCCGGCATCCTCGAACGCCTTCATCGTGGCGGCTTCGCGCACCGCCCGGTTGGTGTCGTCGAGGTTGGCGGCGACGATCGCCTTGTCGCCCTCCTTGAGCCCGAAGCGGCGGACGGCTTCGGCGCCGAGGGCGTAGCCCTGCGGCTCGAGCTGGGCGCCGACATAGCCGCCGCCGAACTGCTTGCGCACCTCCGGCACGTCGACGTTCTGGTACATCATCTTGACGCCGGCCTTGGAGGCTTCCTCGGCCAGCGGCAGGATCGGCGCGTCGCCGGGATGGCCCATCATGGCGATCCCGTCGGGCGCGGAGGCGATCGCCTCGCGGAGCTGCTGGATCATGCGCTCCGGATTCCACCCGGAGAAGACGTATTCGACCTGGGCTCCGGTATCGTGGGCAGCCTGGACGGCGCCGTTATAGACGATCACGCCGAAGCCATCGCCCTCGGCCCCGCCGACGAAGAAGCGGATCTTGACGTCGCTGCACCAGTTGTCGCGGAGCGCCTCCGCTCCGGCATCGAAGGCCGACATCCCGAGGGCACCGGCGACGACTGCCAGCGCGGTCGACAGTTTCAAGGCTGTCATTCTCATCGAATTGGTCCTCCCGTTCACCGCTCGCGCCCGAGGGGTGCTTGTCTTTGCCCAGTCTCCGTCCCGGCAGCCGCCGGGCTTCCTCCTCACATTCCCGGATGACGCCGGGTCCCGTCCGGGTTCGCGGCAAACGTCCTGCCGCCCCGGCATTCCTTGAGGTAGTTGAGCGCGTCGACCTGCCCGGTCATCTCGAGCTCGCCGCGATAGACGGGGTCGTGCCAGCCCTCGATGTCGATGCTGCCCGCGTAGCCCGCGAGGCGAAGCTCGCCGATCACCCGCTTCCAGTCGCTGTCGCCGAAGCCGGGGGTGCGCATCTGGACGAACGGCACCTTGCCGAACACGCCGTGCTCGCGGATCACGTCCCAGCGGATGGTCGCGTCCTTGCCGTGGACGTGGAAGAACTTCGGCGCCCATTTCCGGATCTGCGGGATCGGGTCGATCAGGTAGACGAGTTGATGGCAGGGCTCCCATTCGAGGCCGAGATTGTCGTCGGGCAGCGCATCGAACATCAGTTCCCACGCGTCCGGGTTATGGGCGATGTTCCAGTCGCCGCTCGCCCAGTTGCCGTCCATCGCGCAGTTCTCGAAGGCGATCCTGACGCCCTTGTCGGCGGCGCGCTTGGCGAGGCGGCCGAACACCTCCTTGAAGCGCGGCAGGCTGTCCTCGATCGGCTTGCCGCGGACCCGCCCGGTGAACCCGGCGATGCAGGTCGCGCCGAACAGGTGGGCGTTGTCGATCAGCGTCTCCCAGCCGCGGAGCGTCTCACGATCGAGCTCGGTGTCCTCGAGGGGATTGCCGAACATGCCGAGGGTCGACATCGTCACGTCGCGGTCACCGATCGCCTCGCGAAGCTCGCCGGCAAGGCGCGGAATGTCCTTGTTGCCGATCGTCTGCCAGAAGAACGGCTCGATGCTCTCGAAGCCGTGGTCGAGGATGTCGGCGACGTAGCCGGCCGGGTCCGGGGCGTTGCCCTGGATCATCGTGCCGATACGGATGTTCATCAGGGCGTTCGTCATCTTTGGCTTTCCTCGCCTCAGCTCCGGCCGTCCGGCACCACGATCGGCACGCGGCGCCCGGTGCCGGCGCTCTCGATGGCGCCGAACACCATGGCGAGGCTCCGGACGTTGTCCTCGCCATGGGTCTCGGGCCGGTTCCCGGTCGATACGGCGGCGACGAAATCCTGGAGCAGGCCGAGATGGCCCCCGACCCGGTCGGCATCCGATAGCGGCGGCACCGGCACCGCCTCCGGAGCGCGGAGGAAGGGCGCATCGGGCACCGGCGTCTCGGTCGCGACCTCGGCGCTGAACTCGTCCTCGCCGTCCCAGGCGAGCGAGCCAAGGGTCCCGACGAAACGCCAGGTCGATTCCCAGCTCGTCCGGAGCCCCTCCGCGCACCAGCTGCCGCGATAGTTGAAGAGGACGCCGCGGTCGAACTCGAACATCGCGAATGCGCTGGAACCCTGTCGGTACCAGGAGTTGGCCGGCTCCCATTCATGGCACCACACGGCCTTGGGCGTGGTGCCGATCATGTAGCGGGCGGCGTCGAAGGTGTGGATCGCCATGTCGAGGAGGAGGACGTGGTCCATCTCCTCCCGGAAGCCGCCGAAATGCGGGGCGATGAAGAAGTCGCAATGGACGCTGGTGAGGTCGCCGATCGCGCCGGATTCGATGAAGCGGCGGATGCGGCGGATGCCGGGATGGTAGCGCCGGTTCTGGATGACGGCATGGAGCCGGCCCGCCTTCCGCCCGGCGGCGATGATGTCGCCGGCATGCTCGAGCGAATCCGCCATCGGCTTCTCGGTGAGCAGATGGCAGCCGCGCTCGAAGGCCGTGAGCGCCAGCCCGTGCCGCGCTGCCGGCACGACGACGTCGAACACGGCGTCCGGCTTGACGCGATCGATGACGTCGGCGGCATCGGTGCCGACCACCGCGTCGGTGAGGCCGAACTCTGCCGCCCGGCCCTTCGCGCGCTCGATGTCGATGTCGACGAGGCCGACGATGGCGAGCCTGTCCACGTCGCGCGCCGCCTCGAGCCAAGCGCGACTCATGAGACCGCATCCGACGAGCACTGCTCGCAGCATGCCGTTTCCTTCCCCATGGCCCGCGTTTCGTCGCAGGTCGCTGGTTGATCGGAGACTTCCGCTCCGTAAACGTTTACGATCGAACCTCAGACAGTCTCCGTTGTCAATCGGAGCGGACGCGGCCTATTGATCAAATCGCATCAGGATCACGAGGGACCGTGAGCATTCGCGAGCTTGCGCGGCATCTGAACGTGTCGATCGGCACGGTGTCGCGCGCACTGAACGGCAAGAGCGACGTGAACGAGGAGACGCGGCGGCGAGTCCTCGCGGCGGCGCACGAGTTCGGCTATTCGCCCAACCAGTCGGGCCGGAGCCTCCGCCAGGGCGTGACCGGGATGATCGCGCTGATCCTGCCGACCAACCGCAAGATGGCGCTGGCCGATACGATCTTCATGGCCGTCATCGAGGGGCTCCGCGCCTTCCTCGACGATCGCAAGCTCGATCTCATGGTGCTGCTCTGCGGGCCCGAGGAGAACGCCAACGCCTATGTGCGGCGGGTGGCGGCGCGCCGCCTCGCCGACGGACTGATCATCGCCGAGACCCAGCGCAACGATCCCCGTATCGATTTCCTTCTCGACAAGGACATCCCGTTCGTCGCCTTCGGACGGAGCCTGTCGGGCGGCGGCTATCCCTGGGTCGACCTCGACTTCGAGCACGTCGCCCGCGCAGCCGTGGCGCGGTTCGCCGCCCAGGGCCATACCCGCATCGGCGCCGCGACGTCGTCCGACGACATCAACTACGGCTACGTCTTCGCCGACGCCTTCCGGGCCGCCCTCCACGACCACGGCCTGGCCTTCGACCCCGCGCTTCTCTTCCGGGTCGAGAACAGCGACGACGGCGGCTACGAGCTCGGACGGGCGATCGCCACGATGGACCGGCCGCCGACGGCGGTCGTCCTGGTCAACGAGATGATGGCGATCGGCCTCTACCGGAGCCTCGCCGAGCGCGGCGAGGTCGCCGGGCGCGACCTTGCGGTCATCGGCTTCCAGGAGGAGCCGAACAGCCGGCTGCTCAGCCCGCGGGTGACGTGTTTCCGCACCGCCCTCCCCGATCTCGGCGCCCGCCTCGGCGAAGCCCTGCTCGCGACCATCCCGGCCCATGCGCCGCCGGAGATCGCCGGCCGGATCGTCCAGGACCTGTGGCCGATGGAACTGATCCCCGGCGAGAGCGACGGGCCGCCGCGCCGGTAAGCCCCTCCGAGCCTCAGCAGTCCAGGGTGTGGACGCGCTCCCACTCGGTCAGATGGCCGGCGAACTCGTTCCAGTCCTTGGTCTTCAGCTTGACATAGGCGTCGACCAGCTCGTCGCCGAATTCGCGCCGCAGCATCGTCGAGCCGTCGAGGAGCCGGACCGCATCGAGGAGGTTGAGCGGCAGCTTCCTGGTGCCGGCCGGAGCCTTGTGACCCTCGGTGTACATATTGAACAGAAGCGGCTCGCCCGGGTCGGCCGCGCGGGCGATTCCGTCCAGCCCGGCGGCGAGGATGGCCGCCGGCATCAGGTATGGATTGGCCGCGGCGTCGGGCAGACGGAACTCGAAGCGGCCGCCCTCGGGCACGCGGATCATGTGGGTGCGGTTGTTCCCGGTGTAGGTCACCGAATTCGGCGACCAGGTGGCGCCGGAGAGGGTCACCGGCGCGTTGATCCGCTTGAACGAGTTCACGGTCGGATTGGTGATGGCACAGAGCTCCTGCGCCGCGTCGATCACGCCGCCGATGAAGTGATAGCCGATCCGCGACATGCCCAGCGCGTCGCTCTCGTCCTCGAAGGCGTTCCGGCCGTCCTTCCACAGCGAGACATGCGCGTGGCAGCCGCTGCCGGTGAGATTGGCGAACGGCTTCGGCATGAAGGTCGCGCGGAAGCCGTGCTTCTCGGCGATCGACTTGACCATGTACTTGAAGAAGGCGTGCCGGTCGGCTGTGAGGAGCGCGTCGTCGTAGTTCCAGTTCATCTCGAACTGGCCGTTCGCATCCTCGTGGTCGTTCTGGTACGGGCCCCAGCCCAGCGCCAGCATGCAATCGCAGATCTCGGTGATCACGCCGTAGCGCCGCATCAGCGCGCTCTGGTCGTAACAGGGCTTCGCCGCGGTATCGTCGCCGTCGCTGATCGCGCCGCCGTTCGGGGCGAGCAGGAAGAACTCGCATTCGACGCCGGTCTTCATCTGGAAGCCCTGCGCGCTCGCCTTGGCGCTCATTGCCTTGAGCACGTTCCGCGGGGCATGCAGCACCGGCTTGCCGTTCATCCACGGGTCGGCGGCGAGCCAACCGACCTCCGGCTTCCAGGGCAGCTGGATGAGGCTGTCCGGATCGGGGATCGCGAACACGTCGGGATCAGCCGGGGTCATGTCGAGCCAGCTCGCGAAGCCGGCGAAGCCCGCCCCCGACTTCGCCATGCCGTCGATCGCCACCGCCGGCACCAGCTTGGCCCGGAGCGTACCGAACAGGTCGACATAGGAAATCAGGAAATACTTGATCCCGCGCTCGCGGGCGATCTCCGAAAGTGCAGCCATCTACTCTCCCCCGGTTCTCGTCTTCGTGCTCATGCTACTCGGATTCCGCGCCATGCGTGCTTCGTGGCTCGACCTTCGGCCGAGCGCCTCGGATCAGGTCCGAGGACGGGCTCTCAGCGTAGCGCGGTGGAGGACGCCCCGCGGCGCCATCCTGAGGTGCGAGCGGAGCGAGCCTCGAAGGACGCACCGCGCGCATCCGATCAGACCTTCCCCGGGATCCAGCTCGTGCCGGCGAGCGGCACCTGCGCCATTGCCGCCGACTCGACCGTGAGCGCGACGAGATCCTCCGGCTCGAGGTTGTGGACGTGGCTCTTGCCGCAGGCTCGGGCGATGGTCTGGGCCTCCAGCGTCAGTACCGAAAGGAAGTTCGCGAGCCGACGTCCGCCGAGCTCCGGGTCGAGGCGCTTCGCCAGTTCCGGATCCTGCGTCGTGATGCCGGCGGGATCGCGGCCCTCGTGCCAGTCGTCGTAGGCGCCGGCGGTGGTGCCGAGCGCCTGATAGTGCTCCTCGAGGTCGGGATGGTTGTCGCCGATCGCCACCAGGGCTGCGGTGCCGATCGACACCGCGTCGGCGCCGAGCGCCAGTGCCTTGGCGACGTCGGCGCCGTTCCGGATGCCGCCGGAGACGATGAGCTGGACCTTCCGGTGCATGCCGAGATCCTGGAGCGCCTGCACCGCCGGCCGGATGGCGGCGAGCGTCGGCAGGCCGACATTCTCGATGAACACCTCCTGCGTCGCCGCGGTGCCGCCCTGCATGCCGTCGAGCACGATCACGTCGGCACCGGACTTCACCGACAGGGCGGTGTCGTAGTAGGGCCGCGCCGCGCCGACCTTGACGTAGACCGGCTTCTGCCAGTCGGTGATCTCGCGGATCTCCTGGATCTTGATCTCAAGGTCGTCAGGACCGGTCCAGTCCGGGTGGCGGCAGGCCGAGCGCTGGTCGATGCCGGCGGGCAGCGTCCGCATGCCGGCGACGCG
>JBIQKL010000131.1:3076-8643 GCA_044506555.1 Hyphomicrobiales bacterium | reverse complement strand
CGGATGGCGTTCTCCATCACCGTCGAACCGTTCTCGGCCTCGACCTCGTAGCGCGTGCCCTCGTTGTCGATGTAGGTGATCTTCGTCATGGAAACCGGGCTGGGGCGGGAAACGGAACTGGGAAGGTGCCGCCCGGCGCATGCTCGGGGACGCTCCGGCGGCCCATATAGGGGATTTGTGGCGCAACCGCCAGCCCGTTGGAGCGGGACCAATCAGCGCGCCCGGTAGGGCGAGCGTCAGCCCGCCGCGCAGGACGACCCGAGCGTTCGATCGCCTATTCCTTGAGGATGCCGGCGATGAAGAACCGGACCTCGCCGGCGGCACGCTCGAGGGCGACGAGCCGTCCGGTGATCGGCCCCTTCGCCAGCTCGATCTCGCCGGCGACATGGGCCAGCGAGAAGGCTCCAACGCCGCGGGCCGCGCCGACCAGCGTGTGCGCCGCCTCGCTCCGGACCGCCACCGTCTCTGCGGCGCGGATCCTGGCGATGCACTCCGCGACCTGACGGGCGAAGAGATGCAGCACCTCCCTCTGCAGGTCGACGTTCCCGAGCGTCTGGGCACGGAGGTGATCGAGGTCGACGGGCGTCCGCCGGCCCGCCAGCCTCCGCCGCAATCCGGTCTCGCCCACGCCCTCCTGCAACGACATCCGATCCCCTCCCCGATGCAAACGACCCATGCGTCCGGGAAGGTTAGTCGGCCCATGCCGAACGGCGGGTAAACGCGGGCGCGGCGTTTTTCGCCAATTCGATTAAAGCTCGATCGAGGATTCTTAAGAGATGGTTAATGTGCGTCGTTAAGGCTTTCTTTCGAAATTGCCGATAAATCATCGGTCAGCCGGCGAGTCGCTCCCGGCGCCGCCGCTCGCGTCCCTGCCGGCCTTCCCCGCCGCGGACCGTCGCAACAAGCGGTTCGCGAGGAGCGTTCTCCCGAATGACCAGGCGTCCTGCGGCTTTTGCGGGGCCGACGGCGTTTGTCGTGACTGTGGCAACCCTGCGGCGCCCGGCTCGCCGCGGCGGGAATCCATCGCATGGGCGACAACTCATGCGGGAGAAATCCGAGATCCATGCGGGCCCGGAGAACGGTCACCGGAGCTCGTTCACCTGCCGCCACAGCGGCGTGGAACCTCGTGCTAACCCTCTGCCCGAGCTTCTCGCAATCCCGTGAGTTTCTTGTACCGTCGCCATCAATGTGCCATTAGATTGCCTTAGCGGCAGTTTGATGGAGGCCAGGGTCGGAGACGACCTGAGGCGCGAGAACTGCGCCGCGGCGGGGAAGCCAGGGTTTGGGGCCGATCTTGTCGGCCTCGCGTATCGATACGTCTTGTTCCCCTCCGTGGAAGGGTCTGCGTGCGCTTGCCGGGTGCCTGCGTTTGCCCGGCTTGGCGGCCGACATTGTATCGAGTACGGACGCGAGGCGATCAGTATGGCAACGAATCCGCGGAAGACCCCGAACGACGCAGCCCTTTCGGCGGTCGAAGAGGCGCTGAGGCTGGACTTCGGCGCGGTGGATGAGGGCGACAAGGAGCGGACGCCGGCGCGCCGCGCGCCCGAGCCTCGTCCCGCTCCCCCCGAAGCACGCCGCCCGGAGGCGACACGCCGTCCGGAGGCGCCGCGGATGCCGGCCCCGCCGCGACGGAGCGAACCCCTGCCGCCGCGCCGGCCGGAACCCGCCGCTGCCGCCCTCCCCGATCCTGCGCCGCAGCAGCTTCCGCCGCCGCAGCCCCAGCCTCAGCCTCAGGTGGCGCCCCAGACGGCGCAGGGCCAGCCGCAATCGAACCCGAACCCTCAGCCACCGCCGGCTGCCGCAGCGCGTCCGCGCGCCGCCGAGCAGCGCGGACGCGGCCGTTTCGCCGCCAATGACGACCGCCGCCCTGTCGCCGCCGGCTTCCCGCGCCGTCCTTCGCGGCTCATCTACCCGGTCGCGATGGGCGTCTCGGTGGTCTGGGCCGTCCTGGTCGTCTCGATGGGCATTTCGGGCGACGTCTTCAGCGGCGGCTTCTCGCTCGCCACGCCCGGCACCCTGAACTTCGTTCTGCTTCTCTTCCTTCCGATCGGCTTCTTCTGGGCGATCGCGATCATGGTGTGGCGCTCGCAGGAGATGCGGATCGTCTCGCGCCAGATCACCGATCTCGCCACCCGGCTCTCGGAGCCCGAGACCATCGCCACCGATGCCGTCGTCAATGTCAGCCAGGCGATCCGCCGCGAGGTCGCGGCCGTCGGCGACGGGATCGAGCGGGCGATCGCGCGAGCGAGCGAACTCGAACTGCTGGTCCACAACGAGGTGGCGGCGCTCGAGCGCTCCTATTCCGACAACGAGACGCGCATGCGCGCCCTGATCGACGACCTCGCCGGTCAGCGCGAGGCGATCGTCATCAACTCCGAGCGGGTCCGGACCTCGATCGTCAGCGCCCAGGAGTCGCTGTCGAAGGACCTCCGGCTCGCCAGCGAATCCATTGCCGAGAACGTCACCTATGCCGGCAATCGGATCACCGTCGCCCTCAGCGAGCGCGGCGACCAGATCACGGTGGCGCTGGCCGGCGCCGGCGAGAACATGGTCGACCAGCTTTCGAGCCGCGGCGAGGACCTGGTCACCCGTCTCGCCGACACGGTCAGCGACGTGGCGGAATCGCTCGCCGCGACCGGCGCGGAAGTCACCGACGCGCTGCTCTCGCGGAGCGCCGACATCAACGACACGCTCGAGACCACGGGCCGCGCGATGGCCGATACCATCGCCGACCGCGGCCGCGAGGTGAACGAGACGCTGGCGGTGGTCGGGGCCGAGCTGGTCGAGAGCTTCGACCGCCGCACCGAGGAGATCACGCGTTCGATCTCGGAGACCGGCAACCTCGCCGCCGAGACCATCTCCGCGCATGTCCGCGAGGTGAACGACGCGCTCAAGACCAACTCCGACTCGCTGCTCATCGACCTTGCGCTGCGCGGCCAGGAGATCAACGACAAGCTCGACGACACCGGCACGCGGATCGCCGAGACCATCACCATCCGCGGCGGCGAGCTCGCCGACCGCCTGTCCCGGACCGGCGACCGCATCTTCGAGGCGATTTCGGTCAACGGCACCGAGCTCAACGAGCGCCTCGCCTCCACGGGCGAAGCCATGTCGACGCTTATCGAGGGCCGCACCAACGCCCTCCGCGAGGCGATCGACGCGGCCTCTACCAGCGTCTACGAGAGCTTCGACGAACGGAGCGCCGAGCTCACCCAGCGTCTCGCCTCGGTCGGCGGCGAGGTGGCCAAGGCCATCGCCGTCCGCGGCATGAAGATCAACGAGACGATCATCGCCTCCGGCAACGAGATCGCCGAGACCGTCGCCTCGCGCGCCGGTGCGATCCACGAGCGGATCGTCGAATCCGGCACCCGCATCGCCGAGCGCATCACCGAGCAGGGCAACACGCTGCACCAGCGCATCGTCGATTCCGGCAGCGAGATCGCCGGCGAGATCGAGACCCGCGCCGGGGCGATCCACGAGCGGATCCTCTCGTCGTCGCGCGAGATCGCCGATACGATCGAGACCCGCGGCACCGCGATCTACGACTCCGTGGTCGAGGCGACCCAGCATGTCGGCGACGCGATCGAATCGCGCGGCGTGTCGATCCACCAGAAGATCCTGGCTTCCGGACGCGACGTGGCCAACGCCATCGAGGCGCGCGGCGTCGCCATCCACGAGAAGATCATCAACTCGGGCACCGAGGTGGCCGACACGATCGAAGGCCGCGGCAACGCGATCCACGACCGGATCGTCGAATCCGGCTCGCGCTTCGCGGACGTGATCGCCATCCACAGCCGCGAGCTCGGCGACGGCCTCGAGGAGCGCTTCGACCGGCTCTCGACGCTGATCGGCGAGAAGGGCCCGGCGCTGATCACCTCGCTCGGCGACCAGGCCCGCGACATGGAGACCTCGCTCGCCTCCCGCCTGTCCGACTTCGGCGAGGCCATCCGCGGCAAGATCGACAACGTCTCGGAGTCGCTGGAGACCAACGCGCACCGTATCGCCGAGGCGCTCGACCACCGCTCGCGCCAGATCAACCAGACGCTGATCGAGCGCACCCGGGAGATCGCCGAGACGTTCGCCGGCGGCCAGACCGAGTTCGCGGCGCTGATCGACGGCCGCCTCATCGAGGTGTCCAGCCAGCTCGCCGACCGCACCGGCGAGCTCGCCGAGACCATGTCGGAGCGGGCCGAGGCGATCGCCGCGGCGCTGGCCGCCAAGACCGACCAGGTGGCCGAATCCGTCCGCCAGGTCGTCGGCGAGGCCACCCAGCAGCTCGTCACCGAAGCCGCCGATGCGGCGCAGTCGCTCCGCACTTCGGCCTCGGAAGCGTCGAGCGTGCTCGGGCGCGCGGTCAACGAGATCGAGACGACGCTCGGCGACCGCGCCGGCGTGGTCACCGAGTCGCTCGAGGTCCGGACCCGCGAGTTCAACGACGTGCTCGGCGCCCGGAGCGGCGAGCTCGCCGCCCTCCTCGACGGCCGGGGCAACGTGCTGGTCCGCACCCTGGAGCAGCGCGGCGCCGACGTGGTCGACATGCTCGTCACCCGCGGCGACCAGGCGGCCCGCGCGCTGATCGAGAACAGCGAGCGCGCCGCCCAGATCCTCGGCACGGCCAACGACCGGCTCAAGACCGACGTCACCGAGATCGTCGACCGGCTCGCCAGCTCGAACGACGTGCTCGGCGGGCTGCTCACCGGCGCCGAGAACAACCTGCTCCGTATCGAGACGAGCCTCTCGTCGCGAGCCGGCGAGTTCGGCAAGTCGATCGAGCAGGCGGTCGAGACGACGCAGCTTTCCTCGGAGGAGCTTGCCGGCCAGGTCGACAAGCTCGGCGTGGTTTCGCGCGAGATCCTCGAGGGCGTCTCCAACGTGGTGAAGCGCTTCGAGGCGCAGAGCGAGTCGCTGACCGAGGCGACCCGCCACCTCACCGAGGTCAACCGCCAGATCGAGACGACCGTCGAGGAACGCCGCCCGGCGCTCGAGAACCTCGCCGCCGGCCTCCGCTCGCGGAGCGAGGAACTCGACGGCATGATGCGGTCCTTCACCCGCATCATCTCGGAGACCCTGAAGACCGCCGAGGAACGCGCCACCGCCGTGAGCCGCATGCTCACCGAGAACACGGCGGCGGCGACCAAGGGCGTCATCGACAACTTCGAGAACCTCTCGCGCACCGCGAACACCGAGAGCCGCAAGGCCTCGGAGGCGGTCCGCGACGCCAACCGCGCCCTGATCGAGGAGATCGGCGCATCGGTGGCCGAGGCGGCGAAGAACTTCGCCGAGGCGACCCGCGAGATGCGCGCCGCCACGAAGGACCTCCAGCACGATCTCGACCAGACACGGACGGAGATCAAGAAAGGCGTCATGGAGCTGCCGGAGGAAGCGCGCGAGAGCTCGGAGTCGATGCGCCGCGTCATCGGCGACCAGATCCAGGCCCTCACCGAGCTGTCCGAGATCATCTCGCGCCACGGCAAGGCCCTCGACGTATCGAGCCCGGCGCTCGGCGAACGGCCGGCCGCCCGCCAGGTGGAGACGTCGGCACCGCCGATCGCGGTCGGCGGCGA
>JBIQKL010000131.1:0-2976 GCA_044506555.1 Hyphomicrobiales bacterium | reverse complement strand
GACCGGCCGAAACGGCCGCGAGCGGCACCGGTGCCAAGGTCGAGGCCGACCAGCCGCTCGGCGCGCTCTCGGTCGACATCGCCAAGGCGATCGACCACGAGGCGTCGATCGAGCTGTGGGACCGGCACCGCCGCGGCGAGACCAACGTCTTCACCCGGCGCCTCTACACGCTGCAGGGTCAGCAGACCTTCGACGAGATCCGCAAGAAGTACCAGCGCGACGCCAAGTTCCGGGCGGCCGTCGACCGGTATGTCAGCGACTTCGAGAAGCTGCTCGCCGAGGTGAACCGCAAGAACGGCGATAATCGCGCCGCCAGCAACGCCTACCTCACGTCGGACACGGGCAAGGTCTACACCATGCTCGCCCACGCGAGCGGCCGGTTCGACTGAGCCGCGTATCGCATCGAACACGGATCGAAAAGCGGCGGGCTCTTTCCCGCCGCTTTCTTTATTGGCGAAGCCCGACCTGCCTGCTTCGAGGCCTGCCTTCGGCCGGGCGGACCAGCCGCTCCGATGGACATCGGGGTCCGTGCGCCGGACCCGCCACGGGAGCCATCCGGCGCAGGAGTGGACGTTCCCGGGAATTCCTCTATTTTCCGCAGCGAGAACGTTCGGAGAAAATCGAGAGATGTACCGAAAGTACGCCCTTGTCACCGGATTCAGTGTCGGGCTCGGCCTCGGGGGATCGGCGGTGGCCGACGAGGTGCCCGAGCAGGTGCGCGCCATTTCGGGCAGCGTCGAGGACGTGAGCATCGGCGGCAACTGGCAGGACGGCGACCGCACCGGCGCCTACCGCATCGTGGTCACCCGCGGCGGACTCGACCGCATAACGGCGCGACTTTTCGTCCAGTGGATCGCATACGGAGACGCCGGCGAGGCCACCGTGGCCGAATCTATCGAGATCAAGGAGCTTGGCGATCTCGGGGTCGACATCGTCAATCTGTCGTCGGAGTCCGACGACCAGGGGCTTTCCGTCTTCGTCGATACGATGAATGGTGGCGAACACGGCCCCGAGACTTACGAAGTACACATCTTCTCGCCGGATGACTACATGTTCGGTCCGGCGAGCAACTAGCCGCCGCACAAGTTCGATGTCGGTATGCCGTCTAACGCCAGACGTTGGACATGGACGGAGCGGATTCGACATGGGCTCATCCGACGGGCCATTAAATTTCCGTAATCGTTGACACGGGCGGGACAATCCCTATTTTGCAGGCAGATTCATTCATGCGGCGGCGTCCAGGACGGACCGCCCAGCTGGTCCCGGCGTGCGGCCGGGTTTGCTCTAAGAGATGCTGTTTACCGAGCTTGGATTGAGCCCGAAGGTGCTCGCCTCTGTCGAGGCGGCGGGCTATACCGCGCCTACCCCGATCCAGGAGCAGGCGATCCCGCATGTGCTCGCGCGCCGCGACGTCCTCGGCATAGCGCAGACCGGCACCGGCAAGACCGCTTCCTTCGTCCTTCCGATGCTGAACCTGCTGGAACGCGGCCGAGCCCGGGCCCGCATGCCGCGGACGCTCATCCTTGAGCCGACCCGCGAACTTGCGGCCCAGGTCGAGGAGCAGTTCAACAAGTATGGCCGCAACCACAAGCTCAACGTCGCGCTGCTGATCGGCGGAGTATCTTTCGACGAGCAATTGAAGAAGCTCGACCGCGGCGTGGACGTGCTGATCGCCACCCCCGGCCGCCTCCTCGACCATATCGGCCGCGGCAAGATCCTGCTTTCCGGCGTCGAGATCCTCGTCATCGACGAGGCCGACCGGATGCTCGACATGGGCTTCATCCCCGACATCGAGCGGATTTGCAAGATCCTCCCCTTCACCCGCCAGACGCTGTTCTTCTCGGCGACCATGCCGCCCGAGATCCAGCGCCTCGCCGACCAGTTCCTGTCGAACCCGATCCGGGTCGAGGCGTCCCGGCCGGCGACCACGGCCGCCACGGTGGCGCAGTACGTCGTTCCCGCCGGCAAGGAGGCCGCCGACAAGCGCGCGGTGCTCAGGAAGCTGATCCGCGAGGCGACCGACCTGACCAATGCGATCATTTTCTGTAACCGGAAACGCGACGTGGCGATCCTGCACCGCTCTCTGGAACGCCACGGCTTCAACGCCGGCGCCCTCCATGGTGACATGGACCAGCGCGCCCGGACGCAGACGCTCGACGATTTCCGCAAGGACAAGCTGACGCTGCTGGTGGCCAGCGACGTCGCCGCGCGCGGGCTCGACATACCCGCCGTCAGCCACATCTTCAACTTCGACGTGCCGACCCACGCCGAGGACTACGTGCACCGCATCGGCCGCACCGGCCGCGCGGGACGCACCGGCACCGCGGTCACCATCACCACGCCGATCGACCGGAAATATATCGGAGCGATCGAGAAGCTGACCGGCCAGACCATTGCGCCGCTCGAGGTCGAAGCCGACGACGAGCGGCAGGCGTCACGCTACGGCCGCCGGAAGGCGGGCGCCGACGATGCAGCGGAAGCCACGGCTGAAACGGCGGGCGGCGAAGGCGGCGACCGCCGCGGGCGTCGCCGGCGTGGGCGCCGCGGCGGCGAGGGTGAACGCGAACGCGGAGAAGCTGCCGCGCCCGTGTCGACCCGGCAGCAGCGTGGACCGGTCACCCCGGTGCCGCGCGAGACGCGGCGCGAGTCCGAGCCGGCGACCGCCGATGACGATGCCGGCGCGGCCCTGCCCTTCGGCCGTCACGGCCATGTGCCGGAGTTCCTGCTCCGCCCGGTGCGGACGTCCTGAGCCCTCTTGAAGTGGCCCCTGCGAGGGCCCTACGCACTGCCTGGGGGCGCGCCTCCGCGGGGCGCTCTTTCAGCACGGGAATGCTGGATTTGCTGGATGCCGCGCGGCGTGTCAGCTCGCCGGCATCTCCGCCGGCTCGAGCATGACGGACTCGCCGCAACCGCAGGCGGATACCTCGTTCGGGTTCCGGAAGACGAAGCCCGACCGGAGCTTGGAGGTCTCGAAAT
>JBIQKL010000014.1:45707-52847 GCA_044506555.1 Hyphomicrobiales bacterium | reverse complement strand
TGGCTGGGGAACTAGGATTCGAACCTAGACTGGCGGAGTCAGAGTCCGCTGTCCTACCATTAGACGATTCCCCACTAACCGATTGATTTCGCTACCACCTGTCTTGCGAGACCGGCAGGCGTCGTGCAAATCGGTCGTGACGAGGGCCTTTATAGTGTTCCTCCGGCGCTCGGTCCAGCCCCGCGACGCGAGACGCAACGGTCAGCCCGCCGCCAGCGCCGCATACATGGCGCGGACGCGGAGCGCGGCGTCATGCCAGGTCCAGGCGCGAACGTGGGCGATCCGGGCCTCGCGGAGCACAGGCTCCTGGAGCGTGTCGTCGTCCAGCGCCCGGCGCATGGCGGCCGTCCAGCCGTCGACGTCCATCGGCGCGACCAGCCCGCCCTGCCCGCCGAGCGCCTCAGGCATCGACGCCGCATCGGAAGCGACCACGTAGGTGCCGGTGGCGAGCGCCTCGATGACCGGCATGCCGTAGCCTTCGTAGATCGAGGGGTAGAGCATCGCCCGCGCCCCGCCGTAGAGCGCGGCGAGCTCGGCATCGGTGACGTAGCCGGCCAGCCGCACGGCGCCCGAGCGCACCAGCGGATGGTCCCCGAGGTCGACCCCGCCCCAGCCCGATCCGCCGACCACCACCAGCGGCAGGCGCGCCCGCGCCGCAGCATCGAGCCGGCCGTGGGCATCGAGCAGCGTAGCGAGGTTCTTCCGCGGCTCGAGCGTCGACACCGTCAGCGCATAGCCCCCCGGCGCCAGGCCGAGGCGGTGGAGAACGCCGCCTTCCCAGGCCGCGGGATCGCGGAAGACGTCGCCGACCGCGGGGGGAACGACGTGGATCAGGTCGCGCCGTACGCCGAAGAAGGTCTCCACCTCGCGCGCCGTGAACTCGGAGATGACGTGGATCATCGGCGCGCGCCGGCACTCCTCCTCGACCGCCTGCATCCAGCGTACACGCGAGGCCGGGTGGAACTCGGGGTGGCGGACATGGGACAGGTCGTAGACCAGCGGCAGGACAGGCACGCGGGCGTGGCGCACCGGCGCCCGGTAGACGAAGGCGTGGAACAGGTCGATCCGCCGCCCGGCCAGGCTGCGCGCGAAGACCGCGCCCCGCAGCGCCGCCGCTGCCGCATGGGTAATCCGGGGGCGGCGGACGATCCGCTCCGCGGCGCCGAGAGCGGACCGTATCCTCGACGTCCGTGCCCGGCCGGCTTCCGGCGAGGGTCCGGTCTTGGCGGCCGCCGCCTTGCAGGCAGCGAGGAACGCCGCGTCGACGTCGACCCAGTGGAGACGCCGAAACCCCTGGAAGGTGACGCCGTCGGCCACCGGCAGGAGCGCGTCGAGCAGGCCCAGCGCATAATTGCCGACGCCGGTATAGGGCGGGCGCAACGGCGTGACGTCGACCCCGACACGGAGCGTCACGCCGCCGACCTCTCCGACCCGTCCGCCATTCCCCGAAGCGCTCCCCGCCTACTCGACCGTGACCGACTTCGCGAGGTTGCGCGGCTGGTCGACGTCGGTCCCCATGAACACGGCGGTATGATAGGCGAGAAGCTGCACCGGCACCGTATAGACCAGCGGCGCGATCGACGACGGCATCTCGGGCAGGATCAGCGTCTCCACCGCATCGATCGCCGCGGCGTCCCTGCCCTTCGGGTCGGTGACCAGGATGATCCTGCCGCCGCGCGCCGCGACCTCCTGCATGTTCGACACGGTCTTCTCGAAGATGCGGTCATAGGGCGCGATCACCACCACCGGCATGGTCTCGTCGATCAGCGCGATCGGCCCGTGCTTGAGCTCGCCGGCAGCGTAGCCCTCGGCATGGATGTAGGAGATCTCCTTGAGCTTCAGCGCGCCTTCCAGCGCCAGCGGATAGCTGGTGCCGCGACCGAGATAGAGCACGTGCTCGACCTTGGCGAGGTCGCGGGCGAGCGCCTCGATCTGCGGCTCGAGACGGAGCGCGGCGCTCATCAGCCGCGGCACCTCGCTCATCGCCCGCACCAGCTTCGCCTCGTCGTCGGCGGAGACGTGCCCCCGGGCCTTGCCGGCGGCCAGCGACAGCGCGAGCAGGGTCGCGAGCTGGCAGGTGAAGGCCTTGGTCGAGGCGACGCCGATCTCGGGCCCGGCGAGGGTCGGCAGCACCACGTCGGACTCGCGGGCGATCGTCGATTCCCGCACGTTGACGACCGCCGCCACCGTCTGGCCCTGGCTCTTCGCATAGCGGAGCGAGGCGAGCGTATCGGCGGTCTCGCCCGACTGCGAGACGACGATCGACAGGCCGCCGGGCGCGAGCGGCTGCTCGCGGTAGCGGAATTCGGAGGCGATGTCGATGTCGACCGGCAGCCGCGCGAACCGCTCGAACCAGTATTTGCCGATTAGGCCTGCGTAGTAGGCGGTGCCGCAGGCGGTGATCGACAGCCGGTCCAGCCCCGCCAGGTCGACGGGAAGGACTTCCGGCAAGGAGGAGCGGCCTGCGGTGAAGTCGAGGTAATGCGCGAGCGTGTGGCCGACGACCTCGGGCTGCTCGTAGATCTCCTTGGCCATGAAATGGCGGTGGTTGCCCTTGTCGATCAAGAGACTGCTGGCGAAGGTCCGCGCCATCGGCCGAACGACCCGGACGCCGTCGGCGTCGCGGATCTCGACCGAGCCCCGGGTCAGCACCGCCCAGTCGCCGTCCTCGAGGTAGGTGATGCGGTCGGTGAGCGCTGCGAGGGCGATGGCGTCGGAGCCGAAGAACGCCTCGCCGTCGCCGTGGCCGATGGCAAGCGGGCTGCCGCGGCGCGCGCCGATCATCAGGTCGTCGTCGCCCTCGAACAGGATGGCCAGCGCGAAGGCGCCTTCGAGCCGCGCCAGCGCCGCCTGCACCGCCGGCTCAGGCGCCATGCCGGCGGCGAGATTGCGCGTGACGAGATGAGCGATCACCTCGGTGTCGGTCTCGGTCTCGAAGCGGCAGCCCTCCGCGCCGAGCTCTTCCTTCAGCTCGCGGTAGTTCTCGATGATGCCGTTGTGGACCAGGGCCAGCCGGTCGGTCGCGTGCGGATGCGCGTTGGTCTCCGTCGGCTTGCCGTGCGTGGCCCAGCGGGTGTGGCCGATCCCAGAGCGGCCGGCGAGCGGCGCCGTGTCGAGGCGCGCCTCGAGGTTGCGGAGCTTGCCTTCGGCCCGCCGCCGGGTGAGGTGCCCGTCCTCCAGCGTCGCGATGCCGGCCGAATCGTAACCGCGATACTCGAGCCGCCTCAGCGCATCGAGGAGCAGCGGCGCCACCGGTCCGGTCCCTAATATGCCGACGATTCCGCACATGCTTCCCGCTGATTCCCGCTTCTGTTGCGCCGCGCCGGGATTATTAGCGCGGCGATGCCGGCCCGGAAATCACTTGATGTGTCATGCGGGTTACGCCACCCACACGCCTCGAAGCACGCACCGACGTCCTACCCGCCCTTCTTCATCGCCAGCTTCGCCGCCTTGAGCTTCTCCCCGTAGCCGGGTTTGTTGACCTGGCGCGCGCGGGCGATGGCGAGCGCGCCCGGCTCGACGTTCTGGCTGATGACGCTGCCCGTGCCGACATAGGCGCCGGCGCCGATCGTGACCGGTGCGACCAGCGCGCTGTTGGTGCCGATGAACGCGCCGGCGCCGATCTCGGTGCGGTGCTTGAACACGCCGTCGTAATTGCAGGTGACGGCGCCGGCGCCGATATTAGCCTTCTCGCCGACATGGGCGTCACCGATATAGGCGAGGTGGTTGGCCTTGGCACCCGCGTCGAGCGACGCGTTCTTGACCTCGACGAAGTTGCCGACATGCGCCCCCTCGCCGATCGCCGCCCCCGGGCGGAGCCGGGAGAACGGACCGACGATGGCGCCGGTGGCGATCGTCGCGCCCTCGAAATGCGAGAATCCCTTCACCGTCACGCCGTCGGCGATGGCGACCCCGGTGCCGAAGATCACGTTGGGCTCGACCGTCACGTCGCGGCCGATCCTGGTGTCGTGGGAGAAGAAGACCGTCTCCGGCGCGACCAGCGTCGCCCCGCCGGCCATCGCCGCTGCCCGCGCTCCGCGCTGGAATAGCGCCTCGGCGGCGGCGAGCTCGGCCCGGTCGTTGACGCCGATCACCTCGTCGGCATCCGCCTCGAGCACCGTCACCGTTCGTCCCGCCTCGTTGGCGAGCGCGACGAGGTCGGTGAGGTAGTATTCGCCCTTGGCGTTCCGGTTGCCGATCTCGGCCACCATCGGGAGCAGCGTTCCCCGGAACGCCATGACGCCGGCGTTGCAGAGCCGGACCGCGCGCTCCTCGGGCGTCGCATCCCTGACCTCGCGGATCGCCCTGAGCCGGGAACCGTCCATGAGCAGCCGGCCGTATCCTGCCGGATCGTCCGGCGTGAAGCCGAGCACGACCAGGTCCGCCGCCGCGAGCCCGTCGCGGAGCTTCCGCAGCGTCTCAGCCGTCACCAGCGGCGTATCGCCGTAGAGCACCAGCACGTCATCCGGGGGCGGGGCGAACGCCGTTTCGGCTGCACGCACGGCATGGGCGGTGCCCAGCCGCTCGGCCTGCACATGCACCGTCGAATCCGGCGCGGCCCTGGCGACAAAACCCGCCACCGCACCGGCTCCGGGCGCTACCACCACCGCCAGCCGTTCCGCTCCGGCGCCCTGCGCCGCCCGGATCACGTGGCCGAGCATGGGATCGCCGCCGATGCGATGCATGACCTTGGGCAGCGCGGAGCGCATCCGCGTCCCCTCGCCGGCGGCAAGGATGATGGCAAGGCAGGTTCGTGTCGCCATGGGTATCGTCGCCCGTCCGTATCCGAATCGGGCGGCACTATGCCCGAAAATCACGGTGATTCGGCGGCGCTCAGCCGAGCTGCGCGAGGCCCGGGAACAGCGACAGCATCCAGAACGCGATCGTGGTGATCTGCCCGGTGACGAAGAGCACGCCGGTGACCACCAGAAGCGCCCCCATCGTCATCTCGACCTTGCCGAGATGGCCGCGATAGCGCCGCATCCAGCGCATGAAGGGGCCCGCGAACAGCCCCGCGGCGATGAACGGGATGCCGAGGCCGAGCGAGTAGACCGCCAGCAGCAGCGCGCCGCTGCCGACGGTGTCGCGGGTGCCGGCGATGCCGAGGATCACCGACAGGACCGGCCCGATGCACGGCGTCCAGCCAAAGCCGAAGGCGAGTCCCATGACGTAGGAGCCGACCGGCCCGACCGTCTGGTTCCTGACCTCGATCCGTGCCTGGCGGTGGAGCAGCCCGATCCGGAACACGCCGAGGAAATGGAGGCCCATCACGATGATGACGACGCCGCCGACGATGCTGAGCACGTCGATATAGCTGCGGACGAACTGCCCGATCGCGCTCGCTCCGGCGCCGAGCGCCACGAACACCGTCGAGAAGCCGAGGACGAACGTGAGCGACGAGAAGAACACCGTCCGCCGCTTGACGTCGGTGGGCGCGTCGCCGGTGAGCTGGTCGAGGCTCACGCCGGCGAGGTAGCAGAGATAGGGCGGGACCAGCGGCAGGACGCAGGGCGATACGAAGGAGAGGAGGCCGGCGAGAAGCGCCGCGCCCAAGGTGACGTCGAGCATCGTGCTAGCGGAAGGTCTCTGAACGCACTCGGCCCCTTTTGGCCGCCGCCCTTATAGGCCTTCCCGCCGATGCCGCCACAGTCACATTTTCATGAGACCCGAGCGGCAAACGCGAAGGGCGGGCCGCTAGCTGCCCGCCCTTGCCGCGCTGCCCAAGTCTCCGCGTCAATCGGCGTGGGGCCAGCCGATATCCTTGCGGAGGTGCGCGGGAAGCGATTCCACGGCGCGGCGCGTCACCCGCCTGCGGCGGGCCTCGGCGATCCGGCCGGCGATTTCCTTGAGGCCGTTGAAGGCGCCCATGGCAGTGCTCCTCGTCTCGGTGCCGGCGCATCGTGGCCGGGTTCTTGCGGTGGTGATACGCCGGTCCCGCCACGGCGTCAGTGACTCTTGTCACAAGTGACAGTGGAAGGATCACTTCGGGCCGGCCGGCCGACGACCGTTCACGGTATGCCCCTCCGTCCCGCTCACGCCTCATTCGGGCACTAGCTCGGCCTCAGAGGGAACCATCGCGATGCGATGGAGGTTCCTGGCTCGGTCAGCCGGCGAGCCGGCACGGATGAACACGGAAGGAATAGCCCCACAATGGCTACGTACTATGGCAACGACTTCGACAACACGAACTTCGGCAGCGAGCAGTACCAGTACGGCTTCGGCGGCAGCGACTGGCTGGCGCCGGACCTCGACAACAAGTCCTATGCGCTCTACGGCGGCGACGGGAAGGACCTGCTCGAGGGCTTCAACTACGACGACAACCTGTATGGCGGCGCCGGCGCCGACGAATTGTACGGCTACGACGGCTGGGACTATCTCAAAGGCGGCAAGGGCAACGACTATCTCGACGGCGGCAGGGGCAAGGATTTCCTCGTCGGCGGAAAGGGAAAGGACGCCTTCGTCTTCAGCACCAGGCTCGAGAACAACAATGTCGACAAGATCGACAAGTTCAAGAGCGGGACCGACTCGATCTTCCTCGATCGCAACATCTTCGACGGCGTCGGCAAGGCCGATCACGATCTGAAAGACAGCAAGTTCGAGATCGGCAAGAACGCCGACAACAGCAAGACCAAAATTCTCTATCACGAGAATAAAGGTAAGATCTATTACACGCCCGACGGCAGCGACGGAGACAAGATTCTGTTCGCTCAGGTCAGGAAGGGCACGTCGCTCGACCACGACGATTTCTATATCATCTCGCTCTGACGCGACCGGCGGCCCGCCGGCCGCCCCACCGCTCAGACGACCCGTTCGACGGTGACGGCCCGGCAGTCCATCTCGTAGTCGAGGCCGACCACCGGCGGGCGGCAGAACTGCCACGTCAGGCCGAGGGGCGCTGCACCACGCGCGACGATCGCGTCGCCGAGGAAGGGATGCAGGTCGTTGACGGTGTAGACCTGCACCGCCGTGGTGTCGGCCCAGCCGTGGCCGAGCGACGCCAGCCGCCGCTCCATCTCGCCGAGCACGTAGTCCGCCTTGGCACGCAGGCCCTCCGCGGTGGTGTCGCCGGGGCGGACGACATGGTCGCGGTAGTTGTCCTTGCCCTCGGGAACCTCGCCGCTTCCCGCGATCACGAACGTG
>JBIQKL010000014.1:31700-45607 GCA_044506555.1 Hyphomicrobiales bacterium | reverse complement strand
GCGATACGCTCGAAGCCCTCGCGGAGCGGCACCGGCCGCCGGAAGGTGACGCGCTCGATCCGGAAGCCGCGGTCGGCCGCGACCCCGGCGGAATACTGGAAGACCCCAGGAACGTAGCGATACCCGCCGGCGGGAAACGCGACGGCCGTCATGCGCGATGCGTCACGTAGTGCGGCGAGCGGTCAGGCCGCGGCGACCTGGGCCAGCGGCAAGGTGGCGATCGACTTCGCGAGCTCGCCCGCGTCGTAATCGATATCCTTCAGCTTGCCCTCGGCATAGTCCATGTAGGCCTGCATGTCGAAATGGCCGTGACCGCAGAGGTTGAACAGGATCACCTCCGACCGGCCCTCGACGCGGCAGCGATGGGCTTCATCGATCGCGGCGCGGATGGCGTGGTTGGCCTCCGGCGCGGGCAGGATGCCCTCGGTCCGGGCGAACAGGATGCCGGCCTCGAAGATCTTGGACTGGTGGTAGGCCCGCGCCTCCATCAGGCCGAGCTCCATCACCTGGCTGACCAGCGGCGCCATGCCATGATAGCGCAGCCCCGCCGAATGGAAGCCCGGCGGCACGAAGTTCGAGCCCAGCGTGTGCATCTTGACCAGCGGCAGCAGATGCCCCGCATCGCCGTAGTCGTAGGCGTAGGTGCCGCGGCTCAGGCTCGGGCACGCCGCCGGCTCGACGCCGATGACCCGCACCTTGTCGCCGCCGCGGAGCTGGGCGCCGATGAACGGAAAGGCGATGCCAGCGAAGTTCGCGCCGCCGCCGGTGCAGCCGATGACGATGTCGGGATAGTCCCCGGTCATCTCCATCTGCGCCATCGCCTCGATCCCGACCACGGTCTGGTGGAGAACGACGTGGTTGAGCACCGAGCCGAGCGCGTAGCCGGTGTCGTCGCGGCGTCGTGCGACCTCGACCGCCTCGGACATGGCGAGGCCGAGGGAGCCGCGATGCTCGGCGTTCTTGGCGAGCGTCCCGCGGCCGACGACCGTCTCGGGCGACGGCGAGGCGACGCAGCGCGCGCCGTAGCTCTCCATCATCGCCCGTCGATACGGCTTCTGCTGGAACGAGGCGCGGATCATGTAGATGTCGACTTCCAGCCCGAACAGGCTGCCGGCGAAGGCGAGCGAGGAGCCCCATTGCCCGGCGCCCGTCTCGGTCGCGAGCCGGGTGACGCCCGATTCCTTGTGGTAGAACGCCTGCGCCACCGAGGTGTTCGGCTTGTGGCTGCCGGTCGGCGAGACGCCTTCGTACTTGAAGTAGATGCGGGCCGGCGTGTCGAGCGCCTTCTCGAGCCGGCGCGCCCGGAACAGCGGCGACGGCCGCCACTGGCGATAGACGTCCTGGACCGGCTGCGGGATCTCGATGTCGCGCTCGGTCGAAAATTCCTGCTCGATGACGGCTTCTGGAAACAGCGTCAGCAGTTCGCCGGGAACGACCGGCTTCCGCGTCTCCGCGTTCAGCATCGGCGGCTGGGCCGGCAGATCCGCGGCGATGTTGTACCAGGTCCTGGGCAGGCGCGACTCGTCCAGAAGGTACTTGGTGCTCTCTCGCATGATCCGCCTGCGCCCCTTCCGCGCCGCCCTAGCCCGTGCCGGGACCTTAGCGCCCCGGAGACCCCCGTGTCGAGGCGATAAAAACGGACCGCGAACATCGGTTCCATCGCCGGCCCGCGTCCATCCGATTGCACAACGCCGCCGACTGGCGCATGGGAGAGACCGTGAAATGGCCCGAAAAGACCCTCGTCACTGGAATCGGTCGCGCTGCCGGCGGAGCGCTGATCTTCGCCGTCCCCATGATCATGACCATGGAGCTGTGGGCGCTGGGGCACGCTGCGAGCCCTTTTCGCCTGGCGATCCTGCTCGCGCTGACGCCGGTCCTCCTGATCGGCCTCGCCCATTACGTCGGCTTCCGCGAAAGCTCGCGATTCGTCGACCACCTTGCGGATTCACTGGTGGCGATCGGAGTCGCGGCGATCATCGCGGCGCTGTTCCTTACCCTGTTCGGCCTGCTGCAGTCCGGGATGGCGATGCGTGAGATCGTCGGCCGGGTCGGCATCCAGGTGGTCCCGGGCAGCATCGGCGCGATGCTGTCGCGAAGCCAGCTCGGCAATCAGCCCGACGGCGCCGAGCGGCGGCGGAAGACCAATCCGAGCTACTGGGGCGAGCTTTTCCTGATGTTCACCGGCGCGCTCTTTCTGTCGCTCAACGTCGCGCCCACCGACGAGGTGCTGCACATCGCCCACACGATGACGCCATTACGGGAGATCGGCCTGCTCCTGGTCTCCATCGCGGTGATGCACGTCTTCGTCTATTTTGTGGAGTTCAAAGGACGCATCCATGTGGAGCCGGGAGCGACGCTGGTCGGGCTGTTCTTCCGCTTCACCGTCGTGGGATACGTGATCGTGCTTTCGGTGAGCCTCTTCCTGCTGTGGGTTTTCGGCCGGGTCGACGGGCTCGCGCCCGGCGAATTGGCCAGCGCGCTGATCGTCCTCTCCTTTCCCGGCGCCATCGGGGCCGCCGCTGCTCGGCTGCTCCTCTGATGGCGAGGAAGCCCGCCACGTCCCGCCGCAAGCCGGCCCGCAGCGCTCCGGCAAGCCGGACGCCGGCCGAGGACCGGACGGGCGACGAGGGCGGGACGTCGCCATGGGAATGGGCGGCAGCAGGCGTCGGCGGCGCGATCCTCGCGGTGATCCTCGGGTTCCTCGTCTACGAGGGCATCACCAATCCGCCGGGCGCAAAGCCCGAGATCATCGTGAGCGGCGGATCGATCGTGCCGCTCGCCTCAGGCGGATTCCTGGTGCCGATCCGGATCGAGAACCACGGCCACGTCACCGGAGCGAACGTCACCGTCAACGGAGCCCTGTTCGATCCCGACGGCGCCGCGATCGAGGAAAGCAGCGTCGACTTCGACTTCGTCGCCCAGCATTCGCGCGAGACGGGCGGCCTCTACTTCACCGCCGATCCCCGCGCCTATCGCCTGGCACTCCGCGTCGAGGGCTATACGGACCCCTGATTCCGGCCTATCGCGTGACCTCGGCGCCGACCGTGGCAGCCCACTGGTCGCTGATGGCGCCGCCGGCCACCGCCTGCTCTTCCGGGGACGGGAACACCGCACCGTCATAGGCCGCCGCTGGCGGCAGCGTGTCCTGGATCTCCTGCGGCACCTTGCCGGTCTCGGTCAGGTCCTTGAACCGCACCGGATGGCAATATGCCTTGAGCAGCGCCAGCTGGCCCTCGTCGGAATAGAGATACTCGAGCCAGAGCTTGGCGGCGTTGGCGTGCGGCGCGCTCGCGCTGATCGCCTGGGCGAAGGCGCCCGCGACGACGCCGCTCTTCGGCACGATCACCTCCACCTTCGGGCCGTCTGCCTTCAGGGCGTCACGGTCCTTGAGCGCGAGATAGTCCCAGCGGATGAGGATCGGCGTGCTCTTGTCGGCAACCGTCGCCGCGCCGCCCGCCACCGGCAGGAAATTGCCGTTGGCGTTGAGCTCGGCGAAATATTCGAGGCCGGCCTCGGCCGCCTTGGTGACGTCCCCGCGGCTCCGCGACAGGCCGGCCGCAAGCACCCCCTGCAGCGCCTGCACCGAGGCGGCGGGATTACCGGAAAGCGCGACCGACTTGGCATAGTCGTCGGCCAGCAGATCCGCCCAGTCCTCCGGCATCTTCTTGACCACGTCGGCGTTCACCTCGAACGCCATCACGCCGTAATAGTCGCCGGTCCACAGGCCGGCCGGATGCTTCAGCGAATCGGGGATCGTATCCCACGTCGCGACCCGGTAGGGCTGGGTCAGGCCGGCGTCGGCCGCGAGCGCCGCGACTGCGATCGTCACGTCGACGACATCGGGACCTTCCTTGGTCTCGCGATCCTTGTCGGCGCGGAGCGCCTCGAGCTGTTCGGTGGAGGTCGCGTTGGGATTGAGGTCGACGATCTCGATCCCGTACTTGGTCTCGAACCCGTCCTTGAGGACGCTGTAGCCGCACCAGTCCTCGGCCAGCGCCATGGTGACGAGCTTGCCCTCCTTCTTCGCTGCCTCGATCAGTTCGTAGGACTGGGCGCCGGCGGCCGCCGTCGAGGCGGCGAGAATGCCGGCCATCAGCGCCATTTGCACTCCGGTAACGTTAACCATTGCTTTCACGTCCGCCTCCACATCTCACCGACGAGACGCACCCGGCACGCGGAGGGCCTCCTTCGCGCACCGCTCCCCTCGCCGAACGCAGTGTCCGCCGATTGGGTAGCATTCCCGCGGACGACGGACCAGCCTCGCCGATGGCGGCGGCCTTGTTCTTCCCCCGCCGGTTTCCTAGGTAGGCCACGCGCCCGTCACGGGCGGAGGCAACGGGCATGGGCAACGGGCGGATCGCGGAACTCACCAGTCGGGGCGTGGTTGCGGTCGACGGACCGGATGCCGCAAGCTTCCTCGACAATCTCCTCACCACCGATGCGAGCCGTGCCGGCGACGGCCGCGCCGCCTATGGCGCACTGCTGTCGCCCCAGGGCAAGATCCTGTTCGACTTCATCGTCTTCCGCGACGATACGCGATTCCTGATCGACCTTCCCCGCCCGCTCGTGCCGGACTTCCTCAAGCGCCTCGCGCTCTACAAGCTCCGTGCCAAGATCGAGATCGCCGACCTCAGCGACGACCGCGTCGTCGTCGCTGCCTGGGGGGGCGATGCCGCGCCGATCCTCGACGGGCCGGTCGCGCCCGATCCGCGCGTGGCGGCGCTCGGGTGGCGGGCCGTCGTGCCGGCCGGCGCCGACATGGCGCCGGACCATGACGAGGCAACGGAAGCGGACTACGAAGCCCACCGCATCGCGCTCGGGGTCCCAGCCGGCGGTGCCGACTTCGCGTATGGCGACGTCTTCCCCCACGATGCCGGCATGGACCATCTCGGCGGCGTCGATTTCAGGAAGGGCTGCTTCATCGGGCAGGAGGTCGTCTCGCGGATGCAGCATCGCGGCACCGCCCGTCGCCGACCCGTGATCGTGCGCGGCGCGAATCTCGGCGCCGGCGCGATCATTTCGGCCGGCGACAAGCCGGTCGGAACGATCGGCTCGGCCGAGGGGAATCTCGGCGTCGCGATCGTCCGCCTCGACCGCGCGCAGGAGGCGCGCGACGCGGGCGTGCCGCTGATGGCCGCCGGCGCTGCGGTGGAGCTCGCGCTTCCAGCATGGGCCGGCTTCGACTGGCCCAAGACGGACAGCGGCGAGACCTGATCCGGCGGCGCGGCTGGCGGAAAGCGCACCGAATCGGCGACCATGGCGCCAGCCACGGATCTCTCGCGTCATGCCGGACCGCCCGAACGCCCCGCCCCGCGCCTGGCAGCGCATGCTGTCCGGCCGCCGGCTCGACCTCCTCGATCCCTCCCCGCTCGACGTCGAGATCGCCGACATCGCCCGCGGCCTTGCCCGCGTCGCGCGCTGGAACGGCCAGACGGCGGGCGCGCATCCGTTCTCGGTCGCGCAGCACAGCCTCCTGGTCGAGCAGATCGCCGGCATGACGGTCCCCGCCCTCGACAGGACAGGCCGGCTCGCGGTGATGCTCCATGACGCGCCGGAATACGTGATCGGCGACCTGATCTCGCCGTTCAAGGCGCTGCTCGGCGGCGAGTACAAGGCGATCGAGGCGCGGCTCCTCGCCGCGATCCACCGCCGGTTCGGGGTGCCGACGCCGCTCCCGGCGCGGCTCGCCGCCCAGGTGAAGGCGGCCGACCGGGTCGCGGCCTACTACGAGGCGACCCGCCTTGCCGGCTTCACCGAGCCCGAGGCGCGGAAGTTCTTCGGCAGCCCGCGCGGTGTCGATCCCGGCCGGCTCGACCTCGCGCCCTGGCCGGCGGCAAAGGCCGAGAAGCGGTTCCTGGCGCGTTTCGGGGCACTGTCCGCCGAAGCCGGCGCGTGACCGCGGCGCGCGCGCGACCTAAACTCCATCCGTAGAACGAGAAACAGGAATGTCATGCCGCACGTCTATGTCTGTCCTCTGTCGCGCATCGCCGAGACGGTCGCGAGCGCCAATGCCAGCCATCTGGTCAGTCTCATGAACGAGGGAACGCCGGTGCCGCGGCCGGCGACGATTCCCGCGCCCAACCACCTCTTCATCGGAATGAACGACATCGTCGAGCCGATGGACGGCATGGTCCTGCCGGCGAGCGAGCACGTCGAGCGCCTGGTCGCCTTCGTCACCGGCTGGCAACCGGTGCGCCCCATCGTCGTCCATTGCTATGCCGGCATCAGCCGCTCGACGGCGGCCGCCTATATCACGCTCTGCGCCCTGCGTCCCGAGCGCGACGAGGCGGACATCGCCCGCCGCCTGCGCGCCGCCTCGCCCATCGCCACGCCCAATGCGCGGATCGTGGCGATCGGCGACGAGATCCTCGGCCGGCAGGGCCGGATGGTGGCTGCGGTGACGGCGATCGGTCGCGGCGAGTTCGCGGCGGAGAACACCCCCTTCTCCCTGGGGCTCGAGGACTAGGACGGATTGAGCGAGCCCGCCCGCCCCCCGATCGAGATCGGCCTCGCCGCGGCGATCGTCGCCGTCCACGACGGCGACCCGCTGATCCTTGTCATCGCGGCCGGCGATCGCAGCGATCCCGATGGACTTCCTTTCGGCCCGTTCGATCCGATCGTGCATCGTACGCTCGATACCGGGCTCCGCGCCTGGGTCGAGGAACAGACGCCGCTGAAGCTCGGCTATGTCGAGCAGCTCTATACCTTCGGCGACCGCGGCCGGCACGCCCATCCCGGCGACATCGGCCCGCACCTGGTCTCGGTCGGCTATCTCGCGCTGACCCGCATCGCCCGCGATTCCGCCGCACTCGTCCGCACCGGTGCGAGCTGGCGGCGCTGGTACGACTTCTTCCCCTGGGAGGACTGGCGCGGCGGGCGCCCGGCCCTCCTCGACGAGGCGATCCTGCCGGCGCTGCGGCACTGGGCGCAGGACGAAAGCGCCGACGATCCGATCGCCCGCGCCCTCAGCCGGCGCGAGCGCATCCGGCTCGCCTTCGGCGTCGAGGATGCACCGTGGGACGAGGAACGCGTGCTCGACCGCTACGAACTGCTCTACTCGGCGGGGCTGCTGCCCGAAGCGACACGCGACGGACGGACGGCCCCGATCGGCACGCTGCCGACCGCTGCCGGCGGCGCGCCGATGCGCTTCGACCACCGCCGCATCCTGGCGACGGCCATCTCGCGGCTGCGCGCCAAGCTCAAGTACCGGCCGGTGGTCTTCGAGCTGATGGCCCCTGAGTTCTCGCTCACCGAGCTGCAGCATACGGTCGAGGCGATCTCGGGCCACCACGTCCACAAGCAGAATTTTCGGCGGTTGGTCGAGGCCGCCGCCCTGGTCGAGCCGACCGGTGCCGAGAGCCGGCCCAAGCGCGGACGCCCCGCCGCGCTGTTCCGCTTCCGCCGCGACGTCCTCAAGGAGCGTCCCGCCCCCGGCCTCCGGGTCGGTTCGCGGTAGGGATCAGGTCGGCGCCAGCGGGCCGCCGGTCGCCCGCTCCAGATCGGCGACCAGCCGCCGCGTGATGATGCCGACCAGGAAGAAGCCGAAGTCGGGGTTCTGGTAGAACAGCTCCCGCATCCGTTCCGCCGACACCTTGAGGAGCGAGCAATCCTCGGCACACACCGCCGTTGCGGTGCGCACGTTCTCGACGGCGAACACCCCGATCTCGCCGAACAGGCTGTCCTTGCCGAGCTCGATGTCGAACTCCTCGAGCTCGATCCGGCCACGGCTGATGAAATACATGGCGTCGGCCGGATCGCCCTTGCGGAACAGCACGTGGCCCTTGGGCAGAGCCAGCGCCTCCATGTGCGGTAAGAGCCAGTCCACCGTCACCGGCGCACCCGCGCCAGCAGCCGCCGCGCGCGCTTCCTCGACCACGCGCTCGGCCTCCCACAGGCGCCAGACATTCACCGCGAGCACGATCACCGCGAGCACGAGCACCACATAGTGGCCCGAGACGACGGCGTAGATGCCGAGGACGACCGCGAAGGCGATGGCGAGGTAGCGGACCCAGATCACGGTGCTCATCGCGTAGCTCGCGACGAGTAGGATCGCGGCGGCGTAGCCGAGAATCTCGATAAGCGTCATCCGGGGCCTCCCTGGCGGCCGGCGCTGTCCTCGATTCGCGCCCGCGCACCGATTCTATCACCCTTCGAGGCTCTGCAAGAGGAACGCCCTATTGCACTGCACTATCGTGGCCGGTAGGGGAATGCCTGCTGCGCGGGGGCGCAACGTCCAGGGAAAGCAGACATGACCAAGTGGGTGCTCAGCTTCGGAGATGGCGAAGCCGAAGGGAAGGCGGACATGCGCGACCTTCTCGGCGGCAAGGGCGCGAACCTGGCCGAGATGGCGAATCTCGGTCTTCCGGTTCCGCCCGGCTTCACCATCACCACCGAGGTCTGCACCTACTATTACGCCAACGCCCAGACCTACCCGCCCGATCTCGTCGAGCAGATCGAGGCGGCGATCAGCGCCATCGAGCGGAGCACGGGCAAGGACCTTGGCGGCGACGAGCGGCCGCTGCTCCTGTCGGTCCGTTCCGGCGCCCGGGCCTCGATGCCGGGAATGATGGACACGATCCTCAACCTCGGCCTCAACGAGCGCACCGTCGAGGTGCTGGCGGCGAGCGCCGACCGCCGCTTCGCCTACGATTCCTTTCGCCGCTTCATCCAGATGTATTCCGACGTGGTCCTCGGCATCGACCACCACCTGTTCGAGGAACGCCTCGAGGACTTCAAGGACGAGCGTGGCTATACCCTCGACACCGAGCTCAGCGGCGAGGACTGGTCGGAGCTCGTCCACGACTACAAGGTGATCGTCGAGCGGGAGTCCGGCGCCCCCTTCCCCGAGGACCCCAAAGCCCAGCTCTGGGGGGCGATCGGTGCCGTGTTCCGCTCGTGGATGAACCAGCGCGCCATCACCTACCGCCGCCTCCACGCGATCCCGGAAGCATGGGGCACGGCCGTCAACGTCCAGGCGATGGTGTTCGGCAACATGGGCGACACGTCGGCCACCGGCGTCGCCTTCACCCGCAATCCCTCCACCGGCGAGAAGGCGCTCTACGGCGAGTTCCTGCTCAACGCGCAGGGCGAGGACGTCGTCGCCGGCATCCGTACGCCCCAGGACCTCACCGAGGCCGCGCGCATCGGCGCCGGCTCCGAGCAGCCGTCGCTGGAGGCGCTGCTGCCCGACGCCTTCCGGGAGTTCGCCAGGGTCTGCAAGGCGCTCGAGAAGCACTACCGCGACGTCCAGGACGTCGAGTTCACCATCGAGCAGGGCCGGCTCTGGATGCTCCAGACGCGCTCCGCCAAGCGCACCGGCGCGGCGGCGCTGAAGATCGCCGTCGACATGGTATCGGAAGGGCTGATCACCCCCGACGAGGCGCTGCTCCGCATCGACCCGCTGTCGCTCGACCAGCTTCTCCACCCGACCATCGATCCGGCCGCCACCCGCGACACCCTCGCCCAGGGCCTGCCCGCCTCGCCCGGCGCCGCCTCCGGCGAGATCGTCTTCAACCCCGAGGACGCCGCCGCCGCCAAGCAGGCGGGCAAGAAGGTGATCCTCGTCCGGGTCGAGACCAGCCCCGAGGACATCCACGGCATGCATGCCGCGGAGGGCATCCTCACCACCCGCGGCGGCATGACCAGCCACGCGGCTGTCGTGGCGCGCGGCATGGGCAAGCCCTGCGTATCGGGTGCGGGCACGATCCGCATCGACTACCAGGCCGGCACGATGAACGCCGGCGGGCGCATCCTGAACAAGGGCGACATCATCACCGTCGACGGCTCGACCGGCGAGATCCTCGCCGGGCATGTCGCCATGCGCCAGCCTGAGCTGTCCGGCGATTTCGGGCGGTTGATGGAATGGGCCGACCAGGCGCGGCGGATGCGGATCCGGGCCAATGCCGAGACCCCCGCCGATGCGAAGGCGGCGCTCTCCTTCGGCGCCGAGGGCATCGGCCTCTGCCGCACCGAGCACATGTTCTTCCAGGAGGACCGCATCCTCGCCGTCCGCGAGATGATCCTCGCCGGCGACGGCGCGGCGCGGCGGGCGGCCCTCGACAAGCTCCTGCCGATGCAGCGCGCCGACTTCGCCGAGCTGTTCACGATCATGGACGGACGGCCGGTGACGATCCGCCTGCTCGATCCGCCGCTCCACGAATTCCTGCCCCACACCGATGCCGAGATCGCCGAGGTGGCGAAGGCGATGTCGGTGGAGCCCGAACGGCTTCGCGAGCGAGCCGTGGCGCTCCACGAGTTCAACCCGATGCTCGGCCACCGCGGCTGCCGTCTCGTCATCTCCTTCCCCGAGATCGCCGAGATGCAGGCCCGCGCCATCTTCGAGGCGGCGCTCGACGTCGCCGAGGCGACCGGCAAGCCGGTGCTTCCGGAGATCATGATCCCGCTGGTCGCGGTCAAGGCCGAGTTCGACCGCGTCGCCGGCCTCATCGCCGGCACCGCCGACCTGGTGGCGAACGAGAGGAGCAAGCGGCCCGACTACATCGTCGGCACCATGATCGAGCTGCCGCGCGCCGCGCTCCAGGCCGACCGCATCGCCGAGGGCGCCGCGTTCTTCTCCTTCGGCACCAACGATCTCACCCAGACGACGTTCGGCCTCTCCCGTGACGACGCCGCCGCCTTCCTCGGCGCCTATACCGCGAGCGGCATCCTCCAGTCCGACCCGTTCGTCACCCTCGACGTCGACGGCGTCGGCGAGCTGATCGAGATCGCCGTCGACCGCGGACGCACGACGCGGCCCGACATCAAGCTCGGCATCTGCGGCGAGCACGGCGGCGATCCCGCGACCATCGCCTTCTGCGAGAACGTCGGCCTCGACTACGTCTCGTGCTCACCGTTCCGGGTGCCCATCGCCCGGCTCTCAGCCGCGCAGGCATCGCTTCGCACCGGCGGCACCGACGCGCCGCCGTCGACCGCCTGAGCCGGCGCCGTTAACCCGCTGGCAAGGTTAATCATCGATCAATGACGCTCAGAACCCGCCGAATCGCAAGCACTGGCGCGAGGTCGGCGACCGAAGAGTCGCAACGGGGTGGAGTAGCGCGCCGATGGTGCGATCGAGTGGGCGGCACATGCCGCAGCGGCCCCCGATGAGGCGGCCGAGGCCGGAACGGCCGACGGTGACGCTCCGCCTGCTGCTCGCAGGCGTTGCCCTGACCTTCTCCTCGACCGAGCTGGTCCACCTTCCCGGCCCGACGGCGGGCGGCGTCGCCGCTGCCAAGGCAGCGATCGCCGCCGAGTTCGCCGCGCGGCACGCCGCCGTCGCCGAGGCAGAAACGGATCGGGCCAACGTGAAGGTCCGCACCATCCGCCGCGACGAGATCAGCGCCGGCTACATCGAGACGGTGGGCCTGTTCGATCCGGCCCAGGCCGAGCCGACCTATCCCCGTTCGGCCTTCGTCTTCACGCCGTGGATCGAGCCGAAGACCATGGTCGCCGCTGCCGACCCGGCGCCACGGCCGCGCCCCGCCCACAAGCCGGATTCGGCCGCCGGCAAGGAGGCGCCGATCGCGGTCGCCTATGCGCCGAGCGACGACGGCACCTCCCCGGCTCCGTTCGACGCCGTGATCAAGGAAGCGGCGAGCGATCCCAACCTGGTGCTGCCCGATGCCCCGGCCACGCACGCCTGGGTGAACAGCCCGCTGCCGGCGAGCGCCGACACGACGAAAGAGCTCAACTGCCTCGCCACCGCGATCTACTTCGAGGCGCGCGGCGAACCCGAGGAGGGTCAGCTCGCGGTCGCCCAGGTGGTCCTCAACCGCGTCAAGAACCCCGCCTACCCGGACACGATCTGCGGCGTGGTCTACCAGAACAAGTCGAAACGCAACCGCTGCCAGTTCTCGTTCGCCTGCGACGGGCGGTCCGACCGGGTCACCGACAAGTCGGCGTGGACCAAGGCCCGGGAACTCGCGCGCCGCTCGGTCGAGGAGCAGTCGACCACCTTCATCGACGAAGTCGGCTCGGCCACGCACTACCACGCCACCTATGTGCGTCCGCGCTGGGCGGGCCGCATGACCAAGACCGACAAGATCGGCCGCCACATCTTCTACAATACCCGCCGCGGCGGCTGGAGCTGATCGGACAGGAACCCGATTGCCCGCTGGGCCGTTCCTTCTGTGCATGGTTGACGCAGGAGGTGGAAGCGATGGTAGTCGTCAAACGGCCGGCCAGCCCGGACTACGACGCCGAAGTGGACGTGGGCGAGAAGGTGATCGCGCCGACCAACAATGCGCGCGCCGGCGTGACCGACCACAACGTCAGGACCGTGCTTGCGCTGGGCATCGCCGGAGTGGTGGTGCTCTTCGGGCTCGCCTATCTGCTGTTCTTCGCGGGATAAATCGAGGCGCCGCCCACCGCCTACAGGCGGATGTCCAGCCCCAGGTCGAGATAGGGGGCCGAGTGCGTGATCCATCCCGACGAGATATAATCGACGCCGGACTCGGCGACAGCGGCAACCGTCTCACCGGTTATCCGCCCGGAGGCCTCGGTGACGGCCTGGCCGGCGACGATGCCGACGGCGGCGCGAAGCGACTCCGGCGGCATGTTATCCAGCATGATCACGTCCGGCCGCTCCGCCAACGCCTCGCGCAGCATCTCGAGCGAATCGACCTCGACCTCGATCCGCACCATGTGCCCGACATTCGTGCGCGCTTTTGAGATCGCCGCCGCGACGCCCCCGGCCACCGCGATGTGGTTGTCCTTGATCAGGACCGCATCGTCGAGGCCGTAGCGGTGGTTCCATCCGCCGCCGCACCGGACCGCGTATTTCTCGAAGACCCGGAGTCCCGGCAGCGTCTTCCGGGTATCGCAGATACGGACCTTGGTATGGGCGACCTTGGCGACCAGCGAAGCGGTGGCGGTCGCGACGCCTGAGAGATGGCAGAGGAAGTTGAGCGCGACACGTTCCGCCGACAGGATGGCCCGCGCCGGTCCGGCGACGCGCGCGGCGGTGTCGCCCTTGGCCAGCCGGTCGCCGTCGCGCTTCACCGCCGTGAAGACGATCGACGGATCCATCTCCCGGAACGCGGCCTCGGCCAGCGCGAGGCCGGCGAGCACGCCCTCGTCGCGGGCGACGAAGGCAGCCTCGGCCATGGCATCGGCGGGGATCGTGGCGGCGGACGTGATGTCGCCGGCCCGGCCGAGATCCTCGCGGAGCGCGGCACGAATGGCGTCGGTGACGAGCAGCGGCGGCAATGTGGGCAGGTCGGTCATGTCAGTCTCCCGAAGCGGGGGAGCGAAGAGGTTTGGAGCCCCTCACCCTGTCCCTCTCCCCTCCGGGGCGAGGGGACCAATCTGCAACGTCCGGAACACCGGCTTCGGTGAGCAGAACGGTGTCGCAATGTCCCCTCGCCCCGGAGGGACAGGGTGAGGGGGGATAGACCTATCCGAACGCCCCCCGTTCTCCACGCTCACACCGCGGCCAGCGTCTTCGCATCGCCCCGCGCGATCCTGTCGGCGTCGGCGAGCGTGATGAACGTGCGCCGCCGCCAGGCCGGGTCGGGTTCGGGAAAATCCGAGCGGTAGTGGCCGCCGCGGCTCTCGGTGCGCGCCAGCGCGGCCGCCGCGATCAGCCTCGCCGTGGCCAGCATGTTGCGGAAACGGAGCGAACCGTCCCGCACCGTCAGCCCGTCCATGGCGGCGAGCGCCCGGCGAAGACCGACGGCGTCACGCACCACCCCGACGTCAGCGGCCATGATCGCGCGGAGCGCGGCGACGGCCTCCGGATCTGCCAGCCCAAGGCCGTTCGGCTCCGAACGGGGCTGCATCTCCGCCGGCTGCGGCAGATGCTCGCGGATGTCGGCGGCGACGCGGGCGGCGAACACCACCGCTTCGAGGAGCGAATTCGACGCGAGCCGGTTCGCCCCGTGCGCGCCGGTCGAAGCGGTCTCGCCACA
>JBIQKL010000014.1:0-31600 GCA_044506555.1 Hyphomicrobiales bacterium | reverse complement strand
AATTCGACGCGAGCCGGTTCGCCCCGTGCGCGCCGGTCGAAGCGGTCTCGCCACACGCCCACAGGCCGTCGAGGGTCGACCGGCCGCTCGCGTCCGTGAGCACGCCGCCCATGTGGAAATGCTCGGCCGGCGCTACCGGAACCGGTTCCGTCACCGGGTCGATGCCGGCCGCCATGCACGACTTGTAGACGGTGGGGAAATGATGCGGGAATTCGGCCCCGATCGCCTCGCGGCAATCGAGAAAGGCGCCGCGGCCGGCGGCGATCTCGGCGTGGATCGCGCGGGCGACGATGTCCCGCGGCGCCAGCTCGGCGTCGGGGTGGACGGCCAGCATGAACCGCTCGCCGGCGGAGTCGATCAGCGTCGCGCCCTCGCCGCGGAGCGCCTCGGTTGCCAGCGGCGCCGGGTCGCGGCCGATATTGATCGCGGTCGGATGGAACTGGACGAACTCCGGGTCGGCGATCATCGCCCCGGCGCGCGCCGCCATGCCGAGGCCCGCCCCTTCCGATTCGGGCGGGTTGGTGGTGACCGCGTAGAGGTGGCCGATGCCGCCGGTCGCGAGCACCACGGCCCGCGCCGGAAAGGTGAACGGGGCGCCGCCGGCAGTCGGCCTGGCGACGATGCCGGTCACGTTCTTTCCCTCGGTGAGCAGCGTCTCGCCGGTATAGCCCTCGAGCAGGCGGATGGAGGGGGTCTTCCGGACGGTTTCGACCAGCGCCTCCATGATCGCCGCCCCGGCCATGTCGCCACGGACATGGACGATGCGCCGCTCGCCGTGCGCGGCCTCGCGCGACAGGGAGAGATGGCCCTCGAGATCGTGGTCGAACGGCACGCCATAGGCGAGGAGGTCGTGGATGCGCGCCGATGCGTCGCCCACCATCAGCCGGGCGATCTTCTCGTCGACGGTCCCGGCGCCGGCGGCGAGCGTGTCGGCGAGGTGCTTCTCGACCGAGTCGCCCGGCGACATCGCGGCGGCGATGCCGCCCTGCGCCCACGCCGAGGACGCGCCCTGCCCGATCGGCGCCGCCGCCAGCACCGTCACCGGCCGCGGCGCGAGCCGGAGCGCGCAGAACAGACCCGCGAGCCCGCCACCAAGGATGATCACGTCGTCGGCGACGGAGGGCGCGGTGGCGGGGATCTTGTCGGTCATGTCACTAATCCACGCACACATTGTCCGGATGCACTCCGCACCTCCGTCATCCTCGATGATGACGATGGTGTGTGCGGCGGACGCTGTGCGAGGCCCACCGCGCCCCTGGATCGTTCTCCCGCACCGGGCATTCCGGGTTTCCGGCTAGCTCTTGAGGTTGATCATCCGCTCGACCGCGCGCCGCGCCTTGCCGGCGACGAGCGGATCGATGGTCACCTCGTCCTTGAACTCGACCAGGCTGTCGAGGATCTTCGGCAGCGCGATCCGCTTCATGTGCGGGCAGAGGTTGCAGGGCCGGATGAACTCGATGTCCGGCGCCTCCGCCTCGATGTTCGCCGACATCGAGCATTCGGTGACGAGCAGCACCTTGGCCGGATGCCGGTCCAGCACCCACTTGGTCATCTTGGCGGTCGAGCCGGTATAGTCGGCCTCCGCGATGACGTCCGGCGGGCACTCGGGATGGGCCAGCACCACGACGCCCGGATGCGCCTCACGGTAGGCGGCGATCTCCGTTCCGGTGAAGCGCTCATGCACCTCGCAGGCACCATTCCAGGCGATGATCTTCACCTTGGTCTGCGACGCGACCCAGTTCGCCAGGTACTGGTCGGGGAGGAACAGCACCTGGTCGACGCCGAGGCTTTCCACGACCTCCACCGCGTTGGACGAGGTGCAGCAGATGTCGCTTTCGGCCTTCACCTCGGCCGAGGTGTTGACGTAGGTGACGACCGGCACGCCCGGATAGCGCTCGCGGAGCAGCCGGATGTCGGCGCCGGTGATCGAGGCGGCGAGCGAGCAGCCGGCCCGCGCGTCCGGGATCAGCACGAGCTTGTCGGGGTTCAGGAGCTTCGACGTCTCGGCCATGAAGTGCACGCCGCACTGGACGATGATGTCGGCATCACTCTTCGCCGCCGCGACCGCGATCTGCAGCGAGTCGCCGATGACGTCGGCGACGCAATGGTAGATCTCCGGCGTCTGGTAATTGTGCGCCAGGATCACCGCGTTCCGGGCCTTCTTGAGGTCGTTGATCGCCTTGACGTAGGGCGCCATCACCGGCCACTCGATGGCCGGGATCACGTGCTTGACGCGCTCGTAGAGGTGCGCGGTCTCGCGCGCCACCGCGTCGGTGTACTCGAGGTCCGGCATCGCCACGGGCGGGAACTTGCCGCCCTTGCCGAGCCGGGTGGCTGCGCGGCGATCGCCGCTGGTCGTGCCCTGTACCTCGCTCATCGCCCTGTTCCTTTCTTATGCTCATTTTGAGCATAATTTAGGCCTTAAAACAGCCGGTCAAAGCCGGCGTCCATAGCGATATAAGCACGCCCTGAGCACAAATCCAATGGCTGATGAAAAAAATGGCTGCGCGCTCGCGACGCAGGCGCTGCGGTCATCAATCAATGCTCGGCGAGGAACGCGCCGAGCGCCGCCCGCTCGTCTTCCGTCATGCCGGTCTCGTTGCCGAGCGGCATGGCGTCGCCGTGCACGGCCTGCTGCAGCACCTGCTGACGGTTGCGGATCAGGTCGGTGATCGAGACCAGCGCCACGCCCTTCGGCGGCACGTCGAAGCCCTCGTGACTCGGGCGCGGCGAGTGGCACGTGACGCAGTGCTTGGCGAGAATCGTCAGCACCTCGCCTTCGCTCACTGTGATGCCGGTCGTATCGACCTGCCGCGGCGCGGTCATCCATATCGCGGCCGCGAGACCGACGATCATGACCGGCAGCGTCCACCAGATCTTCGCGAGCGGATCGCCGGCGTCGTGGCGGTTGAGGAAGTGTCGCGCCGCGGCCCCGATGACGATGATCATCGCCACCACCAGCCACGCGTGGGGATGGCTGTAGAGCATCGGGTAATGGCTGCTCACCATCATCACGAGGACGGGCAGCGTCAGGTAGTTGTTGTGCACCGAGCGCTGCTTGCCCTGCGCGCCGAGCGCCGGGTCGGGCGCCCTGCCTGCAAGCAGCGCAGCCGTGATCTTCTTCTGGTTGGGGATGATGATGCCGAAGACGTTCACCGCCATGATCGTGCCGACGAAGGCGCCGACATGGATGAAGGCGCCGCGGCCGGAGAAGACCTGGGTGAAGCAACAGGAGGCGAACAGGATGAGCGCGAAGACCAGCACCGCGAGCACGGTGGGATTCTGCCCCAGCCACGACTTGCAGATGCGGTCGTAGACGAACCAGCCGGCGGCGAGCCCGAGCATCGAGATGACCACCGCCTGCGCCGGCTGGAGCGGCATGACCGCGGGATCGATGAGGAAGGCCCGGGCGTGGACGTAGTACTGGACGATCAGCAGCCCGAAGCCGGTCACCCAGGTGAGATACGCCTCCCACTTGAACCAGATCAGGTCGGGCGGCAGCGTCGACGGGGCCACGAGGTACTTCTGCACGTGGTAGAAGCCGCCCCCGTGCACCTCCCATGCCGTGCCGTAGACGCCTTCCGGCATCCCCTCGCGCCTGCGGAGGCCGAGATCGAGGGCGATAAAATAGAACGACGTCCCGATCCAGCCGATGCCGACCACGAGATGGGCCCAGCGGATGATCAGGTTCAGCCATTCGATCAGGAAGGCGGACATGGCGCGGCGGTGTTGGAACGGGCGTGCCCGGTCGACCGGAGCACGCCCGCATCAGGTTCCGAAGCGTAGAGTCCGGACTAGTTGGTGCCGGGCGTGCCGTCGACGCCCTTCACGTAGTAGTCCATCATCAAGAGCGAGGCGTCGTCGATCACCTGCCCCTCGGCCACGACCTCGGTGCCGTCCTGCTTGTAGATCGGGCCGGTGAAGGGATGGAACTCGCCCGAGGCGATCTTGGCCTCTATCTCCTTGGCAGCAGCGGCGACGTCGTCGGGCATGTTGGTGTAGTCGGACATGTGGACGGTGCCCTCCGCCAGGCCGTCCCAGCTCGCCTGCGACTTCCAGGTGCCGTCGAGCGCCGCCTTGGTGCGGGCGATGTAGTACGGCCCCCAATTGTCGACGATCGCGGTGAGTTGCGCCTTCGGGGCGGCGTCGAACATGTCGTGCGCCTGGCCGAAGCCGAGCAGCCCGCGCTGCTCCGCGATCTTCAGCGGCTCGGTCGAGTCGGTGTGCTGGGTGATGATGTCGACGCCCTGATCGAACAGCGCCTTGGCCGCCTCGCCTTCCTTGGCCGGATCCATCCAGGAATTGATCCAGACGATCTTGAGCTTGAAGTCGGGGTTGATCGACTGCGCCCCGAGCATGAACGAATTGATGCCCATGATCACCTCGGGGATCGGCACCGAGACGATGTAGCCCGCGACGCCGGCCTTCGACATCTTCGCCGCGATCTGGCCGATGATGTAGCGGCCCTCGTAGAAGCGGGCATTGTAGGTCGTCACGTTCGGCGCCGTCTTGAAGCCGGTGGCGTGCTCGAACATCACGTCGGGATGACGGGCGGCCACCTTCAGCGTCGGCTCCATGAAGCCGAAGGAGGTGGTGAAGATCAGCTTGTTGCCGGCCTGGACGAGACCTTCGATGGCGCGCTCGGCATCGGGCCCCTCGGGCACGCTTTCGATGAATGTCACCTCGATCTGGTCGCCGAGCTCCTCCTCGAGCATCTGGACGCCCGTCCAGTGGCCCTGGGTCCAGCCGCCATCGGTCTTAGGACCGACATTGATGAAGCCGACCTTCAGCTTCTCCTGGGCCTGCGCCGCGGAAACACCGAGCGCCAGCCCGACCGCAGCCGCGGCAATCATGAGCCGTTTCAACATTCACGTTCTCCCCTGTTCTAGTCGCTGGCGGGCACTGCGCCCCTCGAGCGCACCTTACCAATGCAAGACCTGAGCCGTCGAGGCGTTACCGGTCGGGAACGAAGGACTGTCCGAGCATCGCCGGCGTGTTGGAGCGCATCAGCAACCGGTTGCCGGAAATCAGCACCAGGACGACGATGGTGATCAGGTAGGGGAGTGCCGACAGGAACTGCGACGGCACTCGCACGCCGAGCGCCTGGGCATGGAACTGGAGGATGCCGACGGCGCCGAAAAGCAATGCGCCGATCGCAAGCCGCCACGGCAGCCAGGTCGCGAACACCACCAGCGCCAGCGCGATCCAGCCGCGCCCGGAGGTCATGTTGTCGAGCCATTGCGTGGTGGAGACGAGCGACAGATACGCCCCGCCGAGGCCGGCGCAGGCGCCGCCGAACAGCACCGCGAGGAAGCGCACCCGCACCACGCCGTAGCCGAGCGCATGGGCCGAGACGTGGTTGTCGCCGACCGCGCGGAGGATCAGCCCGCCGCGGGTGCGGAACAGGAACCACGACACGCCGACGACCAGCAGCACCGTGACGTAGACCAGCGGATCCTGTCCGAACACGATCGGCCCGACGAAGGGGATGTCGCTGAGGCCGGGGATATGGATCGGCTCGAGCCTGATGCCCGGCTTGTTGGCGTAGGGCTCGCCGATCAGCGCGGCGAAGCCGAGACCGAGGAGAGTCAGAGCCAACCCGCTCGCCACCTGGTTGGCGACCAGCACCAGCGTGACGAAGGCGAAGAGCGCGGCCGCCAGCATCCCGGCGAGGATCGCCGCGAGGATGCCGAAGACCGGGTGCCCGGTCTCGAAGGTGCCGATGAAGCCGGCGACCGCGCCCATGATCATCATGCCCTCGACGCCGAGATTGAGGACGCCGGAGCGCTCCGCCACCAGTTCGCCCAGCGCAGCGAGGAGCAGCGGCGTCGAGGCGACGATGATCGAGACGATGATCGCTTCCGCCATGGTCATTCGGCGGTCCTCGCGGCTGCCGTCGCCTGCGGCGTCTTCACGAAGCGGACGCGATAGAGGATGAAGGTGTCGCAGGCGAGCACGAAGAACAGCAGCAGCCCCTGGAAGACGCGCCCGGTCTGGCTCGACATGCCGAGCATGATCTGGGCGCGCTCGCCGCCGATATAGGAGAGCGCCAGCACTAGCCCGGCGACGACGATCGCCGCCGGGTTCAGCCGGCCGAGGAAGGCGACGATGATCGCCGTGAAGCCGTACCCGGGCGAGATCGCCACGTCGAGCTTGCCCACCGGCCCGGCGACCTCGGAGATGCCGGCGAGCCCGGCGAGCCCGCCCGAGACGAGGAAGACGAGCAGCGTCATCCGCTTCCTGTCGAAGCCGGCGAAGGCCCCGGCCCGCGGCGCCTGGCCGAGCGTGGTGATGGCAAAGCCGGTGATCGTCCTGCGCAGCAGGAACCAGCCGCCGACGACGACCACGATCGCGAGCACCAGCCCGAGATGGACCCGGCTGCCGGGGAACAGGATCGGCATCACCTGGAAGTCGGTGAAGGCGCGGCTGCCGGGGAAGCCGAAGCCCTGCGGGTCGCGGAGCGGACCACGCACCAGCCAGTCGAGCAGATAGGTCGCGACATAGACCAGCATCAGGCTGGTCAGGATCTCGTTGGTGCCGAAGCGGGTTTTGAGGAGCGCCGGAATGGCCGCATAGAGCGCGCCGCCGAGGATGCCCATCGCCAGCATCAGCGGCAGGGTCGCCACGTTCTGGAAGTCCGGCAGCAGGATCGGGATCAGCGAGCCGAAGATCGCACCGACCGTGAGCTGGCCCTCGGCCCCGATATTCCAGGTGTTCGACAGGTAGCAGAGGGCGAGACCGACCGCGACGATGACGATCGGGATCGCCTTCACCACCAGCTCGGTGAGCGTGAAGGGCAGCGTCAGCGGCTCGAGGAAATAGACGTAGAGCCCGTCGAGCGGATCGATGCCGCTCGCCGCGAAGATCACCGCGCCGGCGATCAGCGTCAGCGCCACGGCGATCACCGGCGACAGCCACGCCATCGCCTTCGAGCGTTCCGGCCGGCGGATCAGCTCAATGCGCAAGCGCCGCCTCCCTGTCGCCGACCATGCCGATCCCGGTCATCATCAGGCCGATCGCCTCGCGCGGCAGGTCGGCCCGCGGCCGGGGCCGCGACAGCCGGCCATTGGCGATCACCGCGATCCGGTCGGAAATCTCGAGGATCTCGTCGAGGTCCTGGCTGATCATCACGATCGCCGAGCCGGCGCGGGCGAGGTCGACCAGCGCCTGCCGGATGGTGGTGGCGGCGCCGGCATCCACGCCCCAGGTCGGCTGGCTCACCACCAGCACGGTCGGCTTCCGATCGATCTCGCGGCCGACCAGGAATTTCTGGAGGTTGCCTCCGGACAGCGCACTCGCTTCCGGGTCGGGCGCGCCCTTCCGCACATCGAAGGTCTTCGTCACGCGCTCGGCGATCCTCAGGGCCGCGCCCTGGTCGATGACACCGCCGCGGGCAATCCCGTCACCAGTGGCGTAGCGGGTCAGCACCACGTTGGACGAGAGGCGGAACCGCGGCACGGCGCCGTGGCCGAGCCGCTCCTCCGGCACGAAGGCGGCGCCGATCTTCCGCCGCGCGGTGACCCCTTTCCGGCCGCAGGGCGTGCCGTCGATCCGCACGTCGGCGTCGCCCGGCGCGAGCCGCTCGCCCGAGAGCGCGCCGAACAGCTCGTCCTGGCCGTTGCCGGCGATCCCGGCGATCCCGACGATCTCGCCGGCCCGGACATCGAGGTTCACGCCGAGGAGGTCGACGGCAAAGGGATGCGGCTTCGGCAACGACAGCCCGGTGACCGAAAGCCGCACCGCCGCGTCGGCCGGCGCCGGCTCGGGCGGCCGCACCGCGTGGACCTCGGCCCCGACCATCAGTCCGGCCAGCGCCTTCGCCGTCTCCTTCTGGGGATCGCATTCGCCGACCACCTTGCCGTGGCGGAGGATGGTGGCGTGATGGCAGATCGCCCGCACCTCCTCCAGCCGATGCGAGATGTAGAGGATGGAGCAACCCTCTCCCGCCAGCCGCTTCAGGGTGACGAACAGGTCGTCGGCCTCCTGCGGCGTCAGCACCGAGGTCGGCTCGTCCATGATGATCAGCCGCGGCTCCTGGAGCAGGCAACGGACGATCTCCACCCGCTGCCGCTCGCCGACCGAGAGGTCCGCCACGACCGAATCCGGCCGGAGCGGCAGGCCGTAGTCCTGCGACACGGACCCGATCCGGCGGCGCAGATCGCCGAGCCTGGTATCGCCGGTCAGCGCCAGCGAGACGTTCTCGGCGACGGTGAGCGACTCGAACAGCGAGAAGTGCTGGAACACCATGCCGATGCCGAGGCGGCGCGCCGCGGCCGGATTCGGGATCACGACCGGACGGCCCTGCCAGCGGATCTCGCCCGCCGTCGGCTGGAGCGCACCGTAGAGGATCTTTACCAGCGTCGACTTGCCGGCGCCGTTCTCGCCGAGAAGCGCGTGGATCTCGCCCGGCCGGATGGCGAAATCGACGTGATCGTTGGCGCGGAGCGTGCCGAAATCCTTGGTGATGCTGACGGCGGCCAGCGTCGGCTCGCCCGAAGGGCGGCGGAAATCGGAAACGGCCGTGTTGTGTGTGTCAGCGCCCACCGACAGGAGGCTAGCCGGCCGCGCGGCGGACGGGAAGCCCCATTTCGGGGCTGCCGGCGGCGCGAAGTGCCTCGTCCCTGACCAGGAGCTCGGCGGCGGTCGCCGCCGCGATCGCCGCCGGCGCCTTCGATTCGATCCCGGGCACTCCGATCGGACAGACCAGCGCAGCGCGGCGCCCGGGTCCGATATGCATCGCCGCCAGCCGCTTCTCGAAACGAGCCCGCTTGGTGTCCGAGCCGATCAGGCCGACATAGGGGAATCGGCCGCTCTTCAGCGCCGCCGCGACGATGTCGAGGTCGAGGGCGTGGCTGTGGCTCATGACCAGGACGAACGTGCCAGGGGCCGCGTCCGCCAGCACCGCCGCGGGATCCGCAGGGCCGCTGAGGCCGACGTTGCCCGGCACGTGGCCGGGAAACGCATCCGGGCGCGGGTCCACCCAGGTCACCGCGAAGGGCAGCGGCGCCAGCGCCAGCACCAGCGCCCGGCCGACATGACCGGCGCCGAAAAGGATCAGCGCGCGCCGGTCGTCGCCGAACCCCTCGCGGAGCATGCCGTGGTCGAGCGACGCGGCGCCGATCGGAAATGCCTCGCCGGCGATCTCGCGGCGCACGCCGGACGCCGCGACCGTGCCCGTCGTCGCGAACGGCCCGGCCATCTCGCGCCGCGCCAGGGCTGAGACGGCATCGCGCTCCGCGGCGCCGAAAGACTCCACCAGCAGGTCGACACGGCCGCCGCAGCACTGGCCGAGCTCCGGACCGAGCGCGAAGCGGCGGATCTCGGCGCGGGCCCCCTCGCGGCCGAGCATGCCCTGCGCCAACGCGATCGCCTTCCATTCGAGCGTGCCGCCGCCGATCGTGCCGGTGAAGCTGCCGTCGGGATTGACGATCATCCGCGCTCCGGTCTCGCGCGGCGACGACCCCTTCGCCGCGGCGACGGTGACCATCGCCGCGCTGCCGTGGCGGTCGAGTGCCTCGAGAAGGCGCGGCCAGACCCGCATCGTCAATCTCCGGCGTTGGTCGCCCGGATCGCCCGCATGATCGCCTCCGGCGTCGCCGGCGCGTCGAGCTTCGGCATCACCGCCGGCTTGAGGCTGGCGATGGCGTCGGTGATCGCCGAGAACACCGAGATCGCAAGCATCAGCGGCGGTTCACCTACCGCCTTTGAACGATAGATCGAGTCCTCGCGATTTCCACCCGATTCGTAGAGCGAGACGCGAAAATCCGCCGGAACGTCGGAGGCGGTGGGGATCTTGTAGGTCGACGGAGCATGGGTCTGGAGGCGCCCGGCCGAGTCCCAGACGAGCTGCTCGGTCGTCAGCCATCCCATGCCCTGGACGAAGCCGCCCTCGATCTGGCCGATGTCGATCGCCGGGTTCAGCGACTTGCCGACGTCGTGGAGGATATCGACGCGGTCGACCTTCATCTCGCCGGTCATCGTGTCGACCGTGACCTCGGAACAGGCGGCACCGTAGGCGAAATAGAAGAACGGCCGGCCGGTCATCTTGGCCCGATCCCAGTGGATCTTGGGCGTCTTGTAGAACCCGGTCGAGGACAGCGAGACGCGGGCGAGATGGGCCTGCTCGACGAGCTCACCGAATTCCACCGCCTCGTTGCCGATCAGCACCTTGCCGTCGCGGAACTGGACGTGATCGCGATGAAGGCCGCGGGTCTCGAAGATGAATTCGTAGAGGCGATCCTTGATCGCCCGGCAGGCGGCAAGCGCCGCCTGGGCGTTGAGATCGGTGCCGGCCGAGGCCGCGGTCGGCGAGGTGTTGGGCACCTTGTCGGTCGAGGTCGCGGTGATCTTCACCCGGTCGAGCCCGACGCCGAACTCCTCGGCGACCACCTGGGCCACCTTGACGAACAGCCCCTGCCCCATCTCGGTGCCGCCGTGGTTCAGGCTGATCGAGCCGTCGCGATAGACGTGGACCAGGGCGCCGGCCTGGTTGAGGTGCATCAGCGTAAACGAGATGCCGAACTTCACCGGCGTCAGCGCGATGCCCTTCTTGAGGACGGGACTGGAGGCGTTGAAGTCGGCGACCTGGCGTCGCCGCTGCCAGTATTCGCTCGACCGCTCGAGGTCGTTGACGATCTCGGGAAGGATGTTGTCCTCGACCCGCATCCCGTACGGGGTGCGGTCGCGGCCGGCGGCGCCGTAGATGTTGGCCTTGCGCACGTCCAGCGGGTCGCGGCCGGTGGCGTAGGCGATGTGGTCCATCATCCGCTCGGCGAAGAGCTTGCCCTGCGGGCCGCCGAAGCCGCGGAACGCCGTGTTCGACACGGTGTTGGTGCGCATCCGCCGCGTCACGATGCGGCAGATCGGATAGAAATAGGCGCCGTCGGCATGGAACGCCGTCCGATCGATGACCCCGAGGGAGAGGTCCTCCGAATAGCCGCAGCGGGCGGAGAAGGTGACGTCGACGGCGCGGAGCATGCCGTCCTTGCCGAAGCCGGCGCGATAATCGACCCGGAAGTCGTGGCGCTTCCCGGTCATGATCATATCGTCGTCGCGGTCGAGCCGGAGCTTCACCGGGCGGCGCGTCTTCCGTGCGCCGAGCGCGGCGAGCACCGCCCACTGCGTCGCCTGGCTCTCCTTTCCGCCGAAGCCGCCGCCCATCCGGCGGACCTCGACCACGACCTGGTTGGAATCGAGGCCGAGCACGTGGGCGACGATGTGCTGCACCTCGCTCGGGTGCTGGGTGGACGAGTAGACGAGCATGTCGCCGTCCTCGCCCGGGACGGCAAGCGCGACCTGTCCCTCGAGATAGAAGTGCTCCTGGCCGCCGATCCGGAACTCGCCGGTGATCTCGCGCGGCGAATGGGAGATCTCCACCCCCGGATCGCCGCGGGTGAAGCCGTAGTCGGGGTGGACCTGCGCGTCGGCGACGATCGCGTCGTCGACGTCGATCATCGGCATGCCGGGGGCGGTCGCCATCCGCGCGAGCTTCGTCGCCCGGCGGGCGGCGTCCCGCGTCTCGCCGAGCACAACGAACGCCACCTGGCCGTAGAACATCACCTTGTCGGGCGTGATCGCGGGATCGTCGCCGATCTGCTTGGGGCTGATGTCGTTGACCCCGGGGACATCTGCGGCGATCAGCACCTCGACGACGCCGGGCGCCTTCCGCACCGCCTCGAGGTCGAGGTGGGTCACCCGGCCGGCGGCGATCGGCGCATAGCCGGGGACGGCGTGGAGCGTTCCCGCCGGCTCGCGGATGTCGTCGGTATAGGCCGCGGAGCCGGTGACGTGCTTGACCGCGCTGTCGTGCGGCAGCGGCTTCCGGACGACCGCGAATTCCTTCTCGCGCGGCCCGATCTCGCCCGCATCCATCTCAGGCGACCTCGCGGCGGCCGACCAGCCGGGTCCGGGTCGAGGCCGTGCCCGCCGCCTCGATCAGCGCCTTGCCGAGAAGCGCATGGGCGGTCTCGGTGCGGTAGCGCGCGCTCGCCCGGTGGTCGTCGATCGGAGAGAAATCGTCGCGGAGCGCGGCGAAGGCCCGCGCCCAGGCGCGCGAATCCCGGAGTTGCGCACCGACCAGCGCCGATTCCGCGCGCTTGGCCCGGCGCGGCGTCGCCGCCAGGCCGCCATAGGCGATGCGCGCCTCGGTGATCGCCCCGTCCTCGCCGACGGTGAAGCGGAACGCCCCCATCACCGACGAGATGTCCTGGTCGAAGCGCTTCGAGATCTTGTAGCAGCGGAATACCTGGTTCTTCTCGAGCTTCGGGACAACGATGCCGGTGACCAGCTCGGCGGGCTCGCGGTCCTGCCTGCCGTAGTCGATGAAGAACGCCTCGACGGGTAACGATCGCTCGTCCTTGCCTTTCCTGAGCTCCAGCGTCGCGGCGAGCGCGATCAGCACCGGCGGCATGTCGCCGATCGGCGAGCCGTTGGCGACATTGCCGCCGATCGTGCCGGCGGCCCGCACCTGCTTGGAGCCGAGGCGGCGAAGCAGTTCGCCGAGGTCGGGATCGATGGCGCGGAGATGCGGCTCGGCCTGGGCATAGGTGGCGCCGGCGCCGATCATCAGCTCGTACCCGGTGTCGGCGACCTGGTCGAAGCCCCGCACGCGGTTGGTGAGGATGAGCTTCGGCAGGTCCCGCATCTGCTTGGTGATCCAGAGCCCGACATCGGTGGCGCCGGATACGATGGTCGCCTCGGGATGGCGCTCGTAGAGCGTGGCGAGGCTGTCGAGCGTCGCCGGCGCGGCGATGAAGCGCTCCTCGTCGCCGACGAACAGGTCGTCCTTGTCGGCGAGAAACGACAGGAGGCCGGCGGTGTCGCCGGAATTGGCGGCGAAGCGGTCCCGCCGCGACTTGCCGCTGGCGTCGATCGCGGCATCGACGATCGGACGATAGCCGGTGCAGCGGCAGAGATTGCCGGCGATCCAGTCGTTGACCTGGTCGCGGCTCACCTCGCCCTTGGTCGCCTGGAAGAGCGTGAACAGGCTCATCACGAAACCCGGCGTGCAGAATCCGCACTGGGAGGCATGATGCGCGACCATCGCCTCCTGCACCGGGTGGAGCGCGCCGTCGTCCTCGGCGAGATCCTCGACCGTCACCACCTCGCAACCGTCGACCTGGCCGAGCAGCCGGATGCACGCATTGATCGGCTCGTAGGTCAGCCGGCCGTCGCGGAGCCGCCCGACCGCCACCGTGCAGGCGCCGCAGTCGCCCTCGCGGCAGCCTTCCTTGGTGCCTTTCGCCCCCTCGGCCTCGCGGAGCCAGTCGAGCAGCATCGTGGTCGGCGCGACGTCCGCGACCTCGACCATGCGCCCCTTGCGGATGAACCGGATCGTCTTGCGCATCGGATCGGTCAGCTTCCGCGGTAGGTGCTGTAGCCGTAGGGCGATAGGAGCAGCGGCACGTGGTAGTGCTCCTCCGGCGAGGCGATGCCGAAGCGGATCGGGATCAGATCGAGAAACGGCGGCGTCAGGAGCTTGAAGTTGCCGCGGAGGTAGTCGCCGGCGTGAAAACGCAGCTCGTAGGTGCCGGCCCGGAAATCCGGGCCTTCGAGCAGCGGCCGGTCGACGCGCCCGTCGGCATTGGTCGCGACCGAGGCGAGCCGCTCCTCCCCCTGGCCAAGCCGATAGAGATCGATCGCCAGCCCCGAGGCCGGGCGGCCCGAAGCCGTATCAAGGACATGTGTGGTCAGCCGCCCCATGAGCGGACACCTGCTCGTACTCGTGCTGGCGGAGCCCGGGGCCGGGTTCCGCCGTATCGACAATGGATTATGCCCAAAACCCGATCAAACGCTAATTTTCGGCATCGGCGCGGGTCGGGCCGGGCAAACGGCTAGGGGATCAGCACCGTGGCGCCGGTGGTCCGGCGCGATTCCAGCGCCCGGTGGGCATCGGCAGCGTCACGCAGCGGGAACTCCTGGTTGACCGCCATCTTCACCGTGCCGTCGCCGAGCGCGGCGAACAGCTCGTTCGCCGAAGCCTCGTAGTCCCGCCGCTTGGCAAGGTAGGTGACGATCGTCGGCCGGGTGGCGAACAGCGCCCCCTTCTGCTGGAGCATCGCCATGGTGAAGGGCGGCGGCAGGCCGGAGGACTGGCCGAAGGAAGCCATCATGCCGAGCGGCTTAAGGCAGTCGAACGACCCTTCGAAGGTGTCCTTGCCGACCGAATCGTAGACGCAGTCGACTCCTTCTCCATCGGTTATCTCCTTGACGCGCTTGACGAAATCCTCCGTGCGATAGTTGATCACGTGGGTGCAGCCGTTCTTCCGGGCGGCCTCGGCCTTGGCGTCGTCGCCGACCGTGCCGATGATCGTGGCGCCGAGCGCCGACACCCACTGCGCCGCGATCAGGCCGACGCCACCGGCGACGGCGTGCCACAGGATCGTCTGTCCGGGCTCGACCTTGAAGGTGCGGCGGATCAGGCACTGGACGGTCAGGCCCTTGAGGAACCCGGCGGCCGCGGCCTTGGGGTCGATGCCGGGCGGCAGCTTCACGGCCCGGTCCGCCGGCAGCAGCCGGCTTTCGGCATAGGCGCCGAGATTCACCTGGTAGACGACGGTGTCGCCCGGCGCGAGCCCGGTGACCCCCTCGCCGACCGCCTCGACCTCGCCGACGCCCTCGGCACCGGGGATCAGCGGGAAGCCGCCCGGCGGCGGATAGACGCCGCCGCGGTAGTAGCAGTCGATGAAGTTGACGCCGATCACCTTGTGGCGGATCCGGATCTGGCCGGGCCCCGGCGCCCCGACCTCCACCGCCTCCCACCGGAGCACCTCCGGGCTGCCGGCCTCGTGGACCCGCATCGCATGCGTCATCGTCGCCTCCTTCATTCCATCTTCATTCCGCCTTCGCGGGCACGGCTTTCCGCGTCAGTTCGCCCGCGAGCAGGACGCTGGCCAGCAGCATGGGTAGCACGGCGGCGATGCCGACGCGCAACCCGGCCAGTTCCGCCACGCCGCCGATCAGCGGCGGGGTGAGCAGGAAGGCGCCGACGCCGATCACCTGCAGCGCCGCGACGTTGACCGCTGGCGGCAGGTCGCCGCGGCCCGCGGCCGCCGTCGCCGACAGCGGAAACCCGGTGGCGATGCCGAGCCCGGCCGCGGCGAAGCCGACGATCACCTGCATCGGCGAGCCTGCGAACACGACCAGCAGCAGCCCGGCAAAGGCGATCAGGCATGACGTGCGGGCGACCCCCACCGGTCCGAAGCGGTCGATCGCCCGGTCGCCGAGGAAGCGGCCGAGGGCCATGAACAGCGCGAAGGCGGTGTAGGTCAGGCCGGCATAGGCGGCGTCGGCGTCGAGCACGTCGGTGACGTAGACCGCACCCCAGTTCCGCGCCGCGACCTCGACCATCAGCGTTCCGAACAGGAACATGCAGAGGCCGAGGATGCCGCGTGACGGCAGGGTGAAGGCGAGCCGTCCCGTCGCCGGGCTTCGCCCGACCTCCGGGAGCAGCCGCGGGATGACGATCGCGAAGGGCAGGAAGACGAGCGATACGATCAGGAGGTGCCAGCCGGTCGGCACGCCGAGGGTCAGGAAGCCGGTCGCCATCAGGGCGCCCGCCACCGCGCCGATGCTCCAGCAGCCGTGGCAGGTGCTCATGATGCGGCGGCCACCGGCACGCTCGATGCGGTCCGCCTCGACGTTCATGGCGATGTCGACCACCGGGTAGGACAGGCCGATCACGAACAGCGCGGCGAAGAGGCTCACCACGTCGAAGGCCCATCCCGTCAGGGCGATGCTGAGCGTAGTCAGGGGCAGCGCCGCCCGGAGCATGCTCCGCGGTCCGAACCGTGAGACCAGGCTGCCCGCGAAGGGAACGGCCAGGACGGTGGCGACGGGCAGGCCCAGCATGGCGATCGAGAGCTCGCCGGGACCGATGCCGAGCCGCGCCTGCAGATCGGGCATGCGCGGCCAGACATTGGCGAGGCCTACCGCATGGAGCACGAACACGCTCATGATCAGCCGCTGCGGCGTCAACAATCCGGGCTTGCCGGACGCCCCGATGCCGGAGACCGCACCGGCCATGCTGCCGCTCTCCTCTCTTCCGCCCGGCGCTACGGCGACGACCGCCGCAACTGCCCGGCGAGCAGCGTCGAGGCGACGATCACCGGCAGGAGGATCGCGACCCCGACCCGAACCCCCTGCCATTCCGAGACGAAGCCGATGAGCGGGATGCTGGCGAGCGACGCCGCGTTGACGAACAGCGCCATCGCCGCGACGTTGGTGGCCGCAGGACGCCCGGTCCGGCGGGAGGCCGCGGTGACGGCGAGCGGGAAACCGAGCGATCCGCCCAGGCCGAGCGCGGCGAGGCCGGCCGCCGCGACCGCGACGCTTCCGGCGCTCGCGAAAAGCACAATCCCCGCCGTCGCGATCACGCCGCAACCCCGCGCCACCGTCACCGCACCGAAGCGGCGGACGGCCACGTCGCCCACGAAACGTCCCGCCGCCATGGCCAGGGAGTAGGCAGCCAGCGCCGTCCCGATGTCCGAGGGGGAAGCGGACAGCGCATCGCGGAGAAAGACGCCGCCGAAGTTGCGCTGCATCGCCTCGATGAGGACGGCGGCGGAGGCAAAGACGCAGAGGCCGAGCAGCCCCAGCGTCGGCACCGCCAGCACCGGCGGACGCGGTGCGCCGGCTTCCCGCCTCTCCGGCAGCGACGGAAGACCGCGCGCGAGCAGCACTGCAATCGGCAGCCCGACGATGCCGACCACGAGAAGGTGGACTCCCACCTGGATGCCCTGTTCCCCGATCTTGCCACCGATCCAGACCCCGAACATGAAGCCGACGCTCCAGAAGCCATGGACGGTGCTCATGATGACGCGGCCGAGCGCATCCTGGATGCGTGCCGCCTCGACGTTCATGGCGATGTCGACGAACGAATAGGTCATCCCGACCGCGAGCAGCGCGAGGAACAGGGTCGCGAGGCTCGGCGCGAAGCCGACGCCGGCCAGCGCCAGGCTGTAGAGCGGGAAGAATGCGAGGATCGACGCCCGCGGCGTCAACCGCTCCACCACCGATCCCGACACCGCGATGGCGACGAAGGTGCCAATCGGCATACCGAGCAGCGCGATGGAGAGATCGCCGAGTTCGAGGCCGAGCCCGGCCGCAACGTCAGGGATGCGCGGCGCCCAGTTCGCGATCAGGAACGAGTGCAGGAAGAAGAGCGCCATCACCAGCCGGGCCGGGGTGAGTCCCCTTCGGCCCGGCGGCGTCTCCTCGGCGGCGCGAGCGCCGGAAACGGCGCTCATGCCTTTCGCTTGCGGTTACGTCCGGCGACGACGTTGAGAAGCTCGACGATCGCGGAGAAGGCCATCGCCGCGTACAGGTAGGCGCGCGGAATGTGGTAGCCGGCGCCGTCGGCGACCAGCGCAAGGCCGATCATCAGCAGGAACGCCAGCGCCAGCATGCGCGTGGTCGGGTGCTTTTCGATGAAATGCGCCACCGGGCCCGAGGCGACGTACATCACGGCGATCGCGATGCACACGGCGGCGATCATGACGCCCACGTGGTCGGCCATGCCGATCGCGGTGAGGATCGAGTCCACCGAGAACACCATGTCGATGACCGCGATCTGGCCGACGACCGCGCCGAAGCTCGCATACACCTTGGTCGCGGTGTTCGCCGCCGCTTCCTTGACCCCGCCGCCTTCGACGTCATGGTGGATCTCGACGGTCGCCTTGTAGATGAGGAACAGGCCGCCGGCGATCAGCACGATGTCGCGCCACGAGTAGGGTTCGCCGAAGAGGCTGAAGACGGCGGCCTCGAGGTGGGTCAGCCAGAACAGCGAAAAAAGCAGGATGACCCGGAAGATCAGTGCCAGGAGGAGCCCGATCTGGCGGGCCCGCTTGGCCTGCTGCGGCGGCAGCTTGCCGACGATGACCGAGATGAAGACGATGTTGTCGATGCCGAGGACGATCTCCATCGCCGACAGGGCGATGAGGCTGGCCCAGATCGCGGGATCGGCAATCCATTCGAACATCATCCACTCCGCTCATGACCGCCCCGCGGGGCCGGTTGCCTGTTCCGCAGCAATTGCAGGACCGCCCCGATGCCGACCAGGTAGAGCGTAGAGAGCCCCAGCCCGACCTTGACGAACGTCCCCGGCGCGAGCCCCTCGAGGAGCGCCCAGACCGCGAACACCGACCACAGGCCGGTCACGGCCAGCGTCAGCGGCCGCAGCGCAACCACCCGCACCGGATGGACGAACTCCACCGGAGCGAAGGTCAAGATGGCACAGGCGGCGATCACGGCAAGGGTCACCCATTGCGGCGGGGCGAATACCATCAGGACGAAGACGAGTGCGTTCCACACCGCCGGGAAGCCCCGGAAGGCCAGGTCCTCGGTCTTCATCCGGCGATCGGCGAAGTAGAGCGCGCCGACCACCGCCACCACCACCCCGGCGATCAGGTCGTAGGGCGGCGCCAGGAGCGTCGAGGTCGCGAGCACGAAGGCGGGAACGAACACGTAGGTCGAGTAGTCGACCACGAAGTCGAGCGCCGCGCCGTCGAACCAGTGGATGCGGGTGCCGATGTCGAAGCGGCGGGCGAGCGGCCCGTCGACCGCGTCGATGATCAGCGCAACCCCGAGGCAGGCGAAGACGAAGCTCCACTCGGCCCGCGCCGCGCCGAGCGCTGCGGCCAGCGCCAGCGCCGCCCCCGATGCCGTCAGGAGGTGAATCGCAAAGGCCCCGACCTTCCCCATTTCGCGGATGCGCCGCTCCTGTCCGGTGTCGGAAATGCATGTCCGATTGCGGTTCGCGTGGCAAGTCCCGTTCGGCGGGGCTTGTCGCCTTGCGCGAACCGCGCGATATGCCTCGGAACGACAGCGAGGACGCCAGGATGAACGGTCCTATCGCGCAGCCGGCCGACCGAATCGAGGACGCGGGCTGCGACTACGACATCGTCGTCGTCGGCGCCGGCCCGGCCGGGCTCGCCGCGGCGCTCGAATGCGACCGCCGCGGCCATGCGGTGGCGATCGTCGCCCCCCCGCGCGGCGGCCGGGACGAACGGACCGCGGCGCTGCTCGCCGGCTCCTCCGACCTGCTCCAGCGCCTCGGGGCATGGGACCTCGTCGCCGAGAAGGCGCCGATGCGGGCGCTCCGCATCGTCGATGCGACCCGCCGCCTGATCCGGGCGCCGGAGGTCACGTTCCATGCCAGCGAGATCGGACTGGCGGCCTTCGGCTACAACGTCGGAAACGCAGACCTGGTCGATGCGCTCGAGCGCCGGGTCGAACAGCGCGGCCTTGCGCGCCTGGAGACGACGGTGGACACGGTCCACCCCCGTCCGGCGACGATCGCCCTCGGCCTCGCCTCGGGCGCCACCGTGACCGCCCGGCTCGTGGTTGCCGCGGATGGCCGTCGCTCGACCGTCCGCGAGGCGGTCGGCATCGAGACGGCCGAGTGGCGCTACGACCAGTCCGCGCTGGTGGTCAACCTCGCGCACACCCTTCCCCACCGTGACACCTCGACCGAGTTCCATACCGAGACGGGACCGTTCACCCTGGTGCCCCTCACCGGACGGCGGTCGAGCCTGGTCTGGGTCGACCGGCCCGAGGCGGTGGCCCATCGGTTGACGCTGGACCAGGCGGCGCTCGCCGCCGAAATCGAGGCGCGTTCGGCGTCCCTCCTCGGCGCGATCGCCATCGACGGCCCGCGCCAGTCGTTTCCGCTGTCGGGCATGACCGCGCGCGGCTTCGCCGCCGCCCGGACCGTGCTCGTCGGCGAGGCCGCGCACCTGTTCCCGCCGATCGGGGCGCAGGGCCTCAACCTCGGCTATCGCGACGTCCGCGCCCTCGGCGCCATCCTGCCCCGTCCGGGAGGCGACCCCGGGACGACGGAGCGCCTCGCCGCCTACGAGCGCGCCCGCCGCGGCGACGTCGTCTCCCGCACCGCCGCGGTCGATGCATTGAACCGGACGCTGCTCACCGGGTTCCTGCCGGTCCAGGCGCTCCGGGGATTCGGCCTGTTCCTGCTCGACCGGGTGCCCGCGCTCCGCCAGGCCGTCATGCGCCAGGGCGTCGCCGCGCCGGTGCGGACCGCGGGTCAGTTGTAGGGATTGGCAGGGAGGTCACCGCCGAGCACCATCGCCACGACCAGTGTCAGCGTGATCACCGACACAGACGTGCCGAGAAGGAAGATGGCGACCGCCTGGTCCTTGTACGAATCGTACTTCTGGGCGACCGCGAGCAGGTTCGCGGCCGGCGGCAGGGCCGCCATCAGCACCGCCGCATGGACCCACGTCCGGTCGTAGCCGCCGATCCAGGTCAGCAGCAGGTAGACGATCAGCGGGTGGACGACGAGCTTGACCAGGAGCACCGCCGGCACCTCCACGGTCACCCGCCGGGCCCGCCTTTGGGCAAGGCTCGCGCCGACCGCGAACAGCGCGATCGGCGCCGCGGCGTCGGACAGCGCGCCGATCACGCCCTCGACCGGGTCCGGCAGGGCGATGCCGGCGAGCGAGAAGACGAATCCCGCCGCCGCGGCGATCACGAAGGGATGGAGGAAGACGCGCCGAAGGATGTCCCGCCCCATGGTCGAACCGTTGGTCCGCGTCGTGCCGCCGAGCGCCATCATCAGCGGCACGATGGTAAAGAGGAGCGCATGGTCGAAGGCGAAGACCAGCGCGGTCGGGGCCCCGGCCGCCGGCCCCAGCGCCGCCACGGTCAGGGCCGGCGCCATGTAGCCGATATTGGCATAGGAGCCCGCGAGCCCCTCGATCGTCGCCTCCGGGACGTTGCCGCGATTTATGAGTGCGCCGAGCGAGAAGGCGATGGCGAAGGCGCAGTACGTGGCGAAGGTCGCCGCGACCAGGAACGACCAGTGCTCGATCTCGCGGAAAGGGGTGCCGGCGACATGGCCGAAGAACCAGGCCGGCATCGCGAAATAATAGACGAAGAGGTTGAGGCCGGAGACGCCCGGCCCCGGCAGACGCATGAACCGCACGGCGCCGAAACCGAAGGCGATCAGCCCGAAGAAGGGCAGGATGACCGTCGCGATCTCGTTCATGGCGGGGCTTGTGACACCTCGAGGCGGACCGAGACCGGGGCGCGCCGGGCCATGCCGTTGCTATCGGTTTCACCCGGACCGGTCAATCAGCGCCGACGGTCGCCCGCCCGGTGGGTCGGATTGACTTATCGGGCGCAAAATGCCCCATAGCGCGCCGAACCAGATTCAAGAGCTTGGAAATGATGGATACAGCGCGCGCCGCCAGGTTCGGCATCGGACAGGTCGTCCGACACCGGATCTTTCCGTTCCGCGGGGTGATCTTCGACGTCGACCCGGTGTTCAACAACACCGAGGAATGGTGGCTGGCGATCCCGGAGGACATCCGGCCGTCGAAGGACCAGCCCTATTACCACCTGTTCGCCGAGAACGACGAGAGCGAATACATCGCCTACGTCTCGGAGCAGAACCTGCTCGCGGACGATTCCGGGAAACCGCTCCGCCATCCGCAGATCAAGGAATTCTTCGCCGCGCGCGACGGGGATACCTATGTCGCGCGCGACCTGGGGATGAACTGACGCCCCTCCGCGTCGGCCCGGCGCCTAGTTGGCGCCCGACTCCTTCTGCTGCTGTTCGATCAGCTTCTGGCGGGCGTTCTCCGCCCGGCGGGCCAGCGCATCGGCGAGATCGCTCTCACGCGCCTGCAGCGCCGCCTGATCGAGGCCCGCCCCGTCATAGGCCTTGGTGAAGCCGCTCAGCGTCATCGGGAAATTGACCGGCTTGGCCTGCTGGTTGAGGGTGGTCAGCGTCAGCTTGCCGCCGGCCTTGAGCTTTCCGACGAAGTCGTCGCTGACCTCGAGTTCGCCGTAGCAGGCGTTCGGGAAGCAGATGCCGTACTTGACCTCGATCTGCTCGCCGTCGTCGATCTGGACCCGCAGGCCGGGCTGCAGCAGCATGCCGGGCGGGACGGCGGCGATCAGCGATTTCTTGGTGTCGCCGGCGATCGTACGGATCGTCGCGGAGGCGATGAACTGGCCGGTGTCGGCGCGGATCTCCTGGATCACCAGGCAGAGCTCCTTGCCGCTCGCCGGATCGGCGTTGCACAGCTTCGCCCACGGCGAATCGGGACCCGGGGTCGGCGCGGGCGCCGGCGCATCCTGCGCACTCGCGCCGAACGGTACGCCGACCGCAACGACCGCCAGGGCCAGCCACTTGGTTATATATGTCGTCGGATTTGCCATAGCCGATTCCTGGCTTCGTCACGCCGCGGCCCAGCCCGCGGGCGGGTGATTGTCGCACCGGCGCTTGGTGACCAGCAAATACGGCGACTTGTTGGCTGGCCGGCCGGCGCATCCATAACCAACATCGCTCCCGATTTCCAGCCGCCGCCGGGCATTCGCTTCGTGGCGGCGGCTCGCCTGTGCTAGCCTGCCGCCGTACCCGAAAGGTTGAATCGGAACCGTGAGGATGGCAGGATTCGCCATGGCTGCAACCATCATCTCGATCGCACTTCGCCGGCAGGTCGCGGCGATCATCGCCACGACCCTCGGTATTGGCCTCGTGCCGCAGATCGCCGCCGCCGAGCCGGCACACGGCATCGCGATGGTCGGCGAGCCGGCCCTGCCAACCGATTTCGACCACCTGCCCTATGCGGACCCCGACGCCCCCCAGGGCGGCAAGGTCACCTATGGCGTGGTCGGCACCTTCGACAGCATGAACCCGATGATCGTCCAGGGCGGACTCACCTCGGCCCGCGGCCTCTCGTCGGATCCGATGCTCGGCAACCTGGTCTTCGAGAGCCTGCTCGCCCGGAGCGCCGACGAGCCCTTCACGCTCTACGGCTTCATCGCCGAGACGGTCGAGACCCCGCCCGACCGGAGCTGGGTCGAGTTCACGCTCAACCCCAAGGCCAGGTTCTCGGACGGAGAGCCGGTCACGGTCGACGACGTGATCTTCAGTCTCGAGCTGCTTCGCGAGAAGGGCCGCCCCAACTACCGCGCGTATTATTCGAAGGTCGAGCGGATCGAGCGGGTCGGCGAGCGCGGCGTCCGCTTCCACATCGCCAGCGCCAAGGACCGCGAGTTGCCGCTGATCCTCGGGCTGATGCCGGTCCTGCCCAAGCACGCCATCGATCCCGAGACCTTCGACCGGTCGACTCTGGCGAAGCCGATCGGCACCGGACCGTACGTCGTCTCCGAGATCAGGGCGCCCAACTACGTCGTCTACAAGCGTAATCCCGACTATTGGGCCAAGGACCTGCCGATCAAGCGCGGCTTCGACAACTTCGACGAGGTCCGGGTCGACTACTACCGCGACGCCACCTCGATGTTCGAGGCGTTCAAGAAGGGCCTCTACCAGATCAACATCGACGGCGACCCGGCGCAGTGGAACGTCGCCTACGACTTCCCGGCCGTGACCAGCGGCAGGGTGATCAAGGAAGCGTTCAAGACCGGCACGCCGAAGGGTATGTCCGGATTCGTCTTCAACACGCGCCGCCCGATCTTCGCCGACCCTGCCGTCCGGGACGCGCTGGCCGACCTCTTCGACTTCGAGTGGGTGAACCACAACCTCTACTACGACGCCTATGTCCGCTCGGCCGGCTACTTCAACGATTCCGAGCTGTCCTCGATCGGCAGGCCGGCCGACGAGCGCGAGAAGGCGCTGCTCGCCCCCTATCCCGGGCTGGTGGCGCCCGACGTGATGGACGGCACCTACCGGCCGGTCGAGAGCGACGGCTCCGGCGCCGACCGGAAGGTGCTCCGCGCCGCGCTGTCGAAGCTCCAGGCCGCCGGCTACGAGCTCGACCCGGGCAACGTGCTGGTCGACAAGGCGACGGGCAAGCCGCTCGCCTTCGAGATCCTCGTCGCCACCAAGGAGGACGAGCGCCTCGCGCTCGCTTACCAGCGCACGCTCTCTCGCATCGGCATCAAGGCCTCGATCCGCAGCGTCGATTCCGCCCAGTTCCAGCAGCGCCGCCAAACCTACGACTTCGACATGACGCGGATGACGTGGCCGGCCTCGCTGTCGCCGGGCAACGAGCAGAATTTCCGCTGGAGCCAGGCGGCGGCGGATGCCGAAGGCTCGTACAACCTGGCCGGCGCGAAGCAGCCGGCGATCGACGCGATGATCCAGGCGATGCTGGAAGCCCCGACCCGCGAGGACTTCGTCGCCGCCACCCGCGCGCTCGACCGGATCCTCATCTCCGGCGACTACGTGGTGCCGCTGTTCTACCTGCCCGAAACCTGGGTCGCGCACTGGGACACCGTCGAGCACCCCGAGAAGACGTCGCTCACCGGCCCGCGGATGGAAACCTGGTACGCCGCAGAGTAGAGGGCGTACCAGGCGCTCCTCCCCCCAACGCCCAGCATCCTCCCCCGCTCATCCCCGCGCAAGCGGGGATCCAGCTCTTTCGGGACGCCGCCCATGGGCATGAGGTAGACGGCGTTCCTCCGGCAAGATGTCCCGTGCGGACCAAATCTGGATCCCCGCTTGCGCGGGGATGAGCGAACAAGCGGGCTGCACGGCTGCTCACCAGAGCCATCCATCTTCCACCAGATCCCGCCACTCCGGGTTCTCTGTCTCAATGAGTTGGAGCTTCCATTTGCGCTCCCACTTCTTGATCTGCCGTTCGCGAATGAAGGCAGCTTCACGGGTCTCTTGGACCTCGAACCACACCAGGGTCTTGATGCCGTACTTCTTCGTAAAGCCGGGAAACGCGCCCGTCATATGCTCCCACGTACGGCGCGCAAGATCGTCGGTCATCCCCGTGTAAAGAGTGCCATTCCGCCCGCTAGCTAGGATGTAGACGTAGAAGCTCATCGCGGCGCTCCTCCCCCCAACGCCCAGCATCCTCCCCCGCTCATCCCCGCGCAAGCGGGGATCCAGCTCTTTCGGGACGCCGCCCATGGGCATGAGGTAGACGGCGTTCCTCCGGCAAGATGTCCCGTGCGGACCAAATCTGGATCCCCGCTTGCGCGGGGATGAGCGGAGAGGTGTTCCTCCTACGCATCACGTGCCGAACGGCACCTACCCCTGCGCCCGGCCCACGGTGTCCGCCATGGTCGCGCCGCGGGCGCCGATCGGCTTGTCGCCGCCGACGGTGGAATCCATCGCAGTCTGGTGCTCGATCTCGGCGTTGAGCTCGGCGCCGAGCAGCACCACGATCGCCGAGAGCCACAGCCACATCATCAGCCCGATGCCGGCGGCGAGCGAGCCGTAGGCGGCGCCGTAATTGGCGAAGTTGGACAGGTAGAAGGACAGCGCCGCGGACCCCGCGAGCCACAGCACGGCGGCTGCGATGCTGCCGACGCTGACCCACTGCCAGCGCGGCTCGGTGCGGCTCGGCGCGAAGCGGTAAAGCACCGCGAGGCCGATCAGCAGCACCAGGAGAAGAAGCGGCCAGCGGAGCCACTGGACCAAGGTCGCCGCCAGCGACTCGATGCCGAGGAAGCTGGTCGCGATCGGGAACACGACGATCACCGCCACCGCGACCAGCCCGGCGGCGATCACGCTCAGGGTCAGCGCGAAGGAGATCAGCGTCAGCTTGACGAAACCGCGCTTCTCGCGCTCCCCATAGGCGACGTTGAGCGCGTCGATCACTGCCTTCATGCCGGCATTGGCGCTCCATAGCGCAAGCGCGAGACTGAACAGGAAGGCGAAGCCGAGCGATCCGCTTCCCGCCGATGCCACCCGCTCCACCTGCTCCTCGACCGGTCCGATCGCGTCGGGCGGGATGACCTCGGCTAGCAGCGAGACGGTCTCGTCCACGGTGGCCGGGTCGGCGAACAGGCCGTAGATCGAGACGAAGGCGCTGATCGCGGGGAAGATCGCGAGCAGCCCGTAGAACACCACCCCGGCGGCGACCGCCAGAAGCCGGTCCTCATTCACCTCGGTATAGGTCCGGCGGAGGATGTCCTTCCACCCCGTCCAGGGGATCTCCCAGGGGCGGCGGGCGCGACGCCCACGGCCGGGCTCGGCGGCGCGGACGACCGCCTCGGCGGGCGTGGATTCGGCTGCCTTCTGCGGGGTGCCCGCCGGTACGCGCGACGGCGGCCGCCGACGGGGCGCAAGGAAGCGCATGACGAGCGCCACGATGGCGCCGGCCGCGACGAGGTCGGCGAGGCCGAAGCGGCGATAGCGGGACGGATCTTCGGGCATCTCGGCTCCCCGCGGCGAAAACGCGGCCGATGCCGGACGGGTTCCGTCAGGCGGCGGCCTTGGCGCCCTCCTCCGCCAGGCGGGCGAGCACAATGAGGAGCGCCGCCGTGCCTTTGAGGCGTTTCGGGGGATCCTCCCAGTCGCGCATGATGACCAGCTTGTGGTCGGGCCGCACCTTCGCCAGCGATCCTTCGCGCGCGATCCACGCCATGAGAGCCGCGGGGTTCGGGAAGGTGCCGCCGCGGAAGGCGATGACCACGCCCTTCGGCCCGGCGTCCACCTTCTCGACGTTGGCGCGGCGGCAGAGCGCCTTGATCGTCACCAATTCGAGCAGGTGCCGGACCTCGTCGGGCAGCGGGCCGAAGCGATCGATCAGCTCGGCGGCGAAGGCCTCGATGTCGGCATTGTCCTGAAGGTCGGCGAGACGGCGATAGAGGCCGAGGCGAAGCTGGAGGTCCGAGACGTAGGATTCCGGGATCATCACCGCGGTGCCGATGGTGATCTGCGGCGACCACTCGTCGCCGTCGCGCTCCGGCTCGCCGGTCTTGAGCGAGGCGACCGCCTCCTCCAGCATCTGCTGGTAGAGTTCGTAGCCGACCTCCTTGATGTGGCCGGACTGCTCCTCGCCGAGGAGGTTGCCGGCGCCGCGGATGTCGAGATCGTGGCTCGCGAGTTGGAACCCGGCGCCGAGCGTGTCGAGCGACTGCAGCACCTTGAGCCGCCGCTCGGCCATCGGCGTCAGCGTCTTCTCCGCCGGCACGGTGAACAGCGCATAGGCCCGCTGCTTCGAGCGGCCGACGCGGCCGCGGAGCTGGTAGAGCTGGGCGAGGCCGAACATGTCGGCGCGGTGCACGATCAGCGTGTTGGCGGTCGGGATGTCGAGGCCCGACTCGACGATCGACGTCGAGAGGAGGACGTCGTAGGCGCCGTCGTAGAAGGCGTTCATGATGTCCTCGAGCTCGCCCGGCGCCATCTGGCCGTGGGCGACCGCGACCTTCAGCTCCGGCACGGACTCGGTGAGAAACGCCTGCTGCGCGGCAAGGTCCGAAATCCGCGGGCAGACGTAGAAGCTCTGCCCGCCCCGGTATCGCTCGCGGAGCAGCGCCTCGCGCACCACCAGCCCGTCGAACGGGGTGATGAAGGTGCGGACGGCGAGCCGGTCGATCGGCGGCGTGGTGATCAGCGACAATTCGCGGACGCCGGTCAGCGCCAGCTGGAGCGTCCGCGGGATCGGCGTGGCCGACAGCGTCAGCACGTGCACGTCGGCCTTCAACTCCTTGAGCCGTTCCTTGTGCTTGACGCCGAAATGCTGCTCCTCGTCGACGATCAGCAGCGTGAGGTCGCGGAACTTGATCGACTTGGAGAGGAGCGCATGCGTGCCGACGACGATATCGACCGAGCCGTCGGCGATGCCGGCCTTCACCGCCGCGAGGTCCTTGGCGCCGACCAGGCGCGACGCCTGCGCGACGCGGATCGGCAGGCCAGCAAAGCGGGCGGCGAAGGTCTTGTAATGCTGGCGGGCGAGCAGCGTCGTCGGCACCACCACCGCGACCTGCCGGCCGGTGAGCGCCGCCACGAACGCGGCGCGAAGCGCGACCTCGGTCTTGCCGAAGCCGACGTCGCCGCAGATCAGCCGGTCCATCGGCCGGCCGGCGGCGAGGTCCTCGAGCACCGCGTCGATCGCCGAATCCTGGTCCTCGGTCTCCTCGTAGGGGAAGCGCGCGGCGAACTCGTCGTAGAGCCCTTCCTGCGGGGTCAGCACCGCCGCCGCCCTGGTCATCCGCTGCGCGGCGACCTTCATCAGCGCTTCCGCCATGTCGCGGATGCGCTTCTTCATCCGCGCCTTGCGGGTCTGCCAGCCGACGCCGCCGAGCTTGTCGAGCGCCACCTCGGTGTCGCCGGTGCCGTAGCGCGACAGGAGCTCGATGTTCTCGACCGGCAGGTAGACCCGGTCGCCGCCCTGATAGACGATCTCCAGGCAATCGTGCGGGGCGCCGGCGGCCTCGATGGTGCGGAGGCCGGTGAAGCGGCCGATGCCGTGGTCGATGTGGACGACGAGGTCGCCCTCGGCGAGGCTGGTCGCTTCGGAGATGAAGTCGGCGGCGCGGCGCTTCGTCGGCGCCCGCACCAGACGATCGCCGAGGATGTCCTGCTCGCCGATGACGGCGAGGTCGGCGGTCTCGAACCCGGCTTCGAGGCCGAGCACCGCCATGCCGACCATGTGCCGGCCGAGCGCCACCGCCTCCGGCCACGTCGCGACCGGCTTCAGCCGCACCATGCCGTGGTCGACCAGCACCTGGCCGGTGCGATCGCGCGAGCCCTCGCTCCAGCCCGCCACGATCACGCGCTTCCCCGCCTTCTCCAGCGTCTCGATGTGCCGGATCACGGCATCGAAGACGTTGACGTCGCCCGCCTTCCGCTCGGCGGCGAAGGCCTTGCCCTGCCGGCCGCCCATGTCGATGACGCCGGTCGACTCCGGCTGGGCGAAGGGCGATATCCGTGCCACCGGCAGGCCCGACAGCCGCTCGGGCCATTCGTTCCGGCTGAGATACAACTCGCGCGGCGGCAGCGGCTTGTAGGGCACCGAGCTGGTGATGCCCTTCCCTTCCATCGCCTGCACGCGCGCATCGTAGTGATCGGCGATCTGCTCCAGCCGCTCGGCGATGGCCTCGTCGACGAGATGGTCGAGAACCACCGGCACCTCGCCGACATGGTCGAACAGCGTCTCGAGGCTCTCGGCGAAGAGCGGCAGCCAGTGCTCCATGCCGACATAGCGCCGGCCTTCGCTCGCCGACTGGTAGAGCAGATCCTCGCGGGTCGCGGCGCCGAACAGCGTGACGTAGCGCTCGCGGAAACGGGCGATCGACTCCGGCGTCAGCAGCATCTCGTTGGCCGGCACCAGGTCGATGCGCTTCCGTGGGCTGGTGCTCCGCTGCGTATCCGCATCGAAGCCGCGGATCGTCTCCAGCGTGTCGCCGAAGAAGTCGAGCCGCACCGGCTCTTCGTCACCGGCCGGGAACAGGTCGAGGATGCCGCCGCGGACCGCATATTCGCCCGGCTCGCGGACGGTGGCGCTCCTCAGGAATCCGTTCCGCTCGAGCCAGCGGACGATGTCGTCCATCGGCTTCATCGTGCCGGCGACGAGCGACAGCGATCCGTCGAAGACGAAGGTGCGGGTCGGCACCCGCTGCAGGATGGCGTTGACCGTGGTCATCACGATCTGCGGCCTGTGGGCCGTGCCGTGCAGCGCCGACAGCGTCGCCATGCGGGTGGCGACCACGGTCGGGTTGGGCGAGGCGCGGTCGTAGGGCAGGCAGTCCCAGGCGGGGAAGTCGAGAATCTCGACCTCCGGCGCGAAGAAGCGGATGCCGCGCTCGACCTCGGCGAGCCGCTGTCCGTCGCGGGCGACGAAGACCAGCCGGCCGCCGTTGCTGGCAGCGAGCTCGCCGAGCACCTTGCCGACCATCCCGTCAGGGATCGCGGCGAAGGTGACGGTCTCGCGGGATTTCAGCGCCGGTGGCGCTCCGGCTTTCGAGGCGGGCATGTCAGCGGGTTCCGTGGAAGGCGAGGATGCGGGCGAGCATGGGCGACATGTCCTCCTCCGGCACCGGCAGCGCGCCGGTCACCCAGGCGAGGATGTCGTGGTCGGGAATCTCCAGGAGCCGCTCGAAGTCGGCCATGTCGTCCATCGTGAACGTCTCGATCTCGGCGTCGGCGAAACGCCCCATGATGATGTCGGTTTCGCGGATGCCGCGATGCCAGGCACGGAACCGGAGCCGTCGCCGTCGTGTCTCGATGTCGAGGTCCGTCGCCATCCGTCCGGGTCCCGTGCCGCCAATAGCCGATCGGCGCCGGGCCGATTCCGGACCGTCGCTCGCAGCGTCCATATAGCTATCCGATGGCCCGATGTCAGCGGCTGTCAGCAGCTATCCGGCGCCGGCCGGCCGGCGAAACGGTCACCGATCCAGTCCATGGCGCTGCCCCGGCGATCCGTTGCCGCCGCAAGCCGATGGAGGCCGCATGCGACATCGCGATTGACAGCGCGGCCGGCGGGCGTAGGTACAGCATCCATTGTATTGTCCGCACACCGCTAATTTCCGGCGCCGCCCATGCCCTGCCAGCTCTCCGTCAACGTCAATGCCATCGCCATGCTCCGGAACCGGCGCGATCTGCCCTGGCCGAGCGTCTCCGGCCTCGCCCGCATCGCGCTCGAGGCGGGCGCCCACGGCATCACCGTCCACCCCCGTCCCGACGAGCGACACATCCGCCGCGCCGACGTGCCAGAGCTTGCGGCGCTGGTGACCGAATTCCCCGGCCGGGAGTTCAACGTCGAGGGCAACCCCGACGCGCGCTTCGTCGAGCTGGTCGAGGCGGTGCGTCCCGCCCAGGCGACGCTGGTGCCGGACGACATCCGGCAGTCGACCTCGGACCATGGCTGGAACGTCGCCGCCCATCACAGCTTCCTCACCGACATCATCGCCCGCCTCAGGAACGGCGGCATGCGGGTATCGATCTTCGTCGATGCCGAACCGGAATCCGCACGCCTTGCCGCGGAGGTCGGCGCCGACCGGATCGAGATCTACACCGGCCCCTATGGCGGCAGTTTCGAGCCCGACGCCAGGCAGCGCGAGCTGGACAAGGTCGTCGCCACCGGACGGGCTGCGGCTGAAGCAGGGATCGGCCTCAATGCCGGCCACGACCTGACGCTGGACAACCTGCCGCCGCTGGTCAGCGCATTGCCGAATCTCGCCGAAGTGTCGATCGGCCACGCCCTGACGGCCGATGCGCTGATCTACGGCATGGCGGAGGCAGTCCGCCGCTATCGCGCCGCCTGCGGCGATCCGGTGGCGGCGTGACGCATTCCGGACGCGCTGACGACAGGAAGGCCGCAGATAAGGAGAAGCCGCGCCGCATCAGACGCCGCAACCGGAAGGAGCACGCCGCGGCCGAGCCGATGATGCCGCGGCCCCTGCCCGACGTGCCGGAGGCTGGTCCCGACTTCCTGTGCATCGGCGCCCAGAAGGGCGGCACGCGCTGGCTCTACGACCAGCTCCAGCTCCATCCCGATTTCTGGATGCCGCCGATCAAGGAGCTCCACTATTTCGACCGCCGCGCACCGTCGCAGGCCTCGGTCAACCTCCGCCAGCGGACGCAGCAGGACATCGCCCGCGCCAACCGCCGGCAGGCGCAGCTCGCGCTCCGCCCCCTCGACCAGCGCGACGTCGACTTCCTCGACGCCTATGTGCGGATGCGCTGGTGGTGGAAGGACCTCGACGCCTACGGCCGCCTGTTCGCCCTGAAGGGTCCGAGCCTCTCCGGCGACATCACCCCCGACTACTCCGCCTTGGGCGAACGGATGATCGGCCGCATCATGCGCCGTTTCCCACAGGCTAGGGTCCTGTTCATCGCCCGGGACCCGGTCGAGCGTGTCTGGTCGCACCTCACCATGCACATGCGCCGCGGCACCGTCGCCCGCGGCCTCGACGGCGACGCGGTGATGAA
>JBIQKL010000013.1:50549-53178 GCA_044506555.1 Hyphomicrobiales bacterium | reverse complement strand
GCGATGCCGATCTCGGCGCCCATGCCGAACTCGCCGCCGTCGGCGAACTGGGTCGAGGCATTGTGCAGCACGATGGCGGAATCGACCTCGGCCATGAAACGCTGCGCCGTCCGCTTGTCGTTGGTGACGATCGCGTCGGTGTGATGCGAGCCGAAGCGCTCGATATGCTCGATCGCTTCCCTGACTCCGTCGACAACCTTAACCGCGATGATCGCGTCGAGATATTCGCTGGACCAGTCGCCCTCGACCGCCGGGGTCACGCCGGGTGCGACGCTGCGCGCATGCTGGTCGCCGCGCACCCGGCAACCGGCCTGCTGGAGCGCCTCGATCAGCGGCTTGAGGTACTGGTCGGCGACCTTGGCATCGACCAGCAGCGTCTCGGCCGCGCCGCAGATCCCGGTCCGCCGCATCTTGGCGTTGACCACGATCTCCTTCGCCATCTCGAGGTCCGCCTGGCGGTCGACATAGACATGGCAGATGCCTTCGAGATGCGCGAACACCGGCACGCGCGCCTCCATCTGCACCCGGGCGACCAAGCTCTTGCCGCCACGCGGCACGATCACGTCGATGGTGTTGTCGAGTCCGGTGAGCATCAGGCCGACGGCGGCACGGTCGCGGGTCGGCACGAACTGGATCGCGTCGGCGGGGAGGCCGGTGGCGGTGAGGCCCGCGACGAGGCACTTGTGGATCGCCGACGACGAACGGAAGGAATCCGAGCCGCCGCGAAGGATGACCGCGTTGCCCGCCTTGAGGCAGAGGGCGCCGGCGTCGGCGGTGACGTTGGGCCGGCTCTCGTAGATCACGCCGATGACGCCGAGCGGCGTCCGCACCCGCTCGATGTGGAGGCCGTTGGGCCGGTCCCAGGCCGCCAGCACCGCACCGATCGGGTCGGGCAGGGCGGCGATCTCCTCGATGCCCTTCGCCATCGCCTCGATGCGCTCCGGGGTCAGCGTCAGCCGGTCGAGGAACGAGCCGGCGAGCTTGGCCTCCCGCCCTGCGGCGAGGTCGAGCGCGTTCTCGGCGAGGATCGCCGGGACGCCATCGCGGATCGCCGCGGCCATCGCGGCCAGCGCCTTGTTCTTCTCCGACGTCGTGGCGCGCGCCAACCGCCGCGCGGCGACGCGCGCGGCACGGCCGACGGCGCGCATCTCGGCGCCGATATCGGGCTTCGCCTCGGTTTGGGCTTCGGCCAGGCTCATCGTGTCTGCCCCGTGGGACGGAGGTCGCCGCTCCGCGAGCGGTTTCGCACGCGCGGCGAAACGGCGCAACCCTGTCGACTTTGACTAAAACTTCGGGCCGGGCCATGAACGGCGCCGGCGGGCCCCGGCACGGGCCGGGAGGACGGTCATGGCATCGGCACCGGGCATGGTGGGCGGCACGCTTCGCCGCGAGAACATCGCCGCGGGCATCGGCCTGATGCTGCTCGGCATGTTCCTTTTCTCGCTCAACGACGCGCTGGGCAAATGGCTCGCCGCCACCTACACGGTGGCGCAGATCCTCCTGTTCCGGAGCCTCGCCGCCTCGGTGGTGCTGGTGCCGGTGCTGCGCACCGAGGGACTGCGCCGGGCGATGTGGATGCCGCGGCCCTGGCTCGAATGCCTGCGCCTGCTCTTCGCCACCGGCGAGACCATATGCTTCTACGCGGCGGTCGCCGTTCTACCGCTCGCCGACGCCGTCACCTATTACCTTGCCGGGCCGATCTACGTGACCCTGATCGCCGCTCTGTTCCTCCGCGAGCGCGTCGGCTGGCGGCGCTGGACGGCGATCGTGATCGGCTTCGGCGGCGTGCTGCTCGCGCTCCAGCCGTCGGCCGGCATCTTCGGCTGGCATGCGCTGATCGCCTTCGCCGGCAGCGTCTCCTACGCGCTGTTCATGGTCGTCACCCGGATGCTCCGCGGCACGCCGGACACGATCATGTCGGCATGGCAGATCTGGACGGGCCTGCTGTTCGGGGCGGCGACGGCCTGGTTCCACTGGACGCCGATCGAGCACGCGACCGACATCCTGCTCCTCGGGCTGCTCGGGGTGGTGGCGCTCGGCGGCATCGTCTGCATTAACCGCGCGCTCGCCTTCGCGCCGGCGTCGATCGTCGTGCCCTACCAGTACACCCTGATCGTGTGGGCGGTGGTCTTCGGCTACGTCTTCTTCGGCGACGTCCCCGAGCCGCTCACCCTGCTCGGCGGCGCGATCATCGTCGGCGCCGGCCTGTTCATCTTCTTCCGCGAGAAGAAGCTCGCGACCGGACAGGCGGCAGAGGACTTCCAGCCGGGTCCGCCCTGAGCGACGGTGGTTGCCGCGCGGGCGAAACCCGGCCGGGAAGCGGAGCTCTGTTCCGCAGTTACTGGGTTATATCCTTCACCGTGTCGGACACCGCATCGGTGACGGCCTCGCCGGCGTCCTTGACGGCATCTCCGGCGTCCTTGACCACCTCCGCGGCGTCTTCGACCACGTCAGGCGCCGGCGTCGTCGCCGTGGCGTCGACCTCGCACTTCACCGGGCTGCCGGCGGGATTCGTGTTGACCTGCCCCGAAGGACACACCTCGTCGCTCTGGCCCAGAGCAGATCCGCCACCGATCACCAGCACCGCAGCGGCCGCCATCAACATCGCGCGCATCTTCAAACCTCCGTC
>JBIQKL010000013.1:45179-50449 GCA_044506555.1 Hyphomicrobiales bacterium | reverse complement strand
CGTGCCCTCAACCCCGCGATTCGCCGACGATGGACTCCGCCTGGCTCGACGCGCTCAACCCGGAACAGCGACGGGCCGCGACCCATGGCGGGGCGGCGGGCGGCGGGCCGCTGCTGGTCATCGCCGGAGCCGGTACCGGCAAGACCGCGACGCTGGCGCACCGCGTCGCCCATCACATCGTCTCCGGCGCCGATCCGCACCGGATCCTGCTCCTCACCTTCTCGCGCCGCGCCGCGGCCGAGATGGGGCGGCGGGTCGAGCGCATCGTCGGCGCGGCGCTGAAGGGAGCCGCGGCGCCGTCGCTGCCCTGGTCGGGGACGTTCCACGCCGTCGGCGCGCGATTGCTCCGCGAGCAGGCGGCCGCCATCGGCCTCGCGCCGGACTTCACCATCCTCGACCGCGAGGACGCCGCCGACCTGATGGCGATCGTCCGCCACGACCTCGGGCTCACCAAGACCGAGGCGCGCTTTCCGCAGAAGGGGACATGCCTCGCCATCTATTCGCGCGCGGTCAATGCCGAGGCGCCGCTCGGCGATGTGCTGAAGGACGCCTTCCCCTGGTGCCTCAAGGTCGAGGCGCCGCTCCGCGACCTGTTCGCCGCCTATGTCGAGGCCAAGCAGCGCCAGGCCGTGCTCGACTATGACGACCTGCTCCTCTACTGGGCCGGCATGATGGAGGACGCCGGCATCGCCGCCGAGCTCGGCGCCCGCTTCGACCACGTCCTGGTCGACGAGTACCAGGACACCAACCGCCTCCAGGCCTCGATCCTCCTCAGCCTCAAGCCCGACGGGCGGGGGATGACCGTGGTCGGCGACGACGCGCAGTCGATCTATTCGTTCCGGGCCGCCCGGGTGCGGAACATCCTCGACTTCCCGGCCGCCTTCGCGCCGCCGGCCGAGATCGTGACGCTCGAACAGAACTACCGCTCGACCGCGCCGATTCTTGCGGCGGCCAATGCGGTGATCGGCCTCGCCGCGGAGCGGTTCACCAAGAACCTCCGCTCGGACCGGGTCTCCTCCGACCTGCCGGAACTGCTCACCGTCCGCGACGAGAGCGAGCAGGCGCGCTGCGTCGCCGAGCGCATCCTCGAGAACCGCGAGGCCGGGATGCTGCTGAAGCGCCAGGCGGTGCTGTTCCGCGCCTCGCACCACAGTGCGCCGCTGGAGCTCGAGCTGACCCGCCGCAACATCCCGTTCGTCAAGTTCGGCGGCCTCAAGTTCCTGGACGCCGCCCACGTCAAGGACGTGCTCGCCTGCCTCCGCTTCGCCGAGAACCCGCGCGACCGCATCGCCGGCTTCCGCCTGCTCCAGCTCATCCCCGGCATCGGCCCGACCATCGCGGGCCGGCTGCTCGACGCCGTCGCCGAGGCGGCGGATGGCCGCCCCGTCGTCGCCGGCTTCACGCCGCCGGCGCGGGCCGCCGAGGACTGGCGCCCCTTCGCTGCGCTGTACGGCGGGCTCGACAAGGCTTCCGCATGGCCGGGAGAGGTGGAACAGGTACGTGACTGGTACGCACCACATCTGGAGCGTCTCCATGACGACGCCGTGGTCCGCAACGCCGATCTCGAGCAGCTCCAGCGGATCGCCGACACCTACCCGTCGCGCGAGCGGTTCCTCACCGATCTCACCCTCGACCCGCCCGACGCGACCAGCGACGAATCCGGTCCGGCGATGCTCGACGAGGACTACCTGATCCTCTCCACCATCCATTCCGCCAAGGGCCAGGAGTGGAACGCGGTGTTCGTGCTCAACGGCGTCGACGGCTGCATCCCGAGCGACCTCGGCGCCGGCAGCCGCGAAGACCTCGAGGAGGAGCGGCGGCTGCTCTACGTCGCGATGACGCGCGCCCGCGACCGCCTGTCGATCATGGTGCCGCAGCGCTTCTACGTGCACCAGCAGCGCGCCGGCGGCGACCGTCACCTCTATGCGGCGCGGACCCGATTCATCCCCGACGCGCTGCTGCCGCACTTCATCCGCCGCACATGGCCGGCGGCGCCGGCGGCGCCATCGCGCCCGTTCGAGCAGGGCCCGCGCATCGACGTCGGCGCCCGCATGCGCGGCATGTGGCGGTAGCTAAAGTCTCCCGTGGGGGAACTGTTACGAGATTTGTGCCCGCGCTTCACGCGGCCCGAGCCTGACCCGTTCGTCCCCGCGCATGCGGGGACCCAGCTTGTTCATCTTCGGCGTATCTTCTTGTAAAAGCTGGATTCCCGCATGCGCGGGAATGAGCGGGGTGGAAAGGCCAGAGGAGCCTTCATGCAGCGTCCGCGGTGTCCCGTGAGGGTCTCGCAGCAGTCCCCGAGGACGGAAGGCGGTCAGCCCTTCAACCGCCGGCAGATGTCGTCGAGCTGCTCGAGCGTGCGATACCGGATCCGCACGTCGCCGCCCTTCGGCCCGTCGCTGATCGTCACCTCGAGCCCGAGGACGTCGGCAAGCTGCTTCTCCACCGCCCGGGTGTCGGCGCTCTTCGTCTCGGGCGCACGCTGCGCCGACTTCTTCCGCCCGGCCGAGCCGAGGGCCTCGGCCTCCCGGACGCTCATCCCTTCCTCGACGATCCGTCGCGCCAGTGTCTCGGGGTCGTCGAGGGCCACCAGGGCGCGGGCGTGGCCGGCCGAGAGCTTGCCGGCGCGGACATAGGCCTGCACCGGCTCCGGCAGCTTCATGAGCCGGAGCGTGTTGGCGATGTGCGGCCGGCTCTTGCCGATTACGTCGGCAAGCTGGGACTGGCTGTATTGGTGATCGTCGATAAGCTGCTGATAGCCTTGCGCTTCCTCGATCGCGTTGAGATCGGCGCGCTGCACGTTCTCGATGATCGCAAGCTCGAGCGCCTCGCGGTCGCTCACCTCGTGGATGGCGACCGGCACTTCGTGCAGCCCCGCCTTCTGCGCGGCGCGCCAGCGCCGTTCGCCGGCGATGATCTCGTAGCCCTCGCCGCCGCCCGGGACCGGCCGCACCAGGATCGCCTGCACCACGCCGCGTTCCCGGACCGAGGCGACGAGCTCGGCCAGCCCGGCCTCGTCGAAAGCCCGGCGCGGGTTGCGCGGATTGGGCCGAAGCAGGGCGATGGGGAGCTTCCGCGGCGGCCGCCGGTCCGGCGCTGCGGTCGTGGCAGTGGCGGTCACGGCGCCGTTGTCGCCGAGCAGCGAAGCGAGCCCGCGGCCGAGCCGCCGCCGCGCCAGATCTTCCGCCATCACTCTTTCCTCCCGTTCCGCCGAGGCGTCATGCCGCCCGGAGACTCCGTTCGCGCTGGATGATCTCGGCAGCAAGCCGGAGATAGGCCTGGCTGCCGGTCGACTTGAAATCGTAGAGAAGCACCGGCTTGCCGTGCGACGGCGCCTCGGAGACGCGCACGTTCCGCGGGATAACCGTGTCGTACACCGCCTCGCCCATATGGGCGCGGACATCGGCGACCACCTGGCCCGACAGCGAGTTGCGGCTGTCGAACATGGTCAGCACGATTCCGTGGATGGTCAGCTCCGGATTGAGCGACCGCTTGACCTGCTCGACCGTATGGAGGAGCTGGCTCAGGCCCTCGAGCGCGAAGAACTCGCACTGGAGCGGCACCAGCACCGAATGGGCCGCCGCCATCGCGTTGATGGTGAGCAGATTCAGCGACGGCGGGCAATCGACCAGCGCGTAGCTATAGGGCTTGCCGGCCGGCGACAGCCGGGTCCGGGAGAGCGCCTGGCGCAGCCGGAAGTTGCGGTCGGCCATCGCCGCGATCTCGAGCTCGACGCCGAGGAGGTCGAGCGTCGACGGCGCGACCGATAGGTTCGGCACGGCCGTCGGCAGAGCGACCGCTTCGAGCTCGGCCTCGCCGATCAGGAGGTCGTAGGTGGAAACGCTTCGCGACCGGCGATCGATGCCGAGGCCGGTGGAGGCGTTGCCCTGCGGGTCGAGATCCACCACCAGCACTTCCTCGCCGGTGGCGGCGAGCGCCGTGCCGAGGTTGATGGCGGTGGTCGTCTTGCCGACGCCGCCCTTCTGGTTGGCCAGCGCGATGACGCGGGGCGCTTCTGGCAGGCTCATGGCCGCGGTCTCCGGCCGCCCGGCAGCGGAGCGGCCCGTATCACCTCGAGAATCGCCGAATCATCGGCGACCCGGCTCGGATGTACTACCAGATCGACGTCGAAGGATTGAGCCGCTTCCGCGATTTCGTCCCGGTATCCCGCGCCCTTGAGGAAGACGGCGCGGCAGGCGGGACCGATCAGGGGTGCGGTCATCGCGAGCAGCGCGGCAAGCGGCGCGAGAGCGCGGGCGGTGATCACCTCGGTCGGCGCGTTCCAGCCGGCGAGGACGTCCTCGATCCGGCCCTGGTGCACCTCCGCCGGCGCGCCGGTCTCACGGATCGCGGTGCGGAGGAAGGCGCATTTCCGGCTGTTGCTCTCGACGAGGTGAACGCGGGCACCGGCGCGGCCGGCGATCAGGATCGCCACCACCAGCCCGGGGAAGCCGCCGCCGCTGCCGAGATCGAGCCAGCGTCGCGCATCCGGAAAGAGTGGGACGAGCTGCGCACTGTCGGCGACATGGCGGGTCCAGATATCGCGCAAGGTACTGGGCGCTATGAGGTTTTCCGCCTTTTGCCACTTCTCGACCAGCGCGACGAACAGGGCGAGTCGTTCCTCCGTTTCACGTGAAACAGTCAGGACGGCACGGACCGAACCGGGACCGTCCCGCTCAGGCGGCATTGCGGGGCTGCCGCTTGACCCGCGCCAGCAGAAGCGCCAGCGCCGCTGGCGTCATGCCGTCGATCCGGCCCGCCTGTGCGAGCGTCGCGGGGCGGACGCGGCGGAGCTTCTCCTTGAGCTCGTTGGATAGGCCAGGAATCGTCCCCACATCGAGATCGCCGGGGATCGCCACGCCTTCCTCGCGCCGGACGACGTCGATGTCGTTCTGCTGGCGGTCGAGATAGGCGGCGTACTTGGCATCGATCTCGATCTGCTCGGCAACGAAATCGTCGATCCCGGCGAGCTCCGGCCAGATGCCGGCGAGCGTCGCCATGGTGACGTCGGGATGGGCGAGCAGTTCGTGCCCGTTTCGACGGACCCCGTCGCGGTTGAGATGAAGACCGTGACGGGCGGCCTCGGAGGGGCTCAGGTTCAGTTCGCCGAGGCGCAACGTCGCCGTATCGAGGCGATCCATCGCATCCGCGAAGGCCCGACCCCGAGGGCCGCGGACCAGCCCCAGCGCCACGCCGCACGGCGTCAGCCGCCGGTCGGCGTTGTCGGCCCGGAGCGACAGGCGATACTCGGCACGCGACGTGAACATGCG
>JBIQKL010000013.1:44008-45079 GCA_044506555.1 Hyphomicrobiales bacterium | reverse complement strand
GTGGAGATGCCGTTCGGGTAGACCGTATCGTCGTCGAGCCCCTCGGGCTCGAGGAAGATCTGGTGGCCGTCGCGCTCGCCGAACCGGACGACCTTGTCCTCGATCGAAGGACAGTAGCGCGGGCCGCGACCCTCGATGTGACCGCCATACATCGCCGAACGATGGAGATTGTCGGTGATGATACGGTGCGTATCCGCGGTCGTGCGCGTGATCCCGCACATCACCTGCGGGGTGGTGATCGCCGTGGTCATGAACGAGAACGGCGTCGGCCGATCGTCGCCGGGCTGCATGTCGACCGCGTTCCAGTCGATGGTGCGCCCGTCGAGCCGCGGCGGCGTCCCGGTCTTCAGCCGGCCCATCACGAAACCGAGGCGCGCCAGCGTTTCGCCCAAGCCGATGGCCGGCTTCTCGCCGACCCGCCCGGCCGGCGTGCGGGTCTCGCCGATATGGATCAGACCCCGGAGGAAGGTGCCGGTGGTGATGACCACGGCGCCCGCAGCCAGCGTCCGGCCGTCGCCGAGCCGGACGCCGGTCACCTGCCCGCCGGCGATCGAGAGGTCGTCGACCTCGCCCTCGATCACCGTCAGACCGGCCACCTCGCGAAGCAGGTCCTGGACCGCCTGGCGGTAGAGCTTGCGGTCCGCCTGGGCGCGCGGACCGCGGACGGCCGGGCCCTTGCGGCGATTGAGCATACGGAACTGGATGCCGGCGCGGTCGGCGGCGACGCCCATGATGCCGTCGAGCGCATCGACCTCGCGGACCAGATGACCCTTGCCGAGGCCGCCGATCGCGGGATTGCAGGACATCGCCCCGACGGTGGCGAAGCCGTGCGTCACCAGGGCCGTGCGCGCACCGATCCGGGCCGCGGCGGCCGCGGCCTCGGTGCCGGCGTGGCCGCCGCCCACCACGATGACGTCGAAGGAGCTCATCGCGTTTCCGTAGCGCAAGGCCGGCGGCGGGTCAAAGCGCCGCTTGTTTCACGTGAAACAGGCGTCACTTACCGATACAGAAATCGCGGAAGATCACGTCGAGGAGATCTTCGACGTCGACGCGGCCGGTCAGGCGCCCGAG
>JBIQKL010000013.1:40895-43908 GCA_044506555.1 Hyphomicrobiales bacterium | reverse complement strand
CGCCGGCGCGGAGGCGGGCACGGCGGATGCCTTCGCGCTCGACCGCCCCCGACGCCTCGCGGAGGCCGGCGGTGTCGACGACGGTGAAGGGATAGCCCTCGATGTCCAACCGCACCTCGATCAGGTCGCGCGTCGTGCCCGCTTCCTCGGAGACGATGGCCACGTCGCGGTGCGCCAAGGCATTGATCAGGCTCGACTTGCCGGCGTTGACCGCGCCGAGGACCACCACCTCCGCGCCGTCACGCAGGCGCTCGCCCCGGCGGTCGTCGGTGAGACGCGCGTCGATCGCGCCGACCACGGCACCGACCGCATCCCAGGCGAGATCGGAGACGGAGTCCGGAACGTCCTCCTCGTCGGCAAAGTCGAGTTCGGCCTCGACCATGGCCCGGGCGCGGACAAGACGGGTCCGCCAATCCTCGAGCACCGACCGCAGGGAGCCCGATGCCTGGCGCAGCGCCTGGCGGCGCTGGGCCTCGGTCTCCGCCGCGATCAGGTCGGCGAGCCCCTCGACCTCGGTCAGATCGAAGCGCCCGTTCAGGAACGCCCGGCGGGTGAACTCGCCCGGCTCCGCCGGCCGGAGGCCGGGAATCGCGCCGAGACGCCCCAGCAGCGCCCCGACGACCGCCCTGCCGCCATGGATGTGGAACTCGGCGACGTCCTCTCCGGTGAAACTCGCGGGACCGGGAAAGAAGAGGACGAGTCCGCGGTCGATCGGCGAGCCGTCGACGTCCGTCATGGAGGCCAGCATTGCCCGACGTGGTTCCGGAACCGTACCGACAATCGTTTCGAAAACGTTAACAACGCCGGGACCGCTCACCCGCACGATGGCGACGCCCGCGGGCGGCGGGCCGCTCGACAGCGCGAAGATTGTCGAATCCGTCACTGTCGCCATCGCGCCGGTTTCCCTACATTCGCCTCATGTCCGAGAATCTCCTCCGCCACGAAGCCAGCCCCTACCTACTCCAGCACAAGGACAACCCCGTCGACTGGCGCCCCTGGGGGCCGGAGGCCCTGGCGGAGGCCCGGGCCACCGGCAAGCCGATCCTGCTCTCCGTCGGCTACGCCGCCTGCCACTGGTGCCATGTCATGGCCCATGAAAGCTTCGAGGATCCGGCCACCGCCGCGGTGATGAACCGGCTGTTCGTGAACATCAAGGTCGATCGCGAGGAACGCCCGGACATCGACCAGATCTACATGACGGCGCTGCAGGCGCTGGGGGAGCAAGGCGGGTGGCCGCTCACCATGTTCCTCACGCCGAACGGCGAGCCGATCTGGGGCGGAACGTATTTTCCGCCCGAATCGCGCTTCGGCCGCCCGTCGTTCGTCTCGGTCCTCGAAGAGGTCGCCCGCATCTTCCGAGAGGAGCCGGCCAAAATCGAGACCAACCGGTCGCTGCTCATGGAGGCGCTGGAGAAGCGCCGTCCACCCAACGCGCTGGCGCCCGACCGCAGTCTGCTCGACCAGGCGGCGTCGCGGCTGCTCGGCTTCATGGATACGGAGCGGGGCGGGATCCGCGGTGCGCCCAAGTTCCCCCAGGCCAGCCTCCTCGAGATGCTGTGGCGCGCCGGCCTTCGCACCGGCCTTGCCCCCTATCGCGACGCGGTGCTGGTCACGCTCCGCACCATGGCCCAGGGCGGCATCTACGATCATCTCGGCGGCGGATTCGCGCGGTATTCCGTCGACGACCGCTGGCTGGTGCCGCATTTCGAGAAGATGCTCTACGACAATGCCCAGCTCGTCGAGCTCCTCACCTATGGGTTCCTCGACACGGGCGAGCCGCTGTTCCGGATACGGATCGAGGAGACGATCGCGTTCCTCCTGCGCGAGATGCGCGTCGACGGCGGCGCCTTCGCGGCCAGCGTCGATGCCGATTCCGAAGGCCATGAGGGCCGCTTCTACGTCTGGTCGGCGGCGGAGGTGAACGAGGTTCTCGGCGCCGACGCGGCGTTCTTCTCCGAGATCTACGACATCGCACCCGGCGGCAATTTCGAAGGCGCCTCGATCCCCAACCGCCTCGCCCATCCCGACCTCCTGGCTCCCGCGGAGGAGGCACGGCTTGCCGAGCTCCGGGCGGCGCTGCTCGCCCGGCGCGCGACGCGCATCCGCCCGGCGACCGACGACAAGGTGCTGGCCGACTGGAACGGGTTGACGATCGCGGCGCTCGCGCTCGCCGCCGCGACCTTCCGCCGGCCGGACTGGCTGGAAGCGGCGCGGGAGGCCTACGACTTCGTCCTCGGCACGATGAGCCGCGCCGGCCGCCTCGCCCATGCCTGGCGCGACGGCAAGGCCGTCTATCCCGGCCTCGCGACCGACCATGCGGCAATGATCAAGGCGTCGCTGGCGCTCCACGCGGCAACGCAGGAGCCGGCCTACCTGGCGCGGGCCGAGGACCTCGCCGCCACGCTCCGGCGCCATCACTGGGACGAAGCGTCGCCGGGCTATTTCCTGGCGGCCGACGATGCCGAGGCCCTGATCCTCCGGCCGCGGTCGACGACGGACGAAGCTACGCCGAGCGCCGGTTCGGTGATGGCAGCGAATCTCGTCCGGCTCTGGCGGCTGACCGGCAACGACACCTATCGGGCCGATGCCGACGCCGTCATCGGCGCCGCTCCGATCGCCGACAATCTGTTCGCGGCCGCGGGCATGCTGTCCGCTCTCGATCTGAGGCTCGGCGCCGTCGACCTCGTGCTCGTCTCCCCTGCCGGCGACGGCGACGGCGCGCTGCTCTCGACGGCACGGGATGCGTGGACGCCGAATGTCGTGCTGACCGTGCACGAACAGTCCGCAACCTTGCCGCCGGGCCACCCGGCCAGCGGCAAGACCGCGGCGGACGGCAACGTCACCGCCTATGTCTGCCACGGCGAGACCTGCTCGCTGCCGCTGACCGATGCGGCGGCGCTCGCTTCGGCGCTCCGCCGCCCGGCCCCGGCCTGACCGGCGGAAACGTCAAGCTTTCCTGTGGGCATCGGCGCGCTACGATGGGGCCGATCCGAGAGCAACGGGAGGTTCCCTG
>JBIQKL010000013.1:38480-40795 GCA_044506555.1 Hyphomicrobiales bacterium | reverse complement strand
CGAAGACCACTCTGCTCCTGCCAGAGGACGCGCGGATGAAGCGAGCGTCCGACCAGCGGGACGGAAGGACGAATGTCATGGCAAAGCCGGATCTGTTCATCGTCATCGGAGAGTTCGAGGTCGACCCGGAAAATCAGGGGCGTGTCGTCGAGATGCTCCTGGAGAACCGACGCCAGACCCTGGCGAGCGAAGCAGGATGTCGCTCCTACGAGGTATGCGTCACCGAGGATCATGAACCGTCGCGCATCTATATGGTCGAGAGCTATGACAGCAGGGCAGCGTTCGAGGCGCACAAGACGACGCCGCACTTCGCCGTATGGGAGAAGAACGGCGCGCCGTTGATTCGCGAGCTCAGCGTCACGTTTCTGAAGCGCAACCTCATGTCGCCGTGACGCGGGTCGCCTTTGTCGGCCGGCAGCCGGGAAAGTCGCCGGATCGCAGGAATCGCCGGCACCAGCACCTGAGACCCGTGTTCCCGCAACGAGGGTGCGAGAGCCAATGACAGGGCACGGCAGGGCGGGACCGACGACCGGGGGAGGGGCTGGCGTCGACAGGACCGATCGCGGCGAGTCACCGATCCAGAAGCTCCTCGAGCAGCGTCACGTAAACTTTCGATCGCGTCAGTCGCTGATCGTCGGCGCCTCGATCGGAGCCGGTCTGGCGGCCCATGCCGCGCGCCATGGCGGCGCGGACTTCATTCTGTTGGGCAATGTCGGGCGCTACCGGATGATGGGCGCTCCTTCCTGCGCATGCCACCTTCCGCTGCGCGACAGCAACGAAATGGTTCAGGACTTCGGCCGCGCCGAGATCCTGCCGTCCTCCACATTGCCGATCTTCCTGGGCGTGACCGCGGCCGATCCGAACACCGATCTCGATCAGCTCGTATCCGAGGCCAAGGCGGCAGGCTTTCACGGCATCAGCAACTTCCCGACCGCCACGGAGATGACCGGCGCCTACCGCGCGGCGCTGGAGGCGGCGGGAGCGGGATTCGCGCGCGAAGTCGAGCTCCTTGCCGCGGCGAAGAAGGCGGGCCTTGCGACGCTCGCCTACACTTCCCGATACGACGATCTGGCGAAAGTGCTCGCGACGGCGCCGGATCTCATTTGCATCATGTTCGACGCCCGTCTGGGGCTGACTGCGTCTTCGGATCAGCATGAGCTCGAGATCGCAGCCGGGCTGATGCGTCCGCTGGCGGCGATGGCCCGCAAGGAACTGCCCGGCGCCCTCATACTTTGCGGCGGTGCGGCCATTTCCAACCCGCTGCAGATGGTGACCCTCTGCAACCTGATGTGGGCCGACGGCTATATCGGCGGCTCCACGATCGACCAGGCGCCGCTCGGCCAGTCGATCGAGAACCGCGTCGCGGAGTTCAAGACCGTTACCGACGCCCGGTACGGCGGCGGCGCTCCTCCTCCGGTGAAGGTGTCGTCGCGGCTGGTGGCCACGTCCGCTCCCGTCCGCGCGCTGTACGCCCAGATCGCACGTGCAGCGCGCCAGGACGTCGACATGGCGATCACCGGAGAAGAAGGGACCGGCAAGACCTACGTCTCCGCGATCGTGCACGAGATAAGCGCGCGCCGAACGAAGCCGGTCTTCTTCGTGAGTGGCGATGACCAGCGCCGCGGCGACATGGCGGTCGAGCTCTTCGGCGCGGTCGCGGGCGTCGACGGCATCGCCAGGGAGCGCATCGGCCTGCTGCATTCCGTGAACGGCGGGATGCTCGTCGTGGAGAACGTCGAGCGGATGAGCCTGCCGGTGCAGGAGGCCCTGCTCGAGGTGCTCGAAATGCGGCGGCTGCGGCCGGTCGGCGGCCTGAGAACGTGGCCACTGGATGTCCGGGTCGTGTTCACGTCGCGCGAGCCGCTGGAAGCGCTGCACCGGCGGGGTGCGATCGCGCCGGCGCTCTATCTGCGGCTGCTTCCGTTCAACTTTCATCTCCCGCCGCTGCGCGACCGCCTGGAGGAGCTGCCGCTCCTGGCCCGCGCCCTGCTGGCTTCCGTCCGCCAGCGGGTCGGCGGACGTCCCTTGACCTTCGAGAACGCGGTTCTCAGGCAGCTCCAGACACAGGCATGGCCGGGGAACCTCCGGCTGCTGCGGTCGGTCATCGAGGCGGCGGCCTTCAGGGCGGAGCAGGGGCGCATTCGCCTCGTGGACCTTGCACCTCCTCCGCCACTGGCCATGAAGAAGGAGAACGAGCGAGAGCAGATCGTCGATGCCCTGTGGCGTCACAAGTTTCGCAAGACGGAGACGGCCGACTTTCTCGGGATCTCCCGCAAGACGCTCTACAACAAGATGCGCAAGTACGGGCTGTTGAC
>JBIQKL010000013.1:4852-38380 GCA_044506555.1 Hyphomicrobiales bacterium | reverse complement strand
GGAGGATCTCGACCAATATGGGCCGATATCTCGTGCCGCCTCGACTTTCACATGTCTCGTTATTCACGCCGTGCGGCACGGACCGGCACACTGGCTCACGTAGGGAGGACTATGAAAGTATCGGTCACACGCATCTCCCGCCAGCGGCCTTGTTGCCGGCAGGGATGCGCTCCGCCCGGAGGCGCTCCCGGTCACCGAGGCGTTCAACGGCGGCCCCGGCGACATGTACGGGATGAGCAAGCGCTTCGGCGAGCATCTCGCCGCGCCGAAGCGTGCCGGGCGCGCAGCAACTGAATGACAATGCGTCGGGCAGGAGATGGTGCCAGCACCGCTCACGACGTCCCGTCGACGCAAGCAGTTAGTATCTGTCCTCAAGCCTTATCGAAAAGGGAAAGATGAAGCTCTCCGATCATTGGCGCACCGCCGAGCCGATCTTCACGCGCGACGCAATCCTCGCCCGCCTCCGCAAGACGATCGCCGACCGAAAGCCCATCGTCGCGGCGGGAAGCAGCTGCGGCCTCGTTGCCAAGTCGGCGGAAGTCGGGGGGGCGGACCTAATCGTCGTCTACAGCACCGGGCTTTCCCGCTTGCTGGGGCTGCCGACCACGATCTTCGGCGATACCAACAACGCCACGCTCGCCATGGCCGAGCAGATCCTCAACGTGGTCATCGACACGCCGGTCATCTGCGGCGTCGAAGCGGCCGATCCCCGCTGGATGCGGCTCGCCAAGCTGGTCGACCGCGTGAAGGACGCCGGCTACTCGGGGGTGATCAATTTCCCGACGGTGACCTTGTTCGAGGCGGGCTCGCTGCAACGCCGGGAGAAGGACGGCACCGGCTTCGGGTTCAACCGCGAACTCGACCTGATGGGGCTGGCGCGCGAGCGCGACCTGTTCACCATGTGCTACGTCTTCACGCCCGAGGAGGCCGAGCAGATGGCGAAGGCCGGCGTCGACTGCGTGGTGGCGCATGTCGGTGGCACGAGCGGCGGCTTCGATGGCTTCCACGACGTCGCCCCGGTGGACCTCGCCCTCGCCAAGACCGACGAGATGATCGCAGCGGCCCGCGCGGTCAATCCCGAGGTCATCGTCCTCGGCCATGGCGGGCCCTTCGACACGCCGGAGAACGTCCGGGTTCTCTATGAGAAGTCGATGGCCCAGGGCTTCGTCGGTGCGTCGAGCGTCGAGCGGATCCCGATCGAGGCTGCGGTCTCCGAGGCGGTGCGCGGCTTCAAGTCGGCGACGATGCCGGCGTCGCAGTCCTAAGGGCGCGCAAAAAGCAAAGGCATGCGCCGCCTCGAGCGGCGCATGCCGAACAGAAAAGAAAGAAAATCCGTCGGGTTCCGGGCGGCGCCAAGGCGACGCCCCGAGAGGAGGGGGTGTCTGCGCAGGCACCCCTCCTTGCATTCCCGCGATCAGCGGTTGCGGGCATCCTCGCGGATCATCGCGGCGGCCTTCTCGCCGATCATGATGGTGGGCGCGTTGGTATTGGCGCCGACGATGGTCGGCATGATCGAAGCATCCGCCACCCGGAGGCCGTCGATGCCGTGGACACGCAGCCGCTCGTCGACGACGGCTCGGCCGGCCGGTCCCATCTGGCACGTGCCCACGACATGGTAGGCCGAGGTCACGCGTCGCAGGAGATCCTCGCGAAGCGCGTCGTCGGTCGTTGCGGCGGGGCCCGGCAGGACCTCTTCGACGATGTGCCGCGCCAATGCCGGCTGGGCGGCGATCCGCCGGGATATCCGCACGGCTTCGATGAGCGAACGAAGGTCCTGGTCGCTTCCCGGGAAATTGTAGCGGATTTCCGGTGGCGTGCCGTAGTCGGGGCTGCGCAGCATGACGCTGCCGCGGCAATCCGGGCGCTGGAGCACGAGGCAGAAGGAGAAGGCGGGAAAGCGGTGGGTCGCCAGCGTAGAGCCGCTCGGCGCCTCGGGATCGGTCGACCAGACGAAGAAGTTGATCGCGATATCCGCGGCTTCCATGCGCGGATCGGTACGAAGGTATCCGCCCGCATAGATGCCGCTGCCCGAGAGCGGCCCCGTTCCGGTGAGCAGGCTCTGCGCGCCGTAGACCAGCATCTGCAGCCGGCTCATCGCGATGTCGTTGAGGGTTCTGGCGCCCTTCACCCGATAGGCCACGTTGTTCTGGAAATGATCCTGCAGGTTGCTGCCGACCAGAGGGGCATCGACCACGGGCGCGATATCCATGCTGCGAAGCAGCGCTCCGGGGCCGATGCCGGAGAGCTGCAGGAGTTGCGGGGAATTTATCGTTCCGCCGCTGACGATCACCTCGGCGCGCGCCTGGGCGTATTCCGCATCCGCACCGCGGACGAAGTGGACGCCGATCGCGCGCCCGTTCCGGATCTCGATCCGCGTGGCATGGGCGCGCGTGACGATCCGGAGATTCGGGCGCCTTCGTGCGGCCCCGAGATATCCCTTGGCGACGCTCCAGCGCCGGCCGCGACGGGTGGTGTATTGATGGTAGCCGATCCCTTCCTGCCGCTCCCCGTTCAGGTCGGCGTTCGCCGGCAGGCCGGCCTGCCGCGATGCCTCGAGGAAGGACGTCACCAGCGGCCAGTCCGGCCGGCGGTCCTCCACGTGCTGCGGGCCGCCGACGCCGTGAAAGGCATCTTCGCCCCGCGCATTGTCTTCGGCCTTGCGGAAATAGGGCAGCACGTCGTCCCAGGACCAACCGGTGCATCCCATCTGCCGCCACCGGTCGTAGTCCGACGGGACGCCGCGCGTGTACACCATGCCGTTCACGGAGCTGGTGCCGCCGAGCACCTTCCCCCGGTGCTGGAGCAGGGCACGTCCGTCGAGGCCGGGCTCCGGCTCGCCCTTGTACATCCAGTCGTAGCGCGGATCGGCGAGCGAGAGCGCGTATCCCATGGGGATCGTGAAGACGGGATGGCGGTCCGGTCCTCCCGCCTCCAAAAGGAGCACGGAAACACCCGGATCTTCCGTCAGCCGGGACGCCACCACCGCGCCGGCCGATCCCGAGCCGACGACGATGTAGTCATAGGTTTCGACGTCGGTCATGGCGTGCTTCGGTGCCCTGCAAACGCTCGCGCGTTGTTGTATGAACGCTCGGCGGGGAGCGGAACCGGCGAGCGAGGATGGTGGCAAGGCCGATGGTTGCCGGCGAGCATCAAGGAACGGCCGATCGCTTCCTGCCGATGTCGGTACTGACGGATTGGCCGGCGGCCGGGCACGACGACGGATTCCTGCTCGCGCCGGTCATGAAGGGCCTGCCCGTGGGACAGGCAAGCGCCGTTGCGCTCGGCCCGGCGCGAAACGCCAACCAGCGGCTGTTCGACGCGCTCGCCCGGCCGCCGTTCGGGCATGGGCGGGTCTGCGCGGCCCTTTTCGCCGTGGATCCGTTCGTCGGGCTCAACGAGATCCGCCGGCGCCTGGAGGGAGCCGGGGTCGAGGTGGTGAGCAACTGGCCGAGCGTCGGGTTGTTCGATGCGCCCTTCCGGAAGGAGTTGGCCGCGAAAGACCTGGGCTTCGAGCGCGAAGTGGCGTTCATCGCGGAAATGGTCGGGGCGGGGTTCAAGGCCATGGCGACGATTTTCACCGTCGACCAGGGCGTCGCCATGCGCGCTGCCGGGGCCGATCGTCTCCTCCTGCACCCGCCGCTGGTCGACGGGCGGATCATGCGTGTCGCGGACGCGGTCTCCTGGGCCGAGCCGAAGCTCGCGGAGCTGCGCGCCGCGGGGGCCCGGGTATCGTTGTATGTCGAGGAACCGGAGGCGCCGCCACGGCCGGGCCTGACGATCTTCAGCGGCTGAAGCGCCGGGCACCCGGGAAAGCGGCTCATTTGACGGCGCCCGCGGTCAGGCCCTTGACGATGAAGCGCTCGAGGAAGATGCCGAGAATCACCAGCGGCGCCACCGCGGCCGTGGACAGCGCCGCCATCGACCACCAGTTGATCCCTTGCGCGCTCGTCTGGCTCGCGACCAGCACGGGCAAGGTCTTGGCATCGGCGCTGGTCAGGAGCGCTGCGAAGAAATACTCGTTCCAGCACAGGATCAGCGAGATGATGAAGGCGGAGACCATGCCCGGCGCCGCCAGGGGGAGCATGATCCGGAAGAACACGCCCCAGCTCGACAGCCCGTCGACCAGCGCCGCCTCGTCGAGCTCCTTCGGGATCGCATCGAACTGGTCGCGCATGATCCAGACCGTGATCGGCAGCACCGTGAGCGTGTAGAGCAGCGTCAGGCCGACGGTCGTGTCGAGGAAGGCGAGCTCGCGGTACAGGACGAGGAACGGCAGGGCCAGCACCACCGGCGGCAGGATCAGCTGCGAGAGGAAGAAGAACGAGATGTCGTCGTTCCGGAAGACGGCGATCTTATAGCGGAACCGGCTCAGCCCGTAGGCCGCCAGGGCGCCGAGGATCAGCGCCAGGACCGACGCGCCCGCCGCCGTCATGACCGTGTTCAGGAAGCGGAACAGGAACTCGTCGCGGGCCGTCGACGGTCGGAAGATCGTATCGGGCGAAAGGCCGAGCGAACGCCAGCCTCGCCAATCCGGCACGAAATCCACCCATGGCACGATGTGGCCCTGCGTCACGTCGGCGGCCGTCTTGGTGGACGTCGTGATGGTCCAGAAGACGGGAAACAGGGACACGACGGCCCAAAGCACCAGGAGAACATAGGTGACGCCATGGCCGATCCACCGCGAAGGGGGTCCTGACCGGCCGTCAGCGGTCGCAATCGCCATCACGCGCCTCGCTAAGCCAGGGGCTGCCGGTGCCGCCGCAGCGCGCGCAGCAGGGTCGTCATGCAGATGATGATGACGACGAGATAGATGACGGCCAGCATCGTGCCGTAGCCGACATTCGAGCGGTCCCGGTATTCGCGGTAGATGAAACTCGTCACCGTGTCCGTCGCGCCGCCGGGACCGCCCGCGGTGATCGCGATGACGATGTCGGCCAGCTTCAGCTTGAAGATGATCCGCAGCACGATCACGGTGATGCTGACCGGCAGCATCAGCGGAAACGTGATCTTCCAGAATTTCTGCCAGGCGTTGACGCCGTCGATGTCGGCCGCCTCGCCGACCTCGCGCGGCAGCGCCTGCAGGCCCGCGAGCAGCAGGATGGTCATCAGCGGGATGAACATCCAGGCATCGATCACCTCGATGCTGATGCGCGCCGCCCAGGGCGAGGCGAAGAAGGCCGGGTTGTCCCAGCCGAGCAGGCGGGCGAAGTTGGACACCGGTCCGAAGCGGAACTCCATCATCGACTTGCCGATCATCCAGCTCACCGCGATCGGGCTGAGCATGAACGGGGCGAGAAAGGCGACGCGGAAGAAGCGCCTTGCACGGATCTCCCGGTTCAGGAGCAGGGCGAGGCCGAAGGCGACGGCATACTCTCCCCCGATCGCGGCGATGTAGAAGGCCATGTTCGCCAGGGCGTTCCAAAAGTACGGATCGGCGAGCGCCCGGAGGAGGTTCGCCGCGCCGTTGAAGCTCGGCGCATCGAAGGAACTGAGATTCCAGTCGGTCATCGCGATGTAGACGCCGAACAGCGTCGGAAACACCGCAAAGGCGAGAATGAAGAGGATCGCGGGGAGGATGAAGAGCAGCTGGCGGCCGCTCTCGCCGCGGCGGAGCACCAGTCCCCAGCAGAGGAGAACGCACCAGGCCACATAGGCGTAGAGGACCGGCCGCCAGGTCTCGAACCCGCTCCAGCCGCCGTCGGCGGCATGGGTCATTTTCGCCACGACGACGGCGGCGAGGCCGACCGTGGCGACGAGAATCGCCGCCCCGCCGAACCGGCGGGCCTGCGGGGGTCTGAGGGATTGCTCGGTCGTCATGTGCGCTTCCAGCACCGTGCCCGGCGGGGCCGGCAAGGAGGCGCCGGGGTGGGAGGACACCCGGAGCCTCCTTGCGGCATGCGCCAGCCGAATCTAGAGACCGAGGGCGGCCTTGTAGATCTGGATCTGGCGCTCGCGTCCGATCGAATCGGTCAGGCGCTCCCAGGCGGCCGCGGCGTTGTCGGCGCCCGTCTGGGCATCGACCTGGCCGGCGAAGACCTTGGCCAGTTCGTCCTCGGCGATGCTGTAGTACTGGAACATGCCGGGGATCCGCGGCTCGACCGCGGCATTGGGGTGGTTGTAGGCGCGGTCCTGCGCGTCGAGCCACGAGCGGATGAAGCGCTCGTCATAGCCGGCGAGCAGCCATTCCTCCGGATAGAAGTGACTCTTGCGGTACGGCTGGGCCCCGGTCGGATAGACGACGCTCCACAGCGAGATGTCCTTTCCGCCGAGATGAGCGACCACGCTCCAGGCGGCCTTCTTCTTCTTCTCGTCGGCGTCGACGCCGGCCATGACGTAGAAGCCCCACCCGATATAGGCGTTGTTCGGAGCGAAGTTCGGCCCCTCGGGAAGCACGTCCCACTCGCCTGTCCGGGCGTTGTAGACGTCATCGGAGCCCGGAGTGATGTCGAAGCTCACGAGATCGCCCGGAAGCGCAGCGACGTCGCTGGTGACCAGGCTCTGGGCCACATCGCCCCACCACGCCACCATCGAGCCGGTGCCGGCCAGGAACTGCTGGAACCCGGTCGTCGCCGGATCGGCGCTGATCTGGTTGGCCGGCTCGTAGGGGAGCGCATCGACGACGTCCTGAATGGCGCGCACCCAGGCCGGATTGTTGATGCGCGGCTTCATGGTGTCGATGTCGAAGAGCCAGGCCGGATCGTCCGGGTGCTTGGCATAGGCGGTGGCGCGGCTCGCCATGAAGTAGAAGCTGAAGCCGCCCCAAGGCTTGGGCGCATCGAGATAGCCGTAGGCTTCCTGTCCGCCGATCGTCTTGCCGTGGAGGAACTTGGTGACCTTCTGGACCTCCTGCCAGGTCTTCGGGGGCTGCCATGGGCCCTCGTTGCCCTCGGCGGCCCATGCCGCGGCGAGGTCGGCATCCTCGAAATAGTCGCGCCGATAGGTGAAGGCGTGGGTGTCGCCGTCGAAGGCCACGCGGTAGGTCTTGCCCTCCCAGGCGCCGACGGGCGCCTTGATGTAGTCGACGTAGTCGTCGAGGTCGATCTGGCGGGCAACCCACTCGGGCATCTCCGACGCCATGCCGCGGCCGAGGATGTCGCCCTCGAACGGCGCGCCGATATAGAGGATGTCGTAGTCGACCGTGCCGGTGGCGATCGATTGCTGGAGACGCGCGGCGATGTCGCCCTGTGCGAGGTCGATCCAGGTGATCCTGGCGCCGGTGTAATCCTGCCAGGCCTTGAGAAACCCGCGGAAAGTCGCGTTGTGGAGGCCACGGTCGATGTTGCCCATGAAGCGCAGCTCGACGCCCTCGAACTCGCCGGGCGCGACATTGGCCTTGGTCGGCTCCAGGCAGAGCTCCCCGACGCGCTGCCAGTCGGCGTCGGTCGGCGCTCCCATGCCCGGGCCGGGAATGGCCATCAGCTCGCGCCGGAGCGCACGCTGCTCCTCGGACATGCCGTCCTGGGCGAGCACGCGGCCGGGCATGCCGACCAGTCCGCCCCCGAAGGCCGAGCTTATCGCCAGTGCGCCCGCTCCCTGCAGCAGGCGGCGGCGGTTCAACCGCCATCCCGGGGAACAATTGCTTTTCATCTTAACCTCCCGACAGTATTGCGCGACACGCCGTCACGTGCTGCAAGGTCGGGCCACGTCGTGTCCGTTGCAACGCGAAGCCGAGAGCTGTCGGGTAACTTTGGGTAATGCACGGCGGCACCATCATCCGGCGTTTTGCCGCGACCCAAAGAAGGAAGTGATGGCGCGTTACCCAGAATTACCCGGGAGGTGGATCGGCGGTCTTGCAGACGTCAGCAGCCATCCAACATCTTCCGCCCTTCGTTGCCGGGCCCGCGCGGGGCGGTTGTGCCGCCTCCCGCATGACGGGCGAGGAACGGGACGGATGGCGAGCAGGAAGGCGTCTGGATGACCACGGACAGTGGAGGGAGCGCGCCGGCGATCGCCGTCCTCGGAACCTTGGACACCAAGGGAGAAGAAGCCAGGTTCCTGGCCGACCGGATCCGGGCGCAAGGCCATCCCGCCGTGCTCTTCGATCTCGGCGTCGCCGGCGAGCCGTCGGTGCCCGCAGACGTCACCCGCGCAGCGATCGCCGAAGCTGCCGGACTCCCGCTCGCGCAGATCCACGCGATGCCTCGCGTCGCGGCATTGGAGGTCGTGGCGCAGGCCGCACGCACGATCCTCGAGCCGGCGGTCGCCGAAGGGAAGATCGTCGGGCTGGTTGGCGTGGGCGGCGGCAGCGGGACGTGGCTGTGCAACGCGATCATGCGCGACTTCCCGATCGGCTTCCCGAAGCTTGTCGTCTCCACCGCTGCCACGCATGACGCATCGGTGGACATCGCGATAATGCCCAGCATCGCCGACGTGGCCGGGTTGAACCGGGTGCTCACCCCCGTGCTCGCCAATGCGGCCGCTGCGATCTGCGGCATGGTCGAGCGGCCGGCGCTCGACCAGGCGGGGTCGCGCCCCTCGGTCGCCCTGACGATGTATGGGCTCACGACCAAAGGGGCCACCTACGCACGCCGCATGCTCGAGGACCAAGGCTTCGAGGTCGTGGTGTTCCACAGCAACGGGGCCGGCGGCGCGACGATGGAACGCCTCGTCGATGCGGGCGTCTTCGACGCCGTGCTCGACTGGTCGACGACCGAGGTGACCGACGAGATCGTCGGCGGCGTCTGTTCGGCCGGTCCTCATCGCCTCGAGGCCGCAGGCCGGCTCGGAATCCCGCAGGTGATCGTTCCGGGAGGGATCGACTCGGTCAATTTCCTCGGCGACGTGCCAGAGCGCATGAAGGGCCGGGTGGTCCACATGCACTTGCCGGGGATTCCCCTGGTGCGAGCCTCGGCGGAGGACCTGGCCGAGGTCGGAGCATGGATGGCGCGGAAGCTCAATCGGGCAGCGGGCCCGGTCGTCGTCGTCGTGCCGCAGCACGGCTTCTCCGCCCACGATGCCAAGGGCGGCGTGTTCGAGGACCGGGACGCGGACTCGGCCTTCGTCACCGCCCTCGCCAGGGACCTCCGGCCGGAGGTGCCGATCGTTCCCGTGCCGGAGCACATCAACACGCCGGAATTCGCCCGGGCTGCCGTGGACGCGCTGCTCGAGCTGCTGCGCCCCTCGAAGGCGGGCGACGATTCGCCGGCCTGATCCGCGACGCGGGGAGTGCTATGATGTCGGTATGACATGGCACAGCGCGTCGACCTGCCCGAAGCCGCCGGACTTGGTGATGAAGGCAATACGCGCGCCGTCGCGGAGCCGAGCCTCGAAATAGGGCATTCCCGGCAACGCCTCCCCCAGCAGCTCGACAGACTTCAGGTCCAGATCGGAGAGGATTGCTGCAGCCGTGTCGCCTCCGCCGATAACCGCGACCTGCGGGCCGGTCGCGCGAATGAACCCGACGGCGGTCCGCGCGAACTGCACCGCGACCTGCGCGGCGTCGAATATGGCATCGCCGGTGCACCGGATGAGCAGCGGCAATCCCAGCATCCGTGGCTCGGCCTTGCCGTGGGGCGCATCGACGATGGCGAGATCCGGGCGCGCGGCGGCAAGGCGGCTCACCTGCCCTTCCGTGATCGGATCGCGGGAGCCGAAGGCGATCAGTGAACGCTCGCTCGGGCTGAACGGCATGGATGGCGGCGTCGCGGCAAGGCCGAGCCGGGCGGCGAGAACGCCTGCGACCGCCGCGCCCAGGCCCCGCGCTCCCACCGCGACGCTCGCCGACCAGTCAATGTCCCGGGCGATCCTCGTCAGGTCGTCGGTGCTTCGCACGTCGCTTGCGATGAAGGCTTGGCGGTCCGCTCCCGAGAAGGCATCCGCGATGGCGATCGGGCCCGAGACGCCCCGGCCGACGATCTTGCCGCCTTCGGTGAAGCGATCCTGGTCAGGCACGGCCGGGGCGACGACCAGCGTCGGGCGCGCGAAAGCCTTCGCCAGCGCGGCGGTCTCGGCGCCCGGATGCCCCTGGAGGCGCGAGTCCACCTTCTTGAAGATCATCGGCGGTGCGGCCGCGCCAACGGCGCTTGCGGTGCTTTCCACCGCCCGGACGGCATCGGCTTCGCCGCCGCCGCGGGATCGCGTACTGACGGCGACCACGTCGGGCGAATCGGCGAGGGCCTCGGCCAGGCCGTCCGCATCGAGGGCGACGCGAACGCGCATGCCATGCAATGCGAACGGAGCGCTGGTGTCGAGGGCACCGGTGAGGTCATCTGCGACGATGAGCAGAGAGGGACTTCGCGTGGGCACAGGCCGATCTTCCTCCGAACGTCCGGTCCCGTGGCCGACACGGATCAGTGAGCTGTTGTTATGCAAGGAGCCGTGAGATGGAAACTCTGAATCGCCGCATCGGCATCACGATGGGCGACCCGGCGGGGGTGGGAGCGGAGATCATCTGCAAAGCGCTCGCCGCGATGGACGCCGACGCGCGACGGGACGTGGTGGTCTTCGGCGACCTTTCCGTTTTGCAATCCGCCGCGCGGCTGGTCGGCGCGGAGGTCCGCTTCGACGGCACGGACGGCGCAGTCGCCGTCGCGCATGTCGCGAGCGACCGGCCGTTGCCGCCGTTCGGCAGGCTCGACGCCGCGGGCGGCGAGGCGAGCTTTCGCTACGTCAAGGCAGCGACCGCGGCGGCGCAGGCGGGCGAGGTCGGCTGCATCGTGACCGCGCCGATCAACAAGGAGGCGCTCAACCTCGCCGGCCACAGGTACGACGGCCATACCGGGATGCTGGCCGCCCTCACCGGCGCGAAATCCAGTTTCATGCTGCTCGCGTCCGAGCGCATGTCCGCCATCCACGTCTCCACCCACGTCTCGCTGCGCGACGCGATCTCGCGGGCGACGACCCAGCGAATCCTCGAGACGATCCGGGCGGGACATCGGCACTGGCTTCGGCTCGGAGTCGCCGAGCCGCGCATCGCGGTGGCCGGGATCAATCCCCATTGCGGCGAGAACGGGCTGTTCGGTAGCGAGGACAAGGAACAGATCGCTCCCGCCGTGGCTGCCGCCCGCGCCGAGGGGATCAACGTGGTCGGTCCGATCTCTCCCGATACCGTCTATTTCCGCTGCTACAGCGGCGAGTTCGATCTCGTGGTCGCCCAGTATCACGACCAGGGGCACATCCCGATGAAGCTGGTCGCCTTCGATACGACCGTGAACGTGTCGCTCGGGCTGCCCATCGACCGCACCTCGGTGGACCACGGCACCGCCTTCGACATCGCGGGCACGGGAAAGGCCAACCACGTGAACATGATCGCGGCGATCGCCTACGCAAGGCGTCTGGTCGGCAACGCGAAGCCCGCATGAGAGCGACCCTGGCCGCACCATGCCGCTCATTCGAGGAACACGGCATCAATCGGTTGCGGCGAGCGCCACCACGCCCGGAAGCATCGGCAGGCGCCATGCCGGCCGGCGCCGCGCAGTCCGTTCCGGAGCCTCGCCCGTGATGGTCTGACCCCGGCCTCGGTCGGCGTGTCGTTCTCGCCGCCCCGGGCACTCCGGGAGAGTGCCGCTCGAATCGGCGCGACGACCGCCGCGGATGTCCCCGCTCGTCCAGGACAAAATGTGCTACATTTTGTCGCTGCCGCAGTGACAGCGTGGAGCGAACGGAGATCGTTATGGCGAAGTTTTATGCGCTTGCCGAAACCGACATCGTTGGCACCATGGATCTGGTGCCGAGCCCGCTTGGCGCATCGGCCATGGGACCGAATGCGTTCAACGTCGTCTCGTCAGCCAGTGAGTACTTCATCTTCAACACGAACGGGGGGCTCACGCCGGCATCGACGCTGAAGTCGTTCCTCCATCTCCAATGGACCGCGCCCTTCGTCGCCGGCACCGGGGAAGCGGATCAGTCCTGGAAGGCCGATTCCGGTGACAGCTACCTTCTGGGCGATCTTTTTGCGCTTCTGATAACGCCTGGCCCGACGCCGGGCTTCACCGCGGCGACCCATCAGGAGGTCAATCAGTTCTTCTTCAAGTTCGAGGACGCGATCCACGGCTCCGACGAGGACGACCAGCTGTGCGGATGGGCCGAAGACGACCTGCTGTGGGGCGGGGAAGGAGACGACGAGTTCTACTACGGCGAGGGAATGGGCAAGGACAAGATCATGGACTTCGTGGCAAAGCGAGACGAGCTGGTGCTCGACGACAGCATTGCAACAAAGTTCAACCAAATAAAGGGCGACGTGAAATTCAAGAAGAACGGCTCTGCGGTCATCAACGCTGGTGACGGCGACAAGGTGATCCTCTTCGGCGTCGATAACCTCAAGGAGCTCCGCAAATCGGTGGCGTTCGACGATTTCACCGATTTCAGCTGACCGCCCTTATCCGGAACGCACGGAACCTGCGGCCGGATGAGACAATGCCGGCGGGCCGAGCGCGGCATTGACCTCAGCGGCGCGAATGCCTGTGGGCGGATGAGCGCTTAGGCCGGCGCTGCCGTCTGCGAGCCCCCGATCAGGTCGACGGCGCGGTGCGCGAGGGCCATAGTCGGCGCATTGGTGTTCGCCGTCACGATCCGAGGCATGGCCGAGGCGTCGACGACGCGGAGACCGGTGACGCCCCGTACCCGCAGCCGCGCGTCGGTCACCGCCATCGGATCCGCCTCGTGGCCCATGCGGCAGGTGCCGACCGGGTGATAGTCGGTCTTCACCGTCCGGCGGAGATGGGCGTCGAGCGCATCGTCGCTGGTCGCGTCGGGCCCGGGGAGGAACTCGTCCGCCACGATGTCGCGGAGCGGTGCGGTGGCGAGGATGTCGCGGGCGACGCGCATGCCCTCGCGCAGATGCCTGACATCGTCGGCGTGGCCGAGATAGTTCGGGTCGACGAGCGGCAGGTCGTCCGGATCGGCCGAGCGGAGGCGTACGCTCCCCGCCGCCCTGGGCCGCATCAGCACGGCATGCAACGTCACGCCGTCGACATCGGGCACGCTCCGGACGTCCTTGTCGACATAGCTGGTCTTGGGCACGCACCAGATCTGCACGACCGGATCGCCGTTCCCGTCTTCGGGGACGTGGAAGGAGCAGGATTCGCAGCCGTTCGAGGTCACCCGCCCGCGCCCGAAGAGGAGATATTCCAAGCCGTTCCAGATCATTCGGGGGCCGCGGTCCTGGCCATGGTAGCCATAGCCGCCCGGCGCGGTGGCCATCACCGGCGCGCCGACATGATCCTGAAGGCTCTCGCCGACCCCCGGCAGGTCGGCGACGACGTCGATTCCGTGCGTGCGGAGCTGATCGGCGGGGCCGATGCCCGAGAGCATGAGGATCTGCGGGGAAACGAAGGCTCCGGCCGCGAGTAGCACCTCGCCCTCCGTCCGCGCCGTGTGGATCTCGCCCCCGGCCGCGTACTCGACCCCTATGACCCGGCCCGCCTCGGTCAGGATACGGCGAACCTTCGCACCGGTGACGACGGTGAGGTTGGGGTTCCCGCGGAGCGGTCCGAGGAACGCATCGGCCGCGCTGCAGCGGCGGCCGTTTCCGGTGGTGAGTTGGGGATAGCCGACGCCCGATGGCGCGCCGTCGTTGAAGTCGGTCGTGAAGGGCAGGCCCATCGCCTGGACCGTCTTCACGTAGATGTGGCTCATCTCGCAGATGAACGCGGGATCCGAGACGCGCAGCTGCCCATCCGTGCCATGGAGGGCGTTGTGGAACTTCTGGTTCCGCTCCATCCGGGTGAAATGCGGCAGCATGGTCCGCCACGACCACAGGTCGGATCGCGTGATCTCGCCCCACAGGTCGTAGTCGGCGGCGCGCCCCCTCATATAGGCCTGCGCGTTGACGCTGCTGCCGCCGCCCAGCACCTTCGCCTGCGGGATCACCTGCACCCGGCCGCCGAGCTGGTCCTGCGGAACGGTCCGGTGCTGCGTCAGGTACTTCGTGCCGCCGAGAATCCGGCTGAAGCCGGCGGGGACGGTGAGAATCCAGTCGCCGTAGTCGCGGCCGGCCTCGAGGAGCAGGACCCGCGCGCCGAACTCGCCGGCGAGCCTCCCGGCCGTGACGCAGCCGGCGCTGCCGCCGCCGACCACGATATAGTCACAGGGCTTCGGGGGCGCGGGCATCAGACCCTTCAGGGTCGCCGGGCGGTGGCTTCGGCAAGCCCGCGGAGATAGCCGATCGCAAAGATGTGGCCCTGCATGCCGTAGCCCTCGGGCGCGTCACTCCGGTCCATGGCGAGCTGGGGCGCGTGGTCGCTGCGCAGGTAGCCGTCGAAGCCCACCGCGTGGAGCGTCCGGAACACGGCGACGAGATCGGTCTGGCCGGCGTCCGGGAACGTCTCCATGAAGTCCTCCGGGGTACCGACGATGTCGCGGACATGGACGAAGGGGATGCGGTCGCGGTAGCGCTCGATCAGTGCGCAGACATCGACGCCCATCTCTGCGAAGCAGCCGAGGCAGAGCGTGATGGCGTTGGCGGGGCTCGGCGAGATCGCGAGGAGCCGATCGAAGCTCTCGACGCTGCCCATGATGCGCTCGAGTCCGCATAGCGGAGAAAGGGGCGGATCGTCGGGATGCATGGCGAGGCGGACTCCCGCTGCCTCCGCCGCCGGCACCACGGCCTTCAGGAAACGTTCGAGATTGTCCCACATCGCCTCGCGCGGGATCGGAGCCTCGCGATGGGGCATCGTCGCCGGCGTGACGTCGGCAAGTCGGAATGCGCTGGTTCGGGCGCCGCCCCGCGCCTGGGCGTGAAAATCGGTCCGGACGACCATCGCATCCTCGCCGACCTGGGGCATGAAGTTGTAGGCGACGACCTCGGCTCCCACCTTGCCGAGATGCCCGAGGATGCGCTTGTAGCGCTCGGTCTGTTCGGCCGCGCCCTCCTTGCCGAGGACGATCCGGTCGATCGCCGGGCCGGCCTCGACCACCTTCATCGGCAGGCCGAAACGCGCGTAGTGCTCGCTGATCCGACGCAGCTCGCCGAGATCGTCGGGCAGATCCTGCATGTCGTAGTGGACGGCATAGTCGGCGCCGAGCTGCTTCAACGTCAGGAGCTTCTCTTCGGTCGGCGGCGTCGCCACCATGGACAGCTTCATGATCGGACGGGGCTCCGGGCGCGGGTTAGAACGGATCGAGGGGATAGAGCGGCCGCGTCACCTTGCGGAACGGGATGCGGCGCATGTCGGGCGCCGTCGGGCCCGGGGTGTTGGCGGCGAGAATCCGGTCCGCCACCACGCCGAAGCTCTGGCGGAAATGCGACGGCGACTTCACGAAGACCAGCGCCGCATCCTCGAGCGCGATCCCTTGCGACCCGTACATCTCGCGGTCCCATTCGAGCGAGGGCAGGCTGCGGACGAGGATGCGGATCGCGCCGATGGCGAGGACCGCCGTGGGGCCCATGCGCATCTCGAGCCCGCGCGGACCGCCATCCACCATGCGGTAGGTGCCCTCCGACAGCGACTGAACTCTCGCCGTGACCGTCTCCGGTGCGCCGTCGTCACGCGAGAAGGCATGTCCGAGCGGCACCGTGAGCATGGCGCCGATGCCAGCCACCTCCGCAGCTTTCACGGCCGCAGGATCGCAGAGCGTGAGGCAGGAGGTGCGGGCCGCGCGGTCGGCACCGGCCGCAAGCAGCGCCCGAAGAACGGCGGCGCTGTCGGCCGCCGACCCGCCGGTCGGTGCGTCGCCGGAATCGCCCACCACCGTGACGCCCTCGGAGACGAGGCCGATATGGATGGCTTCCTCGAGGGGGACGAGCTCGGGGAAGAACTCGGCACGCCGCTGCCATGTCATTTCGACGAGTCGCTCGGCGGCGGCGTGCGCGGCGGCCTGGTCGTCGGCGCAGACCAGCGCGGCGAAGCCGAGGTCGGGCACGTCGATCCACGGCTGCACCGGAAAGAGGGCCGCGTGGATCACCTCGCCGTCCGCCTCCATCCGGCGCGCTTCCTCGACCACCGGGCGGAGCGGCCCGTCGGTCGTCCGCGTTGAGACCGGGCTGAGGAGGAGCGGACGCTTGGCCATCGCCATCGCCGGCATGGGACGGCGACCGGCGACCACGTCGAGAAGAATCCGCGCCGTCCGCTCGCCGGTCTCGTACATGTCGATATGGGGATATTCGCGATAGCCGATGTGGAAGACGTTCGGCTGGAGCATCAGCGGCGTGATGTGGCCGTGGAGGTCGAGGCTGACGCCGATCGGCACGTCGGGACCGAGCACGCGCCGCATCCGTTCGATGATCTCGCCGTCGCCGTCGGGCTGGTCCTCGACGACAAGGGCGCCATGGAGCGCGAGCAGCAGCCCGTCCACCGGCCCCGCGGCAAGGAGGCGATCCGCCATCTCGCCGACCAGCGTCTCGAAGGCGGCGCGCGTGACCGTTCCGCTCGCGGTCGCATAAGCCGCGATCAGCGGGACCGGCTCGGCGCCGGCGTCCCGCAGCACGGCGAGGAAGCCCGGCACCTCGGTGCGTGCATCCCCGTAGCGCGTGAGGATCTCGTCGGCACGATAGAGATAATAGCTCTCGAAGGTCTCGACGGTGGTCGGCAGGGGAGAGAAGCTGTTGCTCTCCTGCATCAACAGGCCGACGGCGATCCTCGGAACCATGGCGAGATCTCCACGACGATGAAACGTCAGAGCGCGGCGAGCGTGTCCTTGAGGGCGGCGACCGTCTCGTCGATGACGGCGTCGTCATGCGTGGTCGAGATGAACCATGCACCGCGCTCCAGCACGCGAACGCCGCGCGACAGCAGTCCGGTGGTCACGCGCACATAGCCGGAACGGTCGGTCTTCAAGATGTCGCGATAGTTGCGCGGCGGCGCCGAGAGGCCGAAGCCGACATGGAAGATCTCCGGGAAGCCGTTGATCGAGGCGGCGATCCCGCTGGAGGCGAACGCGTCGGCGACGCCCTGCATCAGCCGCGTGCCCTGGCGGGCGAGGTGCTCATAGGTGCCGGGCGCCTTGAGCGAGCGGAGCGTGGCGACCGTCGCCGCCATGGCGACGGACTGGGAATTGTAGGTGCCGCCATGCATCACCTGGCCGCTCGCGAACATGTCCATCAGGTCGGCGCGACCGGCGAGCCCGGCGACGGGGAAGCCGCTCGCGACCGCCTTGCCGAAGAGGGTCAGGTCCGGCGTGACGCCGAGCTTCTCCTGCGCGCCGCCCGGGCCGACGCGGAAGCCGGTGATGACCTCGTCGAAGACGAGCACCGTGCCGGTGCGGCTGCACAGCTCGCGAACCGTCTCGAGATAGCCGGTTTCCGGGAAAATGGCGCCGGTGTTGCACATCGCCGGCTCCATGATGAGCGCGGCGACGTCGCCGCGCGCGAGCCGCTCCGCGACGAAGTCGGGACGGTTCCAGGAGAGCACCTCGACATGCTGGCCGGCGAGCGAATCCTGTCCGGTCGTCCCGGGCTGGGGGATGGGCGAGACTTCCGCGCCCATGCGGTCGGCCGAAGGCGCGACGCTCCACAGCACATTGTCGAGCCAACCGTGATAATGGCCCTCGAACTTGACGACGATGCCGCGCCCGGTGGCGGCGCGCGCGAGGCGGAGCGCAGCCTGCGCCGCTTCGCTGCCCGAGGAGGAGAACCGCACCCGCTCGGCCGAGGGCAACATGCCGCAGACGAGCTCGGCCGCCTCGAACTCGACCTCGCTCTGGCCGCCGAAGAGTATTCCGCGATCGAGCTGGGCCCACACCGCCTCGACCACGGCTTCGGGCCGGTGGCCGAGGATCATCGGACCCATCCCGAGATAGTAGTCGATCAGCCGGTTGCCATCGACGTCATAGAGGAAGGGGCCCGCGGCATGATCGAAGACCAGCGGCGTGGGTGCCATTCCGAGGCGGAAATTGCTGCTGACGCCGCCGGGCAGATACCGCGACGCTTGGCGGATGCGCTCGATCGAGCGATTGAAGGTACAGTTCACGATGCTTGTCCTGCGACGCGTTGGCGTGCCATCATTCAGCATGTCCTGTCGTTTCACGTCAAGAAAATTCAATTCCACCGGAAGGAACGTACATGGTGGCCGCCGCCCCCGCCGATGAACTTGGGGACCGGTACCTGGTCCAACCGATCCTCAAGGCGGTACAGGTTCTGCAATTGGTCTGCGAAGCACCCCAGCCGGTCTCCCTCAACGAGATCGTCCGGATGGCAGAATTGCCGAAGACCACCGTCTTCCGGTACCTGAGGACGTTGGCCGCGCTCGGTTTTGTCGAGCACGACGACGAACTGGATCGCTACCGCCCCGGAATCGGCCTCTGGCGGCTGTCGCATGGCGCCGGGCCCTACGAGGCGTTGCGCAACGTGGCGCGTCCCTCCATGAAACGCCTCCGCGAGCGCTTCAACGAGACGATCAATCTCGGCGTCCTGTCCGGTGGCGAGGTCTTCTATCTCGATGTGCTCGAGAGCGAGCAGTCGCTCCGCATGCAGGCCACCGTAGGGTCGACGGATCCGCTCTACAGCACGGCGCTCGGCAAGATCTTCCTCGCGTTCTGTCCCGCGGACCGGCGCGAGCATCTCATTCCGCCCGGACTGGAACGGCACACGGCGAACACGATCACCGACCGTGCGAAGCTTCTGGAGCAGCTCGCCGTCATCCGTACGACCGGATATGCGATCGAGGTCGGCGAGAACGAGGACGGCTCGTACTGCATAGCGGCGCCGATCTTCGATCACCGCGGGGTCGCCACGGCGGCGATCAGCCTCTCCGCGCCCATCTCGCGATTCGACGAAGGCTCTCGCCAGGTCGTCTGCGCGGCGCTGATCGAGGCCGGCCGCGAAATCAGCGGGGCGCTCGACCTTTCCAAGCCGGTCGCGCTTTCGGAGGCGCCCCGCCGCCGGGCCGGCTGAGCCGGGCCGGCATCAATCGGCTTGACGTCTTTCCGCAATTCATGGAACTTATGTTCCTCCACGTGAACCGGATGGCCGGGTCTTACGATTGGCGCGGGGCGATCGGAGCATGCGCGGACCGCAGGGACAAACGGCCGAGTTCGTCATCGAGGCGGTCGACATCGTCAAGCGGTTCGGCCATGTGCAGGCTTTGTCGGGCGCGAGCCTTCAGGTCCGCCCCGGCGAGGTGCTGGCGCTGGTGGGCGACAACGGCGCCGGAAAGTCGACACTGACGAAGATCATCTGCGGCGCGTTGGCGCCGGACGGCGGCCGCCTCACCTTCTGGGGCGAGACGACGAGTGTCACGTCGATCCGGCATGCGCAGGAACTGGGCGTCGAGACCGTCTACCAGGACCTGGCGCTCGCGCCCGACCTCACCGTCGCGGAAAACATGTTCCTGGGCCGCGAGCCGCTTCGGCGCGGGCCCATCGGCGGCTGGCCCGCCACGCTCGACCGGAAGCGGATGCGCGACGCCTCCCACGAGGCCATCGGTCGGGCGGGTATCAGCACGCTCAACAGCGTCGACCGCACCGTGCGCGACCTGTCCGGCGGGCAGCGGCAGGCGATCGCCGTGGCGCGTGCGGTGATGTGGGCGACGACCGCGATCCTCATGGACGAGCCGACGGCGGCGCTCGGCACCAAGCAGACCGATATCGTCTACGAATCGATCCGGACCGCCGCAGACCGCGGGCTCGCGGTGATCGTCGTATCGCACGACATCCCCAGGATGCTGGGCCTCGCCGACCGGATCGCGGTCATGCGGCAGGGCCGGACAGTGGCCAACCTGCCGGCTGCAGCGCTCGATCTGACCGACGTCGTGACACTGATGCTCGGCGGCCATGCCGCGGGGAAGGCGGCATGAGCGCTGCCGCGCGCCATGGCCACGAAACACCGGCCGCACCGCCCGTGCCGGGACGCTTCTCGGCGGCGATCCGTTCGACCCCGATGGGCATGGCGGTCATCGTCCTCGCGCTCATCGTCTTCTTCGGCCTCGTGTCGCCGAACTACGCCTTCTTCCGGGTGAGCAACCTCAGCACCATCACGCTCAACGTCTCGGTGACGATGTTGCTGGCCGTCGGCGTCACCTATGTCCTCGCCGCCGGCGAGCTCGATCTCTCGATCGGATCGAACGTCGTGCTCTCTTCGGTGGTCGCGGCGAAGGTGCTCGTCGCGGTGTCGGGAAGCCCCGAGCAGGTCCGCGCCGGGGAGTATCCCGACCTCGCGCTCGGCATCGTCGCCGGAACGGCCGCGGCCATTCTCTCCGGCACGCTGTTCGGGCTGGTCAACGGGCTGCTCGTGACGCGGCTCAGGATCAATTCCTTCATCGTGACCCTCGGCACGATGGGCATCGGCACCGGTCTCGCCTACGTCGTGTCCAACGGCGTCAACGTGCCCAACGTGCCCCGCAGCCTCCAGACCGGCTTCGGCATCGAGAGGCTGTTCGGCGTCGTGCCCTATCCGATGATCGTGGTCCTGATCGTCTCGGCGGTGCTCTGGTACACGCTGCGCTCGTCGCGCTTCGGGCTCTATACGCTCGCCATCGGCTCTTCGCGCGAGGCCGCGGTCCGCGCCGGCATCCGCTCCTCGCGCCACGTGCTCGTGCTGTTCGTGATGATGGGTGCGATCGCGGGCCTCGCGGCGATGCTCGACCTCACCCGGTTCGCCACGACCAATATCGGCGGCCACCAGACCACGGCGCTCGCTGCGATCGCCGCGGTCGTCATCGGCGGCACCAGCCTCTTCGGCGGCCGCGCCACGATCGCCGGCTCGATGGTCGCCTCGCTCATCCCGGTGATCCTCGGCACCGGTCTCGTCATCCTCGGCGTCCCCTCATTCTACCAACTGATCGTGGTGGGCGCGATCCTCATCGCCGCCGTCTACATCGACCACCGGCGGCGCGAGCAGCTGAATGCCTGAGGCACCCGGCCGGGTGCCCGTCGTTCAGGCGGAACAACAGCGATCAACAGGGAGCACCGCAATGAGCAACTGCCTGAAATGCCTGACACTTGCCCTTGGAGTCTCCACCATTCTCGGATCCGGCGGCGCCTTCGCCGCGGGGGAGAAGATCGAGTTCGTCGCCGGGATGGTGGGCATCCCCTTCTATACCACGATGGAATGCGGCGCCCGCGACGCCGCCAAGGAGCTCGGCGTCGAGCTGAACTGGCAGGGCGCCCCGCAGTGGGACATCAATCTCCAGATGCCCATCCTCCAGGCCGCCATCGAGCGCGATCCGGACGGCATGGTGCTCGCGCCGAACGATCCCGACGCCCTGATCAGCATCGTCGACGATCTCGTGAAGAACCGGACCATTCCGGTCGTGACGGTCGACGGCAATCTCAATGAGCCGGTCGACACGCAGAACATCCGGACCGACAACCTGACAGCCGGCGGCCTTGCCGCCGAGGCCATGGCCAAGGCCATCGGCGAGGAGGGCACCGTGCTGATCGTCGCCCTCAATCCGGGCGTCATCGGAAACCAGCAACGCGCCGACGGCTTCCTCAAGGTCATCGAGGAGAAGTATCCCGACATCAAGGTCCTGCCGATCGAGTATCCCGGCTCCGACCAGAACAAGGCGGCAGAGGTCGCGGCAGCGGCCATCCAGGCGAACCCGGACCTCAAGGGGATCTACACCACGCACTCGAACGCGGCCGTGGGAACGTCCTCGGCGGTGATCGGCGCGGGCCTCGGCGGCCAGGTCAAGATCATCGCCTACGATGCCGACCCGCAGCAGGTTCGCGACTTGAAGGAGGGCATCTACGACGCCCTGGTCGTGCAGTCGCCGTATGCCGAAGGCTACGATTCGGTGAAGCTCGTGACCCAGATCCTCCGCGGCCAGGTGGACCCGGCGACGCTCGAGGACGTGGCCTATCCGCCGATGGTGGTGGCGACGCGCGACAATCTCGACAGCCCCGAGGTCGCGAAGAACCTCTACGTCGATTCCTGCCCCTAGACTCGCGGGGTGCCGGCGGGCGGACGGGCCCGTCCACCGGCCCCATCCAGGGGAACTCGGTCGCGAAGGATCTCGCATGACGGAAAGACAGGATCGCGTCGCGATCGTCACGGGTGCCGGCACCGGCATCGGCCAGGCGATCGCACTTCGGTTGGCGGAGGCCGGGACGAAGGTGCTGGCCGTCGGGCGGCGGAGCGCGCCTCTCGCGGACACGCTCGCCCGGGCGGCGGAAGGGAGCGACGCCGCATCGCTGTCCGCCGACATCACCGACGCCGCCGATCGCGAACGCATCGTAGCCGCGGCGCTGGAGCGTTTCGGCCGCATCGATATCCTCGTCAACAATGCCGGCATCTCGTCGATCGCGCCGCTCCTCGATACGACGGAGGAGGACTGGCGCCGCGTGATGGCAACGAACGTCGACGCCTGCTTCTTCATGGCGCAGGCGGTGCTCCCGTCCATGCGCGCTGCCGGCGCCGGACGCATCGTCAATATCGGCTCCGTCTACGGGCATCTCGCCCTCAACCCGGCGCTCTATGACACATTCGAGGAGGATGGCCCGCGCGGACCGATCCGGCAGCCGGCGTATCACACCTCGAAGGGCGCGGTGCTCAACCTCACCCGCGATCTGGCGGCGGCGCTCGCCAGGTGGCGGATCACGGTGAACACGGTGACGCCCGGCATGGTCATGACCGAGCAATCCGAAGGCATCCTCTCGCCGGACGTCGAGCGCAAGCTCTCGGCGATGACGCCGCTCGGCCGCTTCGGGAAGCCCGAGGAGATCGCCTACGCGGTGCGCTTCCTCGCCTCCGACGAGGCCGCGTTCATCACCGGGCAGGAAATCTGCGTCGACGGCGGATGGACGATTTGGTAGCGCCCGTGCCGCGGCCGCTGGCGGGTGAGGTGGCGCTGGTCACCGGCGGCGGCCGCAACATCGGCGCCGCAACGGCGCTCCGCCTCGCGAGCGATGGCGCCGCCGTAGCGGTCCATCATCATGGTCCGTCGTCGCGGGAGGATGCCGATGCGATCGTCGCGCGGATCGAGGCGGAGGGTGGCCGCGCGATGGCCGTGGCGGCCGATGTCGGCAGGGAGCAGGACATCGCCGCGATGGTCGGCCACGTCGTCGAGGCGCTGGGCGGGCCGACCATCCTCGTCAACAACGCCGCGGCGTCCGTCGCCGGGGCACCGCCCTGGCACGAAATCGGGGCCGACGACTGGGACGGCGTCCTCCGCACCAACGTCACCGGCGCCTTCCTGTGCGCCCGCGCCGTTCATCCGTTCATGAAGGCGCACGGGTCGGGGCGGATCGTCACCATGGGTTCGGTGCGGAGCCCGCTCGGCCGTCCGGGCAACATCCACTACACCACCTCGAAGGCGGCGCTCGAAGGCATGGGACGGGTGCTGGCGCGCGAGCTGGGGCCGGATGGCATCACCGTGAACACGCTCATCGTCGGCGCCATCCGGACGCCGGCCGAGGCCGCGTATGGCGACCCTGCCGCCGTCGACCGCGAACTGCTCGAGCTTCAATCGATCAAGCGGCGCGGCGAGCCGTCCGACATCGCCGGGGCCGTGGCGTTCCTCGCCTCGCGCGACGCCGGCTTCATCACCGGCCAGACGATCACCGTCGACGGCGGCTGGGTGATGCGCTGAGGCGCATCGCCCTCATATCGGCGGCTGGCAGACCAGGCAGCGGAGATCGCCCTCCACCACGACCGGCGCGTCGGCGAAGGGCACGACCCAGGTGTCGCCTGCGCCGGTGGCGATCGCCCCGGCGGCCGACACGAGCGTGCCGTTCCCCCGCTCGACGATGAGCACCGAGAAGGATTGCGGCAGCGTCCAGCTCTCCCTCACCTCGACCCGGAGCGCCTGAAAGAACGGCGACGCCTCGTCGCCGAAGAGCTGCCGGACGGTGGCGCCGGCGGTGTCCGACAGCGTCGGTGCGGGCTGAAGCCGTGCCAGCCGATCCGGCCCGTAGCCCGAGCGGTCGAAGCAACCGATGGCGGCATCCCAGCCCAGGCCAAGGGTCGCCTGGTTGGCGTCGAGCCCGAAGGTGCCGAACTCGGCAAGGATCGAGAACGAGGTCGGCTCCTGAAGCTCCGTGATCATCACCCCTGCACCGATCGCATGCGGCACGCCCGCCGGTACGTAGAACACGCTGCCCGGGCGGGCGGGCAGGCGGTTCATCGCATCGAGCATCCCGTCGACATCCTGCGCCGCGATCCAGCGTTCGAGCTGGGACAGGGAGACGTCCTCCCGGAAGCCGAGCCACACGTCGCCACCCGGCGCGTCGTCCATCACCACCCAGCCTTCGGTCTTGCCGAAGGGCGAGGCGAGCCTCTCCCCGGCGAAGGCGCGGTCGGGATGGGCATGAACGGGCAACCGCTCACCGGCATCGAGCAGCTTGACCAGAAGTCCGGTTTCGCCGTCGGCATAGCGCGCCGCGAGTGCCGGTCCGAGCCAGCCGTTGCGATCCTCACGCACTGCGTCGCGCAGACTCCGGCCGTCGGGCAGGCGGGAGACACCCGCGTCGCGCGGCTCGTCCGGCGGGAGCAGCATCTCGGGCAGCGCCGCGGTCGAGCCGATCCAGTCCTCCGGTCGCGGCTTCGCCGCGGAGATCCTCCGGAAGCGCGCGGTGTTCTCCCCGCCCGCATAATAGACGGGGACGAAATTGGCAGGCAGCCGGCAGGCAGCGGGACGCGACGTCATGACCGTTCCTATGATGGTTGCGACGGGTGGGTCGGGGCCTTCAGGCGGCGACGCGGCCGCCCGCCATCAGACCCCACAACTGCTCGGCATCCATGTGCTTCACAGGCCCGTCATAGACGACGCGACCGAGGCTGAGCACGACGATGCGGTCGGCGATCTTCCGCACCGTGGCGAGATCGTGGGTGACGAGGATGACGCCGGTCCCCGACGCCGCGATCGAGCGGATGAGCCGGATGACCTGTGCCGTCTGCTTGACGCCGAGTGCCGCCGTCGGCTCGTCGAGGCAGATCAGCTTGACGTGGTCGCCGAGGGCGCGGGCGATGGCGACCGACTGGCGCTGGCCGCCCGACAGGGAGCGGACGAGGACGTTCCGGTCGCGCAGGGTGACGCCGAGGGCAGCCAGACGGGTGTTGCAATCCTCGGTCGCCTTCCTGTCGTTGCGGACCGGGAAGATGCCGAGCCAGCGCCGTGTCGGTTCGCGACCGAGCATCATGTTGTGGACGACGCTGAGATTCGGACAGAGGGCGAGGTCCTGATAGACGGTCTCGACGCCATGGGCGCGCGAGTCCTGCGGCCCGGAGAAGCGGACGGCCTGCCCGTCGAGGGTCATGGTGCCGGAATCGGGCTCGACCGCGCCGGATATGATCTTGACCAGCGTGCTTTTGCCGGCGCCGTTGTCGCCGAGCAGGCAGACGACCTCGCCCTTGCGTACGGCGAAGGTCCCGTTCTCGAGGGCCGTCAGGGCGCCATAGGACTTTCGCGCGTCGCTGACCGAGAAGACCGTCGGGGCGTCGTCCGCGACCTGGCGCGACGGACCCGCGTCGGCTTCCGCCTCGCCGTCGCCGCGGATCGCGTTGGCCGTGGCTACGCTGTTGCTCGCGGCGGACCGGGCGCGGCGGGCGCGGACGGCCAGCATGATCTGGTCCGCCACCAGCGCGAGCAGCAGCATCGAGCCGACGGCGATCTGCTGCCACCAGGATTGCAGGCCGACGAAGATGAGGCCGGCATTGAGGATGCCGATCGTCGCGACGCCGATGGCGATGCCGAGCGGCCGCCCCGCGCCGCCGGTGAAGGCGACCCCGCCGAGGATGGCGGCCGTGAGCACGTCGAGCTCGAAGCGGACTCCGATCGTCGGCGTGATGCTGTTGAGGCGGCCGGCGATCAGCACCGCGACGAGACCGATGAGGACGCCGTTCACCGCATAGAGGCCGACGACGATCCGGCCGACGGGCACGCCGCAGAGCTCGGCCGCGCGGGGGTCGCCGCCTATCGCGTAGATGCGCAGCCCGATCACCGTGCGGGTCAGGATGAAGGCGCCGGCGATGAAGACCGCCAGCGCGATCAGGACGGTGTACTGAATGCCGAAGATCTTGCCGCGGCCCAGTTCCAGGAGCGCGGCGGGGAAACCGTAGACGGACACGCTCGAGACCACATAGGCGAGGCCGCCATAGATCGCGAGCATCGCCAGCGTGACGATCAGCGGCGAGATGCTGAGCTTGCGGACCAGAACGCCGTTTATCAGGCCGAGCAGGAAGCCGAGCGCGAGGCCGGTCGCGATGGCGAGCATCGGATCCTGCGTGAGCACCGCGACCTTCGCGACGATGATGCCGATGAGGGCCACCATGCTGCCGATCGAAAGGTCGACGTAGCCGGCGATCAGGAGCGCCGACGTGCCGAGTACCGCGATGAGCACCGAGGTCGAGTTGACGCCGATGATGACGAAGTTCTCGATCCTGAAGAACGAGGGGTTGAGCAGCGAGAACAGGATGACAAGCGCGATCGCGACGCCTGCGAGACCGAGGCGGCCTGAGGCTTCGCCGGGGGCGCGAGCCCCCATCCATGCCCCGGTGTCGTTGTCCGCCGCGATCGGCGTGGCGGCGGTACTTGCTTCTCTGGACGTCACGTGACGGCTTCCGTTGCGTGATGGCGGCCGGAGAACCGAAGGTCCTCCGGCCCGCGCTGTTCGGGGACTACTTGGCTTCGGAGGACCAAGGGAAGTTAACGTACTGGTCGCGCGTGTCGTAGCAGATGTTGCCGTACATCTTGAGGTAGGCGTCGCGGCGCTCCGCGTCGGCATAGACCGCACCGGGGTCCTCGAGGTCGGCCTCGTATTGCGGCAGGTTGGCTTCCGTCAGCGCCGTCGGCAGGACATCCATCGCCTGAGGAATGCTCTTGCCCTCGAGCCAGTCGGCGACGTGCTGCCCCATGGCGTAAGCGAAGACCGGCGAGGAAAGGGCGATGCTGGCCTTGTAGGGGCTGTCGGGCGTCCGGATCGCGGCGATGGCTTCGGGCTCGCCGTCGATGCCGCCGAGGAACTGGTCGGGCCGCGCCTTGCCGGCCGCCTCGAGCGCCGCCAGCGCGCCGAGCACCACGGTGTCGGCACCGAGGACGACATCGATGTCCGGATGGGCCTGGAGCAGCGTGCTCACGGTCTCGAAGCCGCCCTCCTTGTTGACCGGATTCGGCGTGATGTCGGCGACGATGGTGACGCCGGGCATCTGGCCGAGCACGTCCCGGAAAGCCTGGAAGCGGGGAGCGAGGAACTCGATCTGGTCCTGCGTGAGCAGGACGACATTGGCCTTGCCGCCGAGCTTCTCGTCGATGTAGGCGGCCGCCGCGTCGGCGAGGCGCTTGCCGGTTTCGTATTGCGGGGCGTTGAGGAGTTCGGTCGCCGGCGGCGGCACGATGGTGCCGACATAGCCGCCCGCCCACATGATCTCCTGCAGGCTCCGGCTGAGGCCCGCCGGGTCGACCGGCGCCGCGACCACGCCGCCGACCTTGGACGCGAGCAGCAACTGAACCTGCTCGACCATCTTGGCAGCGTCGTTGTTGGCGAGCGCCCGGCGGTATTCGAGCCCGCGGTCCTTCGCCGCCATCGCAAGGCCATGGTCGACGCCCTGCATGAATTCGCGCTCATTGTCCTGCGCGAAGGCGAGCACCTTCTCGAGGCCGGGGGGCGGGCTGCAATCGGGGGCGTTCGGGTCGAAGGGCGCGAAGACGGTCGGCTCGGTGATGCCGGGAGGGCCGTCTTCAGCCTGGGCCGAAGTCACGGCGATCGCCGTCGCCCCGAAGGCCAGAACGGCCGCCGCGGGGAGTGCCAGGGATCGTAGTCTGACGGAAAGGGAGAGGACGTTCATTGCTCATTCCTTCTCGTTGGGAGCCAGTGGCGGGCGGTCGGGAAGTGGAGCCGGGACGGCACGTCTCGCCGCCCGGCGGGTCGATCGGGAAAGGCCCGGAAGGATGTCGCGTCGACGCGTGCGGGATTGAGCGAGCCCGATACAGACGGGCGCGGAAGCGCTCTCTGCTGCGAAGCCAAAACCGCCTCCCTCCGGTTCATCACATGAAATATTTGTTCCATGCATGGCATGGCGACGTCAAGAGGCGTGTTGAATTCGCGTGTCGCGCGGTCGCGCGCAGGTGACGCGCCGATCATGAAAAGAGCGGCGTTCCAGACAGCCGGGGCCTTTCCGCGAGCGCTCCGCAACTTTCGCATTCTTCATGGACGCGTCCCGACGTCGTGACTGTTCTCAACAACCGTCGAGGGCATTTCCCGCGAGCCGGCGAGCTCCTCTTTGGAGCTTGTGTTTGTTCCGGGACGAGGCAACCATGCCCGCCGCAACTCCCGCATTATGGAGAGGGATAAAATGAACCTGTTTCGTCGGACATTCCATGTGCATGCTGCGGCTCTCGCCATCACGGCCGGCGCCCTGATCGCGACGCCTGCCGGCGCCGTCGACTGGCAGCAGGCCAACGGCACGTCGCTCTTCCTCGGCATGAACAAGCACGGCTACACCGACGCGCTGACGCCGCTGATTCCCGAGTTCGAGGAGCTCACCGGCATCGACGTGACGATCGAGGCCTACGCCCAGGACGAGTACATGAACAAGCGGCTCGTCGACCTTTCGTCGGGCGCCGGGACCTTCGACATCGTGATGATGGACCAGGCGATCGTACAATACGCCACTGCCGGGTGGATCGAGCCGCTCGACGGCTTCCTCGCCGACCCCAACGTCGTCGACGCGGCGGCCTACGACATCGACGACTTCCTGCCGTCGATGATCAAGGACGGAAAGGTCGACGGCAAGCTGGTCGGCATTCCGATCGCCGGCGAGGCGCAGATCCTCTATTATCGCAAGGACGTGTTCGAAGAGGCCGGCGTCGCGGTGCCCGCCACCTTCGACGAGCTCCTCGCGACCGCCGAGAAGCTCAACAAGCCGGGCGAGATGGCCGGCATCCTGCTCCGCGGCCAGAAGATCCACACCGCCTGGAACAGCAGCGGCTTCGTGTGGTCCTATGGCGGCCGCATCTTCGACGATCCGCTCAAGCCGACCAAGTCGACGTTCGACAGCGATGAGGCGGCGGCGGCGATCACCATGTACGCGACGCTGCTGCAGAAGGCCGGTCCGGCCGGCGTCGGCAACTACACCTGGTACGAGGCGGTGGCCGACTTCCAGCAGGGCAAGGCGGCGATGTATCTCGACGCCTCCGTGTTCATGTCGCAGATCGAGGATCCGGAGAAGTCCACGGTCGCCGGCAAGGTCGGCTATGCCGCGATGCCGGCCGGCCCGGCGGGTGCTTTCGCCAATACCGGCTCGTGGATGCTGAGCATGAGCTCGTCGTCGAAGAACAAGGTTGGCGCCGCGCTCTTCCTTGCCTGGGCGACCGGTAAGGAGACCAGCCTCAAGATCGGCGAGACCGCCGGGATCGGTGCCCGCGCTTCGGTGTTCCAGGCGCCGTCCCTTCAGGCCAAGTACCCGGCCGAGTGGGCCGAGGCCTCGGTCAAGTCGATGCAGTCCGTGAACCCGGAGCCGGGCTTCCCGCTGATCGCCGAGATCGACGAGTGGCTCGACATCTACGGCGGCGCGGTCAACGCCACCATTCTCGGCGAAGCCGACGCCAAGACCAATCTCACGGCGGCCGCCAAGGACATGGACGAGGTGCTCGCCCGCGGCCGCGAGGAATAGTCGCGACGCGCCCACTCCCCGCCGGCGGTCACGCGGCCGCCGGCGGCCCCATTCCGGCAAGACAGGATCGCGCGCCGTGAACGACGCGTCGCACCCCTTCCGCGCAACGGCATGACCGCCATCGCGCGCCTGAAGCAGTGGCTGCTCCCGGCCAGTTTCCTCGCGCCGGCGCTGATCGTGCTGGTGGCGATCAACGCCCTGCCGCTGTTCTACACGTTCGTCACGAGCTTCGAGGACTACTACCTGCCGCGCGCCGCCCGGCGGCACTTCACCGGGCTCGACAACTATATCGAGCTGCTCGGCGACGACCGCTTCTGGGGCGCGCTCGGCCGCACCGCCGTCTTCGTCGGCGTGTCGCTCGTGCTCGAGGTCGCGCTCGGCCTCGCCATCGCCCTGATGCTGATGCGCCAGCGCTGGATCGTCGGGTTCCTTCGCGGTGTCATCCTGCTGCCGATCATCGTCACGCCGATCGCCGTCGCCTTCGTCTGGCGGCTGATGTTCAGTCCCTCCCTCGGTCTCTTCAACTACCTGCTGTCGTCGGTCGGCCTCGGCCCGCTCGAATGGATCTACAGCCCGGCCCAGGCGATGCCGGCCCTGATTATGGTCGAGGTCTGGCAGCATACGCCCGAGATGATGCTGATCATCTTCACCGGCCTGCTCGCCATGCCGAAGGAGATCACCGAGGCGGCACTGGTCGACGGCGCCCGTTCCAGCCAGGTGCTCTGGCTGGTCAAGCTGCCGCTGATCAAGCCGATCCTGATGGTGGGCGTCCTGTTCCGGGTGATCGACCTCTTCAAGACCTTCGACATCTTCTACATCCTGACCCGCGGCGGGCCGGGCGTGTCGACCGAGACGCTGGCCGTCTACGTCTACACTGTCGGGTTCGGCTTCCTGCGGCTGGGCTATGCGTCGGCGCTGGCCTTCGTCCTGTTCCTGATCATCCTCGCGGCCTCTGTCCTGGTCGTGCGCTGGGGAGACGCGAAGCTTGGCTAGGCAGAGGACCCGCGAGATCGGCGCCCCGGTCACCTTCGGCGATATCGCCAATACGGTCGGGCTTTGCCTGATCGCCTTTATCTTCGTCTTCCCGATCCTGTGGACGGCGATGATGTCGCTGAAGACCCGGGTGGACGCGCTGGCGATGCCGCCGAAGTGGCTGTTCGTCCCCACCTTCGAGCACTATGCGACGGTGTGGAGCGAGGGGTCGCTCCTGACCTATGCCGGCAACAGCCTGATCGTCGCCGTCGCCTCGACTGCCTTCGGCCTGATCCTCGGGGTGCCCGCCGGCTACGCGCTCGCCCGCATGGAGTTCCGCGGCCAGCGGGTGCTTCTCCTCGGCATCCTCAGTACCCGGATGATCCCGCCGGTCGCCTTCATCATCCCGTTCTTCCTGATCTTCACCGCGGTCGGCCTCAAGGACACCTATACGGCGCTGGTCATCGTCTACCTGACCATCATCCTCGGCTTCGTCATCTGGATGATGCGGAGCTACTTCCTCGAGATCCCGAAGGAGCTGGAGGAGGCCGCGGCGATCGACGGCTGCAGCCGCTGGGGCGTATTTCTCCGGATCATCCTGCCGCTGTCCCTGCCCGGCCTCGCGACCTCGGCGATCTTCTCGTTCATCTTCTCGTGGAACGAGTTCCTCTACGCGATGGTGCTCACCGCGCGATATGCGAAGACCCTGCCGCTCGGCATCTACAACTGGGTGTCCTACGAGGAGGTGCGCTGGGGCGAACTGACCGCGGCGGCGGTATTCGCGATGCTGCCGGTGATCGTCTTCTACTTCTTCGTCCAGAAGGCCCTGGTGCGGGGCCTGACCATGGGCGCCGTCAAGGGTTGAGCGAGGAGCAAGTCAGGCGAAATGGACTACGAGATCGGGATCGTCACCAAGCTGCCGAAGGTGGCCGAGGGCACCATCGCGCGCGTGCGGGAGATGGGGTTCGGCGTCTGCCACCTGTCGGTCTACGATCCCGCCTCCTATACCGAAGCGACCCGCGACCTCATCATCCGTGAATGCGCCGAGCACGACGTCCGGATCACGGCGCTGTGGGCCGGCTATCCTGGGCACGTGGTGTGGGACCTGATCGAGGGACCCGTCACCACCGGCCTGGTGCCGCCGGCGCTCCGTGCCGAGCGGGTCGCGCTGATGAAGCATGCGGCGGACTTCGCCGCATCGATCGGGGTGAGCGAGGTCATCACCCATCTCGGCTTCGTGCCGGAGGACCTGAACGACCCGCTCTACCGGAGCCTCATCCCGGCACTTCAGGACATTGCCGATCATTGCCGGGGCAACGGGCAGGACTTCTGCTTCGAGACCGGCCAGGAGACGCCGGTGACGCTGCTGCGCACGATCGAGGATGTCGGCCGCGAAAATGTCGGCGTGAACTTCGATCCCGCAAACCTGATCCTCTACGGCAAGGGCAATCCAATCGACGCGCTGCCGCTGCTCGGACCGTGGATCCGGAGCGTCCACGCGAAGGACGGTCTCTACCCGCGCGACGGCCGCACCGTCGGCGAGGAGAAGCCGGTCGGCGACGGCCAGGTCGATTTCGACCGTTTCCTCCCGGCGCTGCGGGCAACCGGATACAGCCGGCCGATCTGCATCGAATGCGATCTTCCCGAGGTCGATCGGGCTGATGCGATCGCCTTGGGACGCGGGCGTCTGGAACAATGGTCGAACGTCGGGGACGGCGCGTAGCACCGGCACGACGTCCGGGCACAGACGACGGGCCCTGGAGAACAGCACGCATCCCGGACCGGAAGTCCCGGCACCCGTTCGGTCCCGCCGCCTTGAGGCTCAGGCGGGCGCGATGTTGCGATCGATGCGAAAGAGGGTCGACGAGTCATACTTCTTCCTCGTCGCCGCCAGGCGTGGGCAATTTTCCCCGAACGTCGCCTGAACCCGCCGCGCCGCTTCGTCATCCATCATGATGTTCAGGTAAGACCCTCGCGGGCCCGCCGGCGGCGTCCGAAGCGCGTAGCGGCGCGATCGCGGGAATGACGTCGGCGCAGAAGGCGGCCGCCTGCCGGATGTGGTATCGCTGCCCTGTGCGGACTTCTGACGCTGGTCGGTCCGAGGCGCCACGGGTACGGACGATGCGGGGCAGGTCACTCATCCTACTGGCGGCGGTCATGGTGGCAGCCGCATCCGTGCGCTTGGCCTATGCCGATCCATCGCCCTCCCGCCTGGTGAAGAACCGGGACGATGACCTCGAAGCGATGATCGGCCAGATGATCATGGTGGGCTTCATCGGCACGTCGCCCCAGGACCCTTGGCCGGCAAAGCTTATCGGGCAGATCGCGGCCGGCCAGGTCGGCGGCGTCCTCTTCCTGGGGCGTAACGCCGGCAGCCGCGCTTCGGTGGTGGCGCTCAACCAGGCCATTCTCGACGCCGGCGGCGCAACGCCGGTGCTGATCGCCGTCGACCAGGAGGGCGGCAGGATCGAGCGGCTCACGGAGGAGGTCGGGTTCACCGAGCGGCCTTCGGCCCACGATGTCGCCGCCTCGAACTCGGTCACCGAGGCGACCGCCATTTACGCGGGGCTGGCGCGGGATCTGAGGAGCTGGAACTTCAACGTCAATCTCGGCCCGGTCGTCGACGTCGACGTCAACCCCGACAACCCGATCATCGGCGCGCTGGGCCGGAGCTTCTCCGGCGACCCCGAAACGGTAGCGGCCTATGCCAGCGCATTCGTGAGCGGCCACCGCGCCAGCGGCGTGCTGACCGCGCTGAAGCATTTCCCCGGCACGGCTCGAGCCGCGAGGACAGCCACAAGGGCTTCGTCGACATCACCGAGACCTGGACGCCGGCCGAACTCGAGCCCTATCGCGCGCTGGTGGCGGCCGGTCTGGTCGACATGGTGATGTCGGGCCACCTCTATCTCGAGCCGCTCTCCGAGCCGTCGGCCAGGCTGCCGGCGAGCCTGTCGAAACCTGCACTCGACCTGCTCCGCGACGACATCGGCTTCGACGGCGTCATCATCTCCGACGACATGGAGATGCAGGCCATCGAGAAGCACTACACGCTCGAAGACGCCGCCGTCGCCGCGGTGCGCGCCGGCACCAACATCCTCGTCTACTCGAACTACGCGCATCCGCGGCCGGAT
>JBIQKL010000013.1:3297-4752 GCA_044506555.1 Hyphomicrobiales bacterium | reverse complement strand
CCGCGCCGCCGGCGAGCGAGAGAACCGCGTGAAGGAGCACGTTGGCGCCAGCTTCCGCCCACTCCGGCGTGATCGCCTCGGCCTCGTTGTGGCTGAGGCCACCGACGCAGGGGCACATGATCATCGCGGTTGGCGCGACGCGATTGATCCAACAGGCGTCGTGTCCGGCGCCGGCGACGATGTCCGTGTGGCTGTAGTGAAGCGACCGCGCCGCTTCGCGGACAGCGGCGACGCAGTGTGGGTCGAAGGCAACCGGATCGAATGCGCCGATCTCGGCGATGTCGATCGTAAGCCCGATCTCGGCGGCAATTGTCTCCGCGCGCGTGCGTAGGGTTGTCGCCATCCCGTCGAGCACCGCCTTGTCGCGATGGCGGAAATCGATGGTAAAGGTGGCGCGGCCGGGGACGGTGTTGACCGAGTTGGGCTCGAGCGTACAGCGGCCGACAGCGGCGAGAGCGTCGGGAGCGCGCTCCATGGCAACCTTGTGCGCGAGGTCGATGATCCTCGCCATGCCGAGCCCGGCATCGACACGCATCGCCATCGGGGTCGAGCCGGTATGGCTCTCACGGCCCCTGAGCGTCACCTCAAGCCATTTGAGCCCTTGGCCATGGGTGACAACGCCGATCTCCACGTTCTTTGCCTCGAGGATCGGCCCCTGCTCTATGTGCAGTTCGAGATAGGCGTGCAACTTCCGGGCGCCGACGGGTTCGTCGCCGAGCCAGCCGATGCGTCTCAACTCCTCTTCTACGGTGCAGCCTACCGCATCGGTCCGGGCATGCGCCCATTCAAGCGTATGCACGCCGGCGAAGACGCCGGAGGCCAGCATGGCGGGCGCGAAGCGCGTGCCCTCCTCGTTGGTGAAGTTGGCGATCACGATCGGCCGACGCGTCATGATACCCGCGTCGTTGAGCGCGCGAACGAGTTCGAGGCCGGCAAGGACGCCGAGCACACCGTCGTAGCGGCCGCCAGTGGGCTGGGTATCGAGATGGCTACCGATGCAAACCGGATCGGCATCGAGATCCGTGCCGGCGCGGGTCGCGAACATCGTGCCCATCTGATCGACGCCAAGGCTCAGGCCCGCCTCTTTGCACCAGCCGGCGAACAACGCGCGCCCCTCGCCATCGGCATCGGTCAGCGTCTGGCGGTTGTTGCCGCCGGCGACGCCGGGCCCGATCTCGGCCATCGCCATCAGCGAGGCCCACAACCGGGTGCCATTGATCCTGAGATTGGAACGTGTTGGCATCGGAAGCTCGCCGCTCAGCTATCGAAGAAATCGCGCTTGATGACCTCGCTCAGCCAGTCGACAATGGCGTTGTAGCCCTTTTCGCCGGTCTCCTTGGCGGCGAGGCCGGGATCGCCGATGTGACCGTGCGGCGTGTGGTCGGCATAGCTCCGATGCCCGTAATAGATCGCGCCGCCGGTCTTGATGTGCTCCGGCCCCTGGATTTTGCGCAT
>JBIQKL010000013.1:0-3197 GCA_044506555.1 Hyphomicrobiales bacterium | reverse complement strand
ATCCCGGAACGACGGAGAGTGCTGCATGACGGATTTGGCGGGATCGCAGACGCACGGGGAGTCGCGCGAATGAACCGGCGGGCAATCAACACCGACGCGGCGCCGCGGCCTGTCGGCCCCTATTCGCAGTCCGTCGCCGCCCGGGGCCTCCTCTTCATTGCGGGGCAGATGGGCGTCGATCCCAAGAAGGGTGCGCTTGTCGACGGTGGCATCGAGGCTCAGACCCGCCAGGCGCTCGACAACGTGATGGCGATCAATCTCGCCGCCGGCGCTACGATGGCCGACATCCTCAAGACGACGATCTTCCTCCTCGACTTCGAGGACTTCGCGAAGGTGAACGCGATCTACGCGACTTATTTCGACGGCGCCCCTCCAGCGCGCTCGACCTTTCAGGTCAGCCGCCTGCCGATGGGAGCCATGATCGAGATCGAAGCAATCTCCTTGGCCGATCCGAACAGCAAGGAGCAGTCGGCGCGGTCATGACCACGAGAGACCCAGCGGCAATGGCGAAAGGGTTCGGAGAGACCGTCACATTGACGCTGCTGCGCCAGATCGCCGAAGTGGTCGAGAAACTGTTCGCCCCCTATTGCGAGGTCGTCATCCATGATTTCAGCGACCTCGAGCATTCGATCATTCACGTCGAGGGCAACCTGTCCAACCGTTCCGTCGGCGGCGCGGCGACCGACCTGATCCTGACCAAGGTACGGGCAGCCGAGGCCGACGCCGACCTCTACAACTACCTGACCGAGCTTCCCGACGGACGAATGATGAAGTCGAGCACGACCTTCCTTCGTGACGCGAGTGGCAAGCCCTATGGCGCATTCTGCATCAACTACGACATCACCGGCTTTCTCGCCTTCCAAAGGGTCGTCGACCAGTTCGTGAAGATCGAGAACCACGCGGCGGTGAGTGAGACGCTGTCGGACGACATTCACCAGACGATCGGCAGCATCATCACCAAGACCATCGCGGAAAGCGGCGTCAACGGCTCGGTTCTCAGCCGGGAGGACAAGATCAATCTGATAGCCCGCCTCGAGGACAAGGGCGTCTTTCAGGTCAAGAAAGCGGCTCCGATCCTCGCGGACCAGTTCGGGTTCAGCCGGGCGACGATCTACAACTACCTTCGCGAAGCCCGTCGGGGCAAAGCGAAGAAGCACGCACATGGGGATGATGAAAGTGATGCCGGATAGACGGTGTTTCACACGCCGGAGATGTAGCGGTGGCTGAGTTCGACGTCGTCCTCAGCCCCGATGCGCCGCAGCCGTCAAGTGCCTACAGCCAGGCGCTCGGTTTCGGCGATCTCCTCGTGACCTCGGGCTACCTTGGGACCCATCCCGACGGCTCGGGGGTGGTCAAGGGCGGCTTCGAAGCCGAACTCCGCCGTGCCTTGGACAATGTCACGGCCGTGCTGCGGGAGGCGGGTTGCAGCTGGGAGGACGTAGTCCGCATCAACGTTTCGCTGACCGACATCGACAAGTTCGCTGAAATGGACCGCATCTTCCGCGACTACGCCCGTGCGCCTTATCCGACGCGCAATACGATTGGCGTCGCGCGGCTCTGGGGTGGGGCACAAGTAGGCATTGACGTGTGGGCCATGCGCCGCCGAGGCAGCGGCTAGCCATGGGCATCGCGGCAATCACCCCTCGAACGGCTGACGTGCTGGCCGCATTCGATCCCGACGAGGCGGTGGCGCTCACTCAGCAGCTGATTGCCATTCCTTCGCCGCTCTGGGGCGAAACCAAGATCGCCGAATGGATCGGGAGCTGGTGCGCCGACCGCGGCTTCGAGGTCGATATTCAGACCATTGCGCTGCCCGATGGGGGATCTACCCGCAACACGATCGCCACTCTGCGGGGCAGCGAAGCCGGTCCTGGCCTGATGCTGTGCGGCCATACGGACACGAGCGACTGGAACGGGCGGCCGTTTCGCGAAGCCGAGTGGAAGTTCGATCCGTTTGCCGGGACGATCTCCGACGGAAAGCTCTACGGCCTCGGCGCCATCAACATGAAGGCGGGCGTCGCGTCCATCCTCATAGCGGCCGAGGCCGTGCGCCGGACGGGGATTCCCCTCAAGGGCGACCTTAGCGTCGCTTGCGTGGCCGCTGAGACCGGCGGTGGCGTCGGCGCGATTCACGTCGTGGAGAGCGGCCTCCGGCCCGACTTTTGCATCGTCACGGAGGCCGGCGATCTCGATGTCGGCGTTGTCTCGGTCGGCTATGTGCAGGGTAAGGTCAGGGTGAAGGGTGAGTTCAAGGCGCGCGTTCCGTATGTCAATCCAATCGAGAAGGCCGCCAAGGTCATCGCCGCTTTCGGTCCGTCCTACCAGCCCCTGAAGGCGATGTCCGAGGGAGGCTGGCTCCGTTTCCGGCCCGATCCGATGATCCCGGGTTTTCCGCGCATGGCCGTGCGGGGGATCGAGCATTTCCAGGACGTCACCGCTCTCAGCTTTGACCTGCGGATGGTGCCGGGAATGACCGAGCGACAGGTCACGGAAGACCTCCGGGGCCTCCTCGATTCGATCGCGGCCGAGGACCCGGAGTTCCGCTACGAGCTTGTCGTCCCGTTGAGCCCACGGCAACCCAACATGCCGGCGCGCGCGGCCACTGCGCTGACGTCGCCGCTCGTAACCGAGCTTATCGCGGCCCATGAGCAGGTTACTGGCCGCGCGCCCGAAGTCGGAGCCGGTCACCGCATCGGCGCGACGGCCGACACCTGCCACTTCAAGGGCGCGGGCATCACCTGCGTCGAGTATGGGCCGGGATTCATACCGACATGGCCGATGGTCGACGAGCATATCGAGGTTGAACAGATCAGAACCGCCACAAAGGTCCTCGCATTGACCGCCGCCGCTCTCGTGACGTGAACCGGCGCCGCGCCGAACCGACAGCAAAGTCATATCCAGGGGTCCCGCAGATGAACAAGGAACAGATAGCTCCCGCGACGATCATCGACATCTTCACGCGGGTGACGCGCATCCGCCGCTTCGAAGAAGAGGTCGGACGCCTGTTCGCCAAGGGCCAGCTGCCGGGCTTCGTGCATCTCTACATCGGCGAGGAAGCGATCGCTTCGGGCGTTTGCGCGGCTCTCCGCGACGACGACTATATCGTCAGCACCCACCGCGGCCATGGCCATGTGATCGCCAAGGGTGGCGACTTCGACCGCATGATGGCCGAGCTGTTCGGCAAGGACGGCGGCTAC
>JBIQKL010000012.1:41900-53328 GCA_044506555.1 Hyphomicrobiales bacterium | reverse complement strand
CCTAAGCGGCCCGCATGATCCGGAAGCCTTCCACCTCGCGCTCGACTTCGAGCTTCGCCCAGCGGTCGAAGTCGTGGAGGATGACGAGCTTCGACATGTCGCCGCCGATCTCCGTGTTGATGCGGTCGATCGTCTTGACCTGTTCCCAGGTCGAGCCGACGCCGGCCCCGAGCGGGATGTAGACCCCGTCGTTGTTGTTGCCGAGGATGTTGCGCGCACCGTAGATGCAGTCGCCGGATACGACCATCCGGCCACGGCGCGTCTCGACGATGATGAATTGCTGGCCGAGGGTGTGGCCCTCGCCGGACCGGACATGGATGCCGGGCAGCACGTCGTCGAGGTCGCCCTCGATCAGATTGAGGCGATGCTCCAGCGAGGCGTCGAAGGCGGTGCGGAGGTCGTCGGGGTGCACGACCTGGGTGAGGAAGCCGTATTGGCGGGGCAGGGCCATCGCTTCCATCCACGACAGGTACTCGCGCTTCTGGATGTGCAGCCTTGCCTTCGGGAACTCGGCGATGCTGCCCATGTGGTCGAAATGGGCATGGGAGAGGACGATGTCGCTGACGTCGTCGCGGCGGACGCCCATCTCGTCGAGCATGCGGAGCGGCGAGATCCATGACGGCACGTCGAAGCGGATCGCCATCTCGGCGCCGCCGCCCTCGTTCATGAAGCCGCAGTCGAGGAGGACGTTGCGGCTGCCGGTCCGGGCCAGGACGAAGGAGAAGGGCAGGTCGATGGTGCCGTCCTCGAACGCACCGGCGATCAGGCTGGCGACGGGCTGGCTGCGGCTCCGCGCATATTCGATGACGTAGAGTTCCCAGGTATCCGCCATTTCTATCGCTCCGAAAGCACGCGCCCGAGGCTCGATAGCCCGACGGCGACGATGAGGATTGCGCCCTGGAACACGAACTGCGTCCAGGTCGGGGCGCCGAACATCGCGAGGCCGTTGAAGCCGACCGCGATGATGAGCACGCCGATGAAGGTGCCGAAGACGTGGAACTCGCCGTCGCGGAGCGTCGCCGAGCCGAGGAAGACGGCGGCGAAGGCGGTGAGCAGGTAGGTGTCCGCGGCGCTTGTCGTGCCGCTGCCGAGACGGGCGGCGAGGAGGATGCCGGTGATCGCGGCGCAGACGCCGGAGAGGACGAAGCCGAGGATCTTGATGCCGTCGACGTTGATGCCGGAGAGCCGCGCCGCCGCCGGGTTGCCGCCGACCGCCTGGATCGACTGGCCGATCGAGGTGCGCTCGACCAGGAACCAGAGGAAGCCGAGCACCACCACCATGACGATGATGTTGTGGGGAATGCCGTGGAAGCGGCCGAGCGAGATGTTGAGGAACGCTTCCGGCACGCCGGCGACGATCGGCACCCCCGAGGAATAGGCGAAGTTGAGGCCGACGATGATCGTGCCCATGCCGAGGGTGGCGATCACCGAGTTGACCCGCGCCTTGGTGACGACCAGCCCGTTGAGCAGGCCGATCAGCGCGCCGACGAGGATGACGGCGAGGATCGCGACCGGGATCGGCAGGCCGGTATGGACGATCAGCCCGGTCACCAGCACGCCCTCCATGCTGGCGGCGAAGCCGATCGAGAGGTCGAGCTCGCCGACGATGACAGCGATGGTCAGGCCGCCGGCGATGATCATCGCCAGCGAGGCCTGGTTGAGGACGTTGACGCCGTTCGCCATTGTCGGGAAGGCGACGGGCGAGGCGAAGGAGAACACCACGATCATCAGGACGAGCCCGACGATCGTGCCGTAGCGGGCGAGGAAGCCGAGCGCCTGCTTGTGGCGTGCGGTCGCCGGGGGCGCCGCGGTGGCGGGATGTTCGATTCCGGTCATGCTGCCGTCGCTGTTCCTGCGTTCTCGTCGGCGTAGCTCGCCTGGACGATGGCGTTCCGGGTGATGGCGTCGCCGGCGAGCTCGCGGACGACGCGTCCCTCGACCATCACCAGCACGCGGTCGCAGACCTCGGGCAATTCCTCGGCCTCCGACGAGATGACGATGACCGAGATGCCGCCCGCGGCGAGGGTGCGGATCAGGCGATGGATCTCGGCGCGGGCGCCGATGTCGACGCCGCGGGTCGGCTCGTCGAGGATGAGGACGCGCGGCTCGCGGGCGAGCCACTTGCCGATCACCACCTTCTGCTGATTGCCGCCCGACAGCCGGCCGACCAGCGCATCCGGTCCCGGCGCCTTGATCGACAGCCGCCGGATCAGGTCGTCGGCGAGCACCGCGCGCCGCCGCATGTTGACGACCGGCCGGCCGATCTTGCCAGGATTGGCGAGGCCGACATTGAAGGCGATGCTCTTCATCAGGACCAGCCCCTCGGAGCGCCGCTCCTCCGGCACGAGGCCGATGCCGGCGGCCATCGCGGCGGCGGGGCTGCGCGGCGCGAAGGGGCGTCCGTCGAGCGTCATGGTGCCGGAGTCGGGCCGGTCGGCGCCGAAGACGATGCGGACCAGTTCGCTCCGTCCCGCGCCGACAAGGCCGCCGAGGCCGAGCACCTCCGCCTTATGAAGCGCGAAGCTCGCGCCGCGCACGCGGGGAAAGCGGACGATGCCGTCGACGCTGAGAACGACGGCCGCGTCGCGCGCGACCGGCTCGTGATGCAGCGCCTCGGGCGCGGCGCCGCCGACGATGGCTTCGACCAGCCCGCGGCGAGTCAAGGAGTCGCGGGGCATCTCGGCCACCGAGCGGCCGTCGCGGAACACGGTGACGCGATGGCAGAGGTCGAGGATCTCGTCGAGCCGGTGCGAGACGTAGAGGACGGCGATGCCGACGCGCGACAGCTCGCGGACGATCGCGTAGAGCCGCTCCGCCTCGTGGACGGAGAGCGACGCCGTCGGCTCGTCCATCACGATCAGCCGGCTCTTCCGCACCAGCGCCCGGCAGATCGAGACCAGCCAGCGCTCCGCGGTGGACAGCTTCGAGACGAGCGTGGTGAGCGGGAAGGTGATCCCGACCTGCTGCGCGACCGGGGCGACGTCGCGGGCGGTGCTCCGCCAGTCGACCGCGCCGAGGCGCGTTCGTTTCGGCGCGCCGAGCATGATGTTCTCGAGCGCGTTCATGCCGGTGACCAGCGCGAGTTCCTGGTGGATGAAGCCGAGGCCGAGGCGGTCGGCGGCGTGCGGGTTGTCGATCGCGACGGCGGCCCCGTCGATCTCGATCGTCCCGGCGTCGGGGTGCTCGAGCCCGGCGAGGCAGCGGATCAGCGTCGACTTGCCGGCGCCGTTGGCGCCGACGAGGCCATGGACCTCGCCGGCGCGGATGTCGAGGTTGACGCCGGAGAGCGCGCGGACGCCGCCGAAGGACTTGTATATGCCCTTCGCCGCGAGGAAGAGGGCGCCGACAGGTGCCCCCGCGCTGGCCGTTCCGGTCGTCATCGCGGTCGAGTGTACCCGAAGCGCTCCTATTGGCCGATGGCCTCGGGATGGTCCGTCAGGAACTGCTCGACGCTGTCGCTGGTGACGACCACGGCGGGCACCTCGGCGGCCTTGGGCTCCCAGCCCTCGCCGGCGGCGATCGCCTCCTCGAGGATGCCGACCATGTTGTAGCCCTCGGTGAAGGAATCCTGCCAGGCCGTTGCGGTCATGAAGCCTTTCTGGATGTTCTCCAGCGCCTGGGCGTTGCCGTTGATGCCGTAGACCTTGACGTCGTCCCGGCCGGCCTGGCGGAGCGCCGAGATCGCGCCGATCGAGGGATCGTCCCAGCAGCCCCAGATCGCAAGCGGGCCGCTGCCCGCAGGATGCAGTGCCAGCCACGCCGTGGCGTACTGCGCGCCGTCCTCGAAGTAGCCCGGGATGCGGACCTCGTTCTTGGTGACCTTGATGTCCGGATGGTCGGCGAGGATCTCGTCCATCACCACCTCGCGGTCCCGGCAGACCTCGCCGGTGCGATAGGTGAGGGCGAGGACCTCGCCCTTGCCGCCCAGGTCCTCGATCATCATCTCGACGATCGGGATCGCCATCGGGCCGCCCGAGCCGTTGGTGGCGACGACGCTGCCGCCGAGACCGCCGCCCCAGGTCGCGACCGGGATGCCGGCCTCGTCGGCGGCAGCGAGGCCGGCACCGATCGACGACACCGGGAACACCATGTCGACGATCGCCGTGGCGCCGCGCTGGACGAAGTTCTGGATGCCGGCATTGGCCTGGTCGGCCGAGCCCTGGGCATCGATGACCGAGACCTCCCAGCCCTTCTCGGCGGCGGCTTTCTCCGCCCCCTTGATGTAGCGCGCGTTGTTCGCCTCGGTCGCGGTGATCGATACGATGCCGAGGAGCGGCTTGTCCTGGGCGCTTGCCGTGCCCAGGGCTGCGACGAGGCCGACGGCCCCCAGAAGCAATGTCCTCATGTCCTTGTCCTCCCAACGGAGCCGCGGCTCACTGTGAGCGAACACGGCCAAACCGTTTCGGCAGTTTCCATCAATCGACGAATACTCGCAAGCGAAAATGCTTTTCCAACGGGCTGGACAAAGGCGTTCTCAACAGCGACGATTGGCAAATCGGTTAGCTGGATAGGTGCATGGCGACGATCAGGGATGTGGCGAAGGCGTCGGGCGTCTCGACCGCGACCGTGTCGGCCGTCATCAACGACTCCGCCTATGTCAGCCCGGAGCTCCGGGCGCGGGTGCTGGCGGCGATCCGCGAGCTCGACTATGCGCCGTCGCTGAATGCGCGGAACCTGCGGAGCGGGCGGAGCCAGCTCATCGCCCTGGTCGTGGCCGATCTGGCCAACCCGTTCTTCGCCCGGGTGACCTGGGCGGCGGAGGCGGCGGTCGCCGGTTGGGGCTACTCGATGGTCGTCTTCAACAGCGACGAGAAGCCCGAGGCCGAGAAGCGCATCCTCGCCCGGATCCGCGCCATCCCGTGCGACGGGGTGGTGCTGGTCCCGGTCGGCGATGCCCGGCAGGCGGTGAAGCGCGATCTCGACGGCAAGCCGATGCCGACGGTGCTGTTCGGCCGCACGCTGCCGGAGGACGATTCCGACACCGTCACCATCGACAACGTGTCGGCAGGCCGGGAGGCGACGAACTACCTCCTCGACCTCGGGCACCGGCGGATCGGCACGATCACCGGGCCGTTGCAGCTCTCCACGGCCCGCGGCCGCCAGGACGGGATGCTGGCGGCGATGAAGGCCCGCGGCCTCGCGCCCGAGCAGCACCATGTCCGTTCCGGCGAGTTCCGCGAGGATGCCGCCTATTCGGCGGCGCGGAGCCTTCTCCAGCAGCCGGATCGGCCGAGCGCGCTCTACGTCGCGAGCGGTGTGATGGCGCTCGGCGTGATGCGCGCGATCGCCGATCTCGGGCTGCGCTGCCCCGAGGACATCTCCATCGTCTCGACCGACACCATCCCCGGCATCGGCGGCCTCCGGCCGCGACTGACCCGCACCGAGCACCCGGTGGTCGACATGACCAACGAGGCGGTGCGGCTGCTCGTCGACCGCATCAGCCGCGGCGCCGGCGAGCCGCGGAACGTCGTCTTCCAGCCGGCCCTGATCGTCGGCGATTCCTGCGCGCCGTACCGGGGCTAGCCGGCACCTTCGGGCGGCGGCCGAGTCCGTGCCCCGAAATGGCCTTGTTCCTTAAGCGCTTGTAATGCGTCACCCGCCGCGCGACGGGTTAAGCTCCGCTGGAATCCGGTCCGTTCGTCCGGTTGCCTACGAGAAGAGGTAGTTCCCTTGATGAGATCGACTGCGCGCGCCGCCGCATTCGTCGTGGCGCTGGCGCTGATGGTGCCGGCGGCGTCGGCCGAAACGCCGAAGTTCGCGGAAAGCGCGACCACCTTCACGCTCGACAACGGCCTGCAGGTGGTGGTGGTCCCGGACCACCGCGCGCCGATCGTCACGCACATGGTCTGGTACAAGGCCGGCGCCGCCGACGAGCGGCCGGGCGAATCGGGGGTCGCCCATTTCCTCGAGCACCTGATGTTCAAGGGCACCAAGAACCATCCCGAGGGCGAGTTCTCCGACGCGGTCAGCTCGGTCGGCGGCAACCAGAACGCCTTCACCACCGACGACGTCACCGCCTACCACCAGACCGTCGCCAAGCAGTACCTGCCGCTGATGATGGAGTTCGAGGCGGACCGCATGGCCAACCTGGTGCTGACCGACGCGGTGATCGCCCCCGAGCGCGACGTGATCCTGGAGGAGCGGCGCATGCGGATCGACAGCGAGCCGGCCGCGCAGCTTTCCGAGGCGGTCCGCGCCGCGCTGTACCAGAACAGCCGCTACGGCATCCCGACCATCGGCTGGCCGGACGAGATGGCCAAGCTCGACCTTTCCGCCGCGCTCTCCTGGTACGATCGCTACTATACCCCGAACAACGCCATTCTGATCGTCGCCGGCGACGTCACCGCCGACGAGGTGCGCACGCTCGCCGAGGAGATCTACGGCAAGGTGCCGCGCCGCTTCGATCCGCCGCCGCGTTTCCGCGCCAGCGAGCCGGAGCCGCACGCGGCCCGCACGGTGACGCTGTCCGATCCGGACGTCACCCAGCCGTCGATGCAGCGGGTCTACCTGGTTCCGTCCTACACCACGGCCGAGCCGGGGGAGGGCGAGGCGCTCGACATCCTCGCGGAGATCCTCGGCGGCGGGACCACCAGCCGCCTCTACCGCGAGCTCGTGGTGGACCAGGCGATCGCCGCCGGCGCCGGCGCCTTCTACCGCTCGAACTCGCTCGGCGACACGATGTTCGGCTTCTACGGCACGCCCCGCGGCGAGGGCACCCTCGACCAGCTCGAGACGGCGCTCGACGCGGAGATCGCCCGGCTCGTCGCCGACGGCGTCACCGAGGCCGAGGTCGCCAGCGCCAAGCGCCGGCTGATCGCGTCGACCGTCTATGCCCAGGACAGTGCGACCTCGCTCGCCAGCGCCCTCGGCATGGCGCTCGCCAGCGGCGAGACCATCGAGGAGGCGCAGAACTGGCCGGCCGCCATCGATGCGGTCACGGTCGAGCAGGTGAATGCGGCCGCCAGGAAGTACCTCGACATCCGCCGGTCGGTGACCGGCTACCTGGTCGGCTCGTCCGAGCAGAGCCCGTCCTGATCCCCGGAGCCGATCCATGAACATCAAGTCACTGGCCGCTGGGTTCGGCCTGCTCTTCGCTCCCGTCGTCCTCGCCGGGCCTGCCGGCGCCGTCGACATCCAGCGCGTCGTCAGTTCCGAGGGCATCGAGGCCTGGCTGGTCGAGGAGCATTCCGTACCCGTCGTCGCCGTCTCCTTCGCCTTCGAGGGCGGCGCGACGCAGGACCCCGCGGACAAGCCCGGCGTCGCCTACATGCTCTCCGCCCTCCTCGACGAGGGGGCCGGCGACCTCGACAGCCGGGCCTTCCAGACCGCGCTCGACGATTATTCGATCGGCCTCTCGTTCAGTGCCTCGCGCGACGTGTTCTCCGGCTCGCTCCGGACCCTCAGCGACAACCGGCAGGAGGCGGTGCGGCTTGCCCGCCTGGCGCTGACCGAACCGCGCTTCGATACCGAGCCGGTCGAGCGCATCCGCGCCCAGATCATGACCGGCATCAAGGCCGGCGAGCGCGACCCGGGCGAGATCGCCAGCCGCGAGATGATGGAGGCGGTGTTCGGCGGGCACCCCTATGCCGATCCGAACGAAGGCACGCTCGACAGCCTCGCGACCATCACCCCCGACGATCTGCGGACCTACAAGGACCAGGTCCTCGCCCGTGACAACCTCAAGGTGGCCATCGTCGGCGACATCGATGCCGAGCAGGCCGGCGTCATGCTCGATGCGCTGTTCGGCGACCTGCCGGCCACGTCCAGCCGCATCGGCGTCGCCGACATCGCCCCGTCCACGGCGCGGACCATCGACGTGGCGATGCCGGTGCCGCAATCGGTCATCCAGATCGCCGGCAACGGCCTGATGCGCGACGATCCCGACTTCATCGCGGCCTCCGTGGCGGCCCACATCCTCGGCGGCGGCACCTTCACGTCGCGCCTCTACGAGGAGATCCGCGAGAAGCGGGGGCTGGTCTACTCGATCTGGCTCGGGCTGATCCCGCTCGACCATGCGGGACTGTGGTTCGTCTCGACCTCGACGCGCTCGGACAAGGCGGACGAGGTCGTGGCGCTGATCGAGGACGAGATCGGGCGCTTCGCGGAGGAGGGGCCCACCGAGCAGGAGCTCGCCGACGCCAAGGCCTATCTCATCGGCAGCTATCCGCTTCGTTTCAGCACGTCGGGCGCGATCGCCGACCAGCTTCTCGCCATCCAGCTCGAGAATCTTGGCATCGATTATGTCGACCGGCGGAACGATCTCATCGCCGCGGTGACCATCGACGACATCCGCCGGGTGTCGAAGCGGCTCTTCGCCGGCGACCGGGTGGTGGTGCGGGTCGGCACGCCCGAGAGCTGATCCGTTGGGTGCCGCGCCGGGCGCTTCCCGGATCGGCCTGGCGCTCGGCGGCGGCGCGGCGCAGGGCTTCGCCCACGTCGTCGTGCTCGAGGCGCTGGACGAGCTCGGCGTCAGGCCCGCGGCGATCGCCGGCACCTCGATGGGCGCCATCGTCGGCGCCGCCTATGCGGCGGGAATGAGCGGCGCGGACATCCGGCGCTATGCCGAGGGCCTGTTCAGGCGCCGCAGCGACGTCCTCGCAAGACTGTGGCAGCTCCGGCCCCGCCGCCTGGGCGAACTGTCGCTCGGCCTCGGCCACTTCGATCCGGTGAAGGCGCTGCGGAGCTTCATGCCGCCGTTCCTGCCGGAGAACGTGCAAGACCTTGCCACCCCGTTCGCGGCGATCGCGACCGACTTCTACGCCGGGACCGAGGTGGTGATCCGGTCGGGGCCGCTGGTCCCGGCGCTGGCCGCCTCCTCGGCGGTGCCGATCCTGTTCCAGGCGGTGACGTTCGAGGGCCGCGTGATGATCGACGGCGGCTGCGTCAATCCGGTGCCCTACGATCGGCTCGGCGACGTCGACGTGGTCATCGCCAGCGACGTCGTCTCGCTGCCGCGCGGCGATCCCCGCCGGGTCCCCGGGCCGGTCCAGACCGCGTTCGGCTCGGTGGTGCTGGTGCTCAACACGATCCTCCAGGAGAAGCTGCGGAGCAGCCGGCCGGATCTCCTGATCCGCCCGCCCGCCGGCGTCTTCGGCCCGATGGACTTCGCCAAGGCCGAAGCGATCATGGCCACCTGCGACCGCGGCAAGGACGACATCAAGCGGCGGATCGCGGCGGCGATCGGCGGGTAGGGCGACTACGCCGTCCGCGACACCGGCAGGGGCTCCGTCTCGTCGCGCCCCAGGCGGCCGATGATCCGATAGGCGAGGAACATCGCGACGATCCCGAACGGGATGCCGCCGATGAAGAAACCGGCCAGCGCCCCGGCATCGCCGGCATAGGACGCTCCGACGATGACGAAGGGGACGGTGCCGAGCGTCGCCCGGCCCCAGTTGAGGAGCGTCGAGAGCGCCGGGTAGTTGAGGTTGTTGAAGGCGGCGTTGGAGACGAACAGCCCGCCGGCGAAGAGGAAGGTGATGGCGAGATAGCGGCAGAAGAGAAGGACGAGGTCCGCCGCGTCGCCGGTGACGCCGAAGGCGGCGACGATGCCGTGCTGCGCGGCCAGCAGAATTGCCGAGACGACGAGGACGTAGACGGTGCTGATCTTGAGGCTGTCGTTGAGGGCGCCGCGGACGCGGTCGTAGAACTTCGCGCCGAAGTTCTGGCCGACCACCGGCCCGACTGCGCCGGAGAGGGCGAACAGGCCGCCGAAGGCGACCGGGACCAGCCGCGAGATGATCGTCCAGGCCGCCACCGTGGCATCGCCATAGGTGGCCATCGCCGCGGTGACGTAGCCGTTGCCGACGGGGGTCGCGACGTTGGTCAGGATCGCCGGCACGGCGATCTTCGCAAGCGGGACCAAGTCGCGGCGCATCGCGGCGGCCGTCGGCCGGGCGATCAGGTCGTGGCGGCGGATCAGCATCGCGAGGCCGTAGGCGACCATGCCGATCCTGGCGATCATCGTCGCGACGGCCGCCCCCGGCACGCCGAAGCCGAGGCCGAGGATCATCAGCGGATCGAGGACCAGGATGATCCCGCCGAACCACAGCGTGGTGTACATCGCGCGCCTGGGGTCGCCCACGGCGCGGAGCAGCCCGGTCGCGCACATGCCGAGGCCGAGGAGCGGCGTCGTCGGCATCACGATCCACGTGAAGATCGAGGCGACGCGGAGCGCCTCGCCTTCGGCGCCGACCAGAGTGAGCACCTGCGGCACGAAGGGAAGCGTGGCGAGGGTCGCGACGCCGGTGACGACGACGAGCCAGGACAGGGCGGAGGCGGTGACCTCGCGCGCCCGGTCGCGGTCGCCGGCGCCGAGCGCCCGCGATACCAGCGCGGTCGCCGCGATCATCATGCCGACCGAGAGCGAGACGTAGAAGAAGACGATCGCCGAGGCGTAGCCGATCGCCGCCGTCAGGCTCGGCTCGCCGAGGAGCGAGATGTAGAAGAGGTTGAGGAAATCGACCAGGAAGATGGCGACCAGGCCGATGGCGCTGGTCGAGGCGAGCACCAGCACGTGCCGCATGGTCGAGCCGGTGATGTAGCGCGCCTTCTCCTTGGCGGCGGCGGCGGCCTGGCTCGACATGGGGCAATCGGATCCGGGCTGGGACCCCTCGCGGGGCCGACGGCGGGTTCGGCGCCCCATATGGCGCGGAACACTGGCGGGCGCAATGCGTCAGCCTGCCTTGCCCGACGCGCCCATCGGCCATAGATGAAGGGCCCCGGAGACCCGCCCGATGACGCAGATCCTCGACCAGTCCGATCTCACCGACCGCGCCGCCCGCCTCGTCGAGGCCGCGAAGCGCGCCGGCGCCGATGCCGCAGACGCGGTATGCGTGCGCGGCGTTTCGCTCTCCGTCGAGGTGCGGCTCGGCAAGATCGAGGAGACCGGACGCTCCGAGGGCGACGACTTCACGCTTCGCGTGTTCGTCGGAAAGAAGACCGCCAACGTCTCGGCCAACGTCGTCGCCGATCCGGCCGAGCTCGCCGAGCGCGCGGTGGCCATGGCCCGCGTGGCGCCGGAGGATCCCTATGCCGGCCTCGCCGATCCCGACCGGCTGGCGACGGCGTTCCCCGACCTCGACCTGCTCGACGCCTCGATCCCGTCGGCGGCCGAGATGACCGAGACCGCGCTCGCGGTCGAGGACGCGGCGCGGGCGGTCGACGGCGTCACCAAATCGGGCGGCGCCAGCGCCGGATGGTCGCTCGGCGGCCTCGTGCTCGCCACCTCCGGCGGCTTCGTCGGCTCGTATCTCACCTCGCGCTTCAGCCTGTCGGCGTCGGCCATCGCCGGCGAGGGCACCGGCATGGAGCGCGATTACGAGGCGGAGGTGAAGGTCCACCGGAGCGACCTCCCGGATCCGGCCAGCATCGGGCGGAAGGCGGGCGAGCGCGCCGTCCGCCGGCTCAATCCGGGCAAGTACCCGACCGG
>JBIQKL010000012.1:37234-41800 GCA_044506555.1 Hyphomicrobiales bacterium | reverse complement strand
CTCGGCCTCGTCACCAACGGCCATGCCGCCCGCGGCGGCGGCAACCCGTCGCCGGGCTCGACCAACCTCACGCTGCTTCCGGGCACCCAGTCGCAGGAGGAGCTCCTCGCCGCGGTGGGCGAGGGGCTCTACGTCACCGAGATGATCGGCCACGGCGCCAACCTCGTCACCGGCGACTACAGCCGCGGCGCGGCCGGCTTCGCGATCCGCGGCGGCAAGCTCGCCGAGCCGGTCAGCGAGATCACCGTCGCCGGCAGCCTCAAGGACATGTTCCGGCGGATGGTGCCGGCCAACGACCTCGCCTACCGCTTCTCGCTCAATGCTCCGACGGTCGCCATCGAAGGCATGACCATCGCGGGCCGCTGAGTCGCCGATGGCGCCGTCGCGGGCCGACGACCTCGCGCTCCTGGTGGAAGCGGGGAGAGAGGCGGAACGCCTCGCGCTCTCCTTCTACCGCCGCGATCCGCGGGTGTGGGAGAAGGAAGGCGGCTCGCCGGTGAGCGAGGCGGACCTCGCGGTCGACCGCCGCCTGGCGGCGCTGCTCATCGGCGCGCGCCCCGGCTATGGCTGGCTTTCCGAGGAGACGGCCGACACCGCCCTTCGTCTCGATCGCGATCGCGTCTTCGTGGTCGACCCGATCGACGGCACCCGCTCGTTCCTCGCCGGGGCGAAGGATTGGACAATCTCGCTCGCCGTGGTCGAGGCGGGGCGGCCGGCAGTGGCGGTGCTGGTCGCGCCGGCGCTGGGGATCGTCTTCCACGGCATTGCCGGCGAGGGCGCCTTCGTCGACGGCCGTAAGCTCGCGGCAGGCACCGGCGCGGATCTCGCGGCTGCACGTTTTGCGAGCAGCCGCCGCTATGCAAGCGCGGTAACCGTCGCCGGGCCGACGCGGAAACCGCGTTTCGTCGGCTCGCTGGCCTACCGGATGGCGCTCGTCGCCTCCGGCGAGATCGACGTCGCCATCGCCAAGCCCAACGCCCGGGACTGGGACCTTGCGGCTGCCGATCTTTTGGTGCACGAAGCCGGCGCGAAGCTTGCGACGCTCGACGGCGCGCGCCTTCGCTACAATGAACGCGATACGACCCACCCGACGCTGGTCGCCGCGAATCCGGCGCTTTTCGGCGACGTGGTCGAATTGATACGACGAGTCGACAGCGAGCCGCACTGATGGCCGGAAACGATAACAGCCCAGGCAAGACCGAATACCCCGAGCAGCTTCTCCATCTCGTCTTCGGGGGGGAGCTGGAGGACATCGAGGGCATCCGCTTCGCCGACCTTGCCGGCCTCGATATCGTCGGCATCTACCCGAACTACAGAAGCGCCTACGATGCCTGGAAGGGCAAGGCGCAGGCGACCGTCGACAATGCGCGCGTGCGCTACTTCATCGTGCACCTCCACCGCCTCCTCGATCCCGAGGCGACGTCCGCCGGCGGCCGATAGCCGGCGCCGATGGCCGAGACCACGCACGCCGCCGAGGACACGGCACCGCGCGGGGAGCGCTCCGGGGCGGTGGCACCCGAGACGAAACGCCGCCGGAAGCCGCGCCTGTCGAGCCGCATCCTCAAGAGCGCGCCGGTCCAGAAGGGGGTCGCCGGTCTCGCGGCCAACTACCTGCGCTTCGTCAACTGGACGAGCCCGCTCCGCTTCGATCCCGAGAACGCCTTCGAGCGGTACATCCACCTCGCTCCGGTGATCTTCACCATGTGGCACGGCCAGCATTTCATGCTGCCCTTCGCCCGCATCTTCGATTTCGACGCACGCGTGCTGATCTCGCGCAGCAGCGACGGTGAGCTGAACGCCCTGGTCGCGGAGAAGCTCGGGGTGAAGACGATCCGCGGCTCGACCGCCCGCGACCCGTCGCGGATGCTCGAGAAGGGCGCGCTCGCCGGCTTCGTCGAGATGAAGGCGGCGCTCGCGGAGGGCGCCTGCGTGACCATGACCGCCGACATCTCCAATCTTGCTGCCCGACGGGCCGGCCTCGGCATCGTGACGCTGGCCCGGGCGAGCGGCCGGCCGATCGTCCCGATCGCCTATGCGAGCAGCCGGCGGATCGACGTGAAGAGCTGGGACCGCTCGACCATCAACCTGCCGTTCGGCCGATCGGTGGTCGCCGTGGGCGAGCCCGTATCGGTTCCCGAGGACGCCGACGGCGCGCGCCTCGAGGAGAAGCGGCTCGCGGTCGAGACGAACCTCAACGAGGCGACGGCGCGTGCCTACCGCATCGTCGATCGGCGCCATGGCTAGCGCCGCCGGCACGGCAGCCTTCGGCCTCTACCGGTTCGCCGGAATCCTGATCCGCCCGGTGACGCCGCTGATCCTGTCGTGGCGGGTGTCGAAGGGCAAGGAAGACCCGGCGCGGCTCGGCGAGCGCTACGGCCGGGCGCCGCGCGAGCGGCCGGCGGGGCGGCTCGCCTGGATCCATGCGGCAAGCGTCGGCGAGACCATCGCGGTGCTGCCGCTGATCCGAAAACTCCGGTCGGAGCGGGTGCAGGTGCTGCTCACCACGGTCACCGTCACCGCGGCGAAGATCGCCGGCGAGCGACTGCCGGCCGGCGCCATACACCAGTTCGCGCCGCTCGACTGCAAGCCGTTCACCGAGGCGTTCCTTGCACACTGGAAGCCCGACGTCGCCGTCTTCGTCGAGTCCGAGATGTGGCCGCAGGCGATGATGAGCCTTTCGGCCCGACACATTCCGCTGGTCGTCGCCAATGCGCGCATGTCGGAGCGGAGCTTCGCCGGCTGGAAGCGGTACCGACCGGTCGTCTCCGACCTGTTCTCCCGGGTCACCCTGTGCCTGGCGCAGAGCGCGCGCGACGGCGAGCGCTACGCGGCGCTGGGTGCGCCGAACGTCGTCGTCACCGGCAACCTCAAGTTCGATTCGCCGCCGCTCGCGGCGTCGGCCGAGGCGGTGGCCGCCTTCCGTTCCGAGCTCGGCGGGCGCCCGGTGTGGCTGGCGGCGAGCACGCACCCGGGCGAGGAGGAGATCGTCGCCGATGCCCATCGTCGGCTTGCGGCGCGTCACCGGGGCCTCGTCACCATCATCGTGCCGCGCCATCCGGAACGCGGCGCCGAGATCGCCGCCATGCTGGCCGGCCGGGGCCTCGAGGTGACGCGGCGGCGGGTGTCCGAGCCGCTCGCACCCGAGACCGACGTCTACGTCGCCGACACGCTCGGCGAGCTCGGGCTGTTCTATCGCGTCGCGCCGGTCGCCTATGTCGGCGGGTCGCTGGTCCGCCACGGCGGCCAGAACCCGATCGAGCCGGTCGGCCTCGGCTCCGCCGTGCTGCACGGCCCGCACGTCCATAATTTCGCCGACGTCTATGCCGCGCTCGACGCGCTCGCCGATGCGGCGCCGGCCGTCTCGGACGCCGCGAGCCTCGCCGCTGCCGCCGACGCGCTCCTCTCCGATCCGTCGCTCCGCGAGCAGCGCGTGGCGGCGGCGCGCGCCGCGCTCGCTCCGTTCACGGGGGCGCTGACGGCGACCTGGACGGCGCTGCAGCCATATCTCGGCCCGCCGCCGGAGCGCGCCGGCAAGCGTGCGGCGTCCGCGCCTTGAGCCGCGCACCACGGTTCTGGTGGCGGCCGGAGCGGAGCGGCGCGGCGCTGATGCTCTGGCCGATCTCGAAGGTCTACGGCCAGGCGGCGGCGTGGCGGATGGTGCGGGCGCCGCAATTCCGGCCGCCGGTGCCGGTGGTCTGCGTCGGCAATTTCGTCGTCGGCGGCGCCGGCAAGACGCCGGCCTCGATCGCGCTCGCCCGCATCGCCCGGGGACGCGGCCTCAAGCCGGGATACGTGACGCGCGGCTATGGCGGCTCGGCCAAGGGGCCGCTTCGGGTCGATCCGGCGCGCCACACTGCGGCCGACGTCGGCGACGAGCCGATGCTGCTCGCCGCCGCGGCGCCGACTGTGGTGGGCGCCGACCGGGTCGCGGGCGCCAAGCTCCTCCTGGCGCAGGGCGTCGACCTGATCATCATGGATGACGGCTTCCAGAACCCGTCGCTGGCCAAGGACCTGTCGCTGGTCTGCGTCGACGGTGCGGTCGGCATCGGCAACGGCATGGTGACGCCGGCGGGCCCGTTGCGGGCACCGCTCGCCGTCCAGCTCCGCAGGGCCGACGCGCTGGTGCTGATCGGCGACGGCGAGCGCTCCGAGACGCTGGTCCGCACCGCGGCGCGTGCCGGCCGGCAGGTGCTCCGTGCGCGGCTGAAGCCCGTCCGGCTTCGCGAATGGCGGAAAGACCCGCTGCTCGCCTTTGCCGGCATCGGCCGGCCGGAGAAGTTCTTCGACTCGCTTGCCGGCGCCGGCGCGACGGTGAAGCGCACGGTTCCCTTTCCCGATCATCACCGGTTCACCGAGGCCGACGCCGGCCGCCTGCTCGGCCTCGCCGAGGGCGAAGGCTTGCGGCTCGTCACCACCGAGAAGGACATGGCGCGCCTCGCCGGCGCGGGCGGGCGGCTCGCCGAGCTCCGCGAGAAGACGTCGGCCTTCGCGGTGACGCTCGAGTTCGAGAATCCGGCTGCGGTCGGCGAGATGATCGAGGCGGCGGCGCTCCGGGCGCGGTAGGCG